>JAZKEA010000778.1:14123-15030 GCA_040387315.1 Armatimonadota bacterium | reverse complement strand
AGACGCTCTGGCCAGTGACGCCGCACCTCCTCCACAACCTCGCGCACGATACGGGTCCGTCCCGTAAAATCGCCGCCGTACTGGTCCGTGCGATGGTTAGAGAGCGGAGAAAGAAACTCGTGCAGCAGATAGCCATGAGCCGCATGAATTTCAACGACGCGAAAATCCGCGGCAAGCGCGCGGCGTGCGGCATCTCCGAAGGCGCGTACAATCGTCTGGATTTCGGACTCCGAGAGCTCTGCAGGCGTCCCGTAGTCGTCGGCGAAGGCTATAGGGCTGGGAGCGACCGTCTGCCAGCCGCCTTCTGCCTCAGTGACAAGCGCCCCTTTGCCTCTATCCCATGGGCGGCGTGTGCTTGCCTTGCGGCCCGCATGAGCGATCTGTATGCCGGCTACGGATCCATGTTCGTGAAGAAATCTGGTGATGCGCTGTAGGGGCTCGATATGTTCGTCCCGATAGATTCCCAGGTCTTGTGGGCTGATGCGTCCGCGGGCCTCGACTCCCGCGGCCTCCGCGATTACCACACCCGCTCCGCCGACGGCACGGCTTCCCAGGTGGACAAGATGCCAGTCGGTCGCGAAGCCGTCCTCGCTGCTGTACTGACACATAGGCGAGACAGCAATACGATTGCGGAAGGTGACCTCCCTTAGTGTAAGCGGACTGAAAAGATGGGCAGGTAAAGTCTCGTCGGGCATAGGAAAAATTCTTTCTTCAGGTTTCCCCGCTCCTATTCTGGGGAGCGGAACTCAATTAACAAAAACCAATTGGCAGGCATTGGTTCCTGTCAATCGGCTTTACCCCCTCTGCCGATTCAGAAACCACTGAAGAAAATCTCGCAGAGGCCGAGGATCATGTCCGGGCCGCTCGTGGAGTTGTAGTCGAGGAACGCGGCCATCGTGTCGTAGCT
>JAZKEA010000778.1:0-14113 GCA_040387315.1 Armatimonadota bacterium | reverse complement strand
GAACGAGAAGCGCCCCAACCTTTCCGACCCCGAATGGCTGTTCTCGGGAGGACGCCGGATAAGCGGCTACCGCGGGATTGGTAACATGAAGCCGCCCGGGATACAACAGCCATGCCTCCGAAACCACATTTTCCCGGTCGCCACAGACGATAGCATCGCGGTAGGTATGCATCTGCTGAAGGTCCGGAAGCAAAGCGCCGTCCCGGAACTGCCAGGTCGTTTGATCCACGGAAGGTTCTGCGTAGGTCTTGAACTTGGCGTCGAATACCAGAAGTCTGCCGTCCGCTTCCACTGTGATATCGGGCCGCATGTTATGGGACCGGGAATGCCAGCCGGTTTCCAGGCCGCTTCCCTTACGCGGGAAGTTAGGATTGTAGCGAAGTATGACCCGGTGGTCCCTGTCGCCCTGGAACACAAAGCGCGATACCTGCCCCTTCTGCAGGGCAAAAGTCAGCCCGGTGCGAGAGAGCGCGAAGCCATCGGCGGAGAGAGCGCGAAAACCGAGGTCGCGCAGCGTACGGGCGATGGTGAACAAAGCGCTGTATTCGTACAGGAGCCAGGTTTCCCGAGCAGGAAGCGCGAAGAGCGGGTTCGCCCAATCGAAGGCGAAGGAGGCGCGATATCTACGCCACTGGTCGAAAAGATAGCGGTAGGCGGGATGGGACGAAGGCGGATAAACGCTCCGAACCGGTGCGGGGGCCAGATGATTCCAGGGGGCACGACGCAGACAGCGGCCCACCATCTCCCGCAATGCTTCCGCCTGCCGCGCCACATCCGGCGCATCGGCCCCCTCGGCAAGGATGACGATACGACCGAGGTCTCGAACGATCTGTACGAGAACCGCTTTCACGTCACGATTGATGGGCGTATTGCAGGTTGGAACGGCAACCCCCTCCGCGATGCGGCGCGGCAGACGCCCCTGGAGACGCTGAGCAAGAGGCCCAGATGAAACCGGAGCGGAAATCAAATCACCGGACCGAACGGCGGCAAGAACGGCAGACGGTGAAACGCGCTTCAGGCTTCCCTGTTCGACCCGCACTTCTCGCACCCCAGGGATAAGGGCAGACGCGGGCATAATCTCGATCATCCGGAGGGCGTGGGCGACACGCGGCCAGACGGTTACCCAGTAGGCCAGACGCTCGCGTGGGCAGATATCTCCCCCACCGGTCGGAGCAGGGCCGATATCCAGATCACTGAGGTTCTGCTGGGGGTACAGGTCCTGTCCGATAGCAAGAGCGACGTGGGCAATGTCGGCGAGCATCGCACGGCGGTCCTGTGGCGTAAGGAGATCCTGCCAGCGTCGTGCCGAGCGCTGTTCGTCACGGAGGCTATGGAGAAGAGTGGTCTTACCAAGGATATCGTCCCCGGCAGGTGGCATTGAGGGGGTAGTCATCGTGGAAAGCAAAGTGCATGGTACCATGGTGTTTTTCGTCCCTCTACCACTCCTTGACGCTTATTGCCGCACTCCGTTATAATGAGAGAGTATGACCATAAGCACGTCGTCTCACGATGCGTTGCGTGAAAAAGCGGCGTCTGTGTGCGAAACCCTCGATGCGGAATACGGGGCACTGGTCTGGCGCTCTCACGGCGAGCCGATGGGTGCGCTGGTGATGACCATCCTGTCGCAGCACACCTCGGATAAAAACAGCGAGCGTGCCTACGATAACCTGCGGCGTACGTTTCCCACGTGGGACGCGGTCCGAGATGCTGAGACAGGCGCGATAGCGGATGCGATCCGTTCCGGCGGGCTGGCGGATTCGAAAGCGCCACGGATAAAGTCGGTTCTTCAGGCGATCTATGAAGACCGTGGCACCACTAATCTTGATTTTTTAGAAGATCTGTCAACCGAGGCGGCGCGGGCGTATCTGCTCAGCCTTCATGGGGTTGGGCCTAAAACGATGGCCTGCGTGCTGATGTTTTCGCTGGGACGTCCGGTGCTGCCCGTAGACACGCATGTTTTTCGCGTCTCGCATCGTCTTGGATTGATTCCACAGAAGATCGGCGAGGCGAAGGCGCACAACGCGCTGGAGTCGCTTCTGGAGCCGGAGCGAGTGTACGCGTTCCATGTGCATATGATCCGGCACGGGCGCAGGGTCTGCGTGGCGCAGCGTCCTCGGTGCTCTGCCTGTGTGCTGCAGAATCAGTGTGAATATTTTCGAAGCGGCGCAGCATCGGCGGGGTCTAAGGTGTTTGATACGCGGGACAATGTCGTAAAAACGATACACGGAATGCCGACTCCCTAACGCGGGCGAGGCAGTGACGCCGCGGCGATTTATTCCGTATAGAAATGCAGGAAAGTATCTTACTATGAGCCTGACAGAAAACGAGGGCGAGAACCAGAATCACCTCAGCATTCCGCAGGAAACCATCGCCGTTTATAGCGCACCGGATATGGTAGCGGCGGAGCTTTTGCGCGGGCAGCTCGAGGTGGAAGGTATTGACGCGGTAATTGGTGAACAGGTCACGGGAGTCTATGCCGGAGCGCTTGCGATCGGCGAGGGATATGCTGCCGAGGTTCGCGTACCAGCAGACTCTGTGGAACAGGCACAGGCAATCGTGCTCACTTTCATGGAGCAGATGGAGAGCGGCGCTATGCAGCCTGTCTCTGATGAGGATTTGGCGGCACAGGCCGAAGCGTCCTACGATCCAAACGTTTAACGCCTGCTGTCAGGGCACACGAAGCATACCAAAATTACACATGAGAATTTCAACCCAAATCAATCGATACATGATATCCCGAACCGTGGCGGTCGCCACGGTTCTAAGTCTTGGACTTCCATTGACTCCCGCTGTCGTTGCCGCACCGGTTACGGCGGCCCCCAAGTCGTTTCAGATCACGCGGGCAAACCTCGCAAAGAACGCCTCGTTCACCGTCACCCAGACGACCGCGCCTAAAGGCAGTGCGCCTCTGACCCGTATTTACCGGGTTACGGTAAAGGGCAACAAAGCGCGAGTCGAGTTCGATGATCCCGCTATCGGCCCCGCGCGGTATATCGCCAATGAGAAAGGCGTTTTTCTTTATATCGAGGGAAGCGGCGCGGCAACCAAGTATAATATGGGCGGCGGCGTGGATGCCGCGCTGCAGCAGGCGTACCGCTTTGTGACATCACAGGGGGCTAGCTACCAGAAAGTCGGAACCGCAACCGTCTCCGGCCAGCCGACGGACGTTTACAAGAACACCAAAAACGGGGCGTCGCTCTATGTCGGCAAAGGCGCGGGCTTCCGCCTTCCGATAAAATCGGTCTTAAAAAACCAGGGCGGCACCCAGTCGTTCCTGGTGTCTAACATCAAGCTTAATACTTCGCCTCAGGAGGCGCTTTTCGCGCTTCCGGCAGGGACGCAGATCATCGACGGGGCAAACGGCGGCGGCGCTATGGGCCTTGGCGGCGGGAAGGGTTGATACTTCGCAACATGAAATTTACAAAAACAACAGGCTTTATAACCACAGGACTCGTGGGGACAGCGCTGGTAACGGCTCTTTCCGCACCCATGGCTCAGGCACAGGCCCCTTTCCGTATCATGCGCCCTGCAAACGGCGCAAAGGTACGCGAAACAGCGCGTATTCAGTTCTCGCGTGCCTCTCTCGGCGAGGCGAAGTATATGCAGATCTTTATTGATGATCTGTTCCGCTCTGCGGTGGCGATCCCCCCTGTGGGCAAAAAGGTCCATACGGAGCAGTTAGAGGCAAACAACAGCCAGGTATCACTGCTGTGGAACACCAAGGCTATTGATAACACCCCCGGAATCCCGGACGACAAGCGTATCGTCACCGACGGTCCCCACACGATTGAGATCGTGTCTCTGGACAGCGAGGGACGCCGTATCGGCAGAGACACTGTCACCCTGAGTGTTGCGAACCGCGCGGGCCTTGTGATGCCGGCGAGCGGTATCAACATGAACTACCGCTTCGCTGTCGGAGAGTCTTCGAACTACCAGCAGCGGGCTGAGGTGAACTTTATCATCGCGGATAACCAGAATACGCAGGGCGGCGGCAGTTCTCCGTATGGCGGCGGTTACGGTCAGCGCGCCTATTACGGCTCCCAGCGGAACGGTTCCAGCTATGGGGGACGTGCGGGCGGCGGACCCGGTGGGCCGGGCGGCTACCCAGGGGGTATGCCCGGTGGCGGTGGATATCCGGGTGGGGGCGGTGAAAGCGCCGAGTTCAACCCGATTGTTCCTGTCCAGAATGTTCGCGCCACCTTTGAGCGCTCCACGGAAGATCGTGCCGGCAGCAATGCCTTCTTTATTCGAGACAAAGTGCTGCGCGGCATCATCATCGGCGGCAACGGCTCCGCCGCCCGTCTCGAAGAGGTCTACGACTTCAAATCCCGTTATCGCACGGTCGCTTCCTCGGGCAGCCTGATCAGCACCAGCACCGCAAGCCGTCCCGGCGCTTACGTGGCTCTGCTGCTGCCGAACCTCGGCGGCGGCAATCGCCGGACCGGTGAGAAATGGCGGACCCGTACCCCTATCCAGCTCGAATGGGCTACATTGGACACGCCCCCCATGGTGTATGCGGACAATGAGCTCGAAGCCCTGGAATGGCAGGACGGTCACCAGACCGCCCGCATTCGACAGCGATTTGACGGTCAGGTGAACATACCCATCTACGGTGGCGCAGGCACGATGAAAAATGCCAAGGTCTCTATGGATCGCACCATATGGTTCGGTTACAAGCCCGGCAAGATCATTCGCATGGTGACCAAGGTGACTGTGGAAGGTGATGCCCCACAGACCATTGTTTCCCAGATGGCGCCATCCGCGGGCAGTATGTCCGGGCAGGGCGGTGGTGGATTCCCAGGCGGAGGTCCCGGTTTTCCCGGTGGCGGATTCCCCGGCGCGGGTGAGGACGCCGGATTCCCAGGTTCTCCTTCTCAGGGGCCGGGCGGCGGCTTCGGCGCTCTGTTAAATCCCCAGGGAGCAGAAGAGGCCAAGGTGCCCGCGAAGTTCCAGTCGACAATCACAGTCACTCTCTACCGGCCCGGATCGGGGACCAGCCCGGCAACGGTTGCAAACCGGTAGTACGTCTCCGTCTGCGTAACATCATGCAGAGCGCGGCAGGGAACTTTACGGGGTTCCCTGCCGCGCTTTTGTCTTTTCCCAAGAACCCGGAGCAGCCGGCGGTATAATAGAGCGGAACAAATATGGCTCTTATCTCTGGTAATAAAAACGGCACTCAAAATCCTGAAGCGCAGATGGAACTGGTGGAGCATCTGGCGGAGCTCCGCAACCGCATTATCCGCTCCATTCTCTATGTAGTTGTCGGCATGATCGTCACGTACAACCTGTATCCCACGATCTTTAGAATTCTTGCCTATCCGCTCACGCCGATTCTGCGTAAGGTGGGTGGAGTGCTGGCTATCGGCGGAATCCAGGAAGGGTTCCTGCTGCAAATGCAGGTCTCCTTTCTCTCCGGGCTTATCGTCGCCATACCGCTTGTGGGGCTGGAGTTGTGGGGTTTTATCGCCCCGGCTCTTACTCCCGAGGAGCGAAAACCAGTCCGATATCTGGCTCCGTTTTCGGTGCTGCTGTTTCTGGCAGGTGTCGCCGTTGCTTATGCTTCTCTCCCCACCGCCTACGGCTGGATGGCATCGTTCATTCCTGATATTCCAGCGCTTCCCACCGGGGCAGATGGAATCAATAATGCGGCGACGCTCCTCCAGAACGCGCCGCAATATCTTCTGCTGACGGTTAAGATTCTGCTGGGATTCGGCGTCGCTTTTCAACTCCCGATCATTCTTCTGTTTCTGGCGCGTGTCGGCATCATTAATGCCCACATAATGACGACCTACTGGCGTCACGCGATAGTCGTCATTGCCACGGCGGCAGCTATCCTGACACCCTCCAACGACCCTCTGACCATGCTTATGATGGCAGTCCCGATGGCGGGACTATACCTGCTTTCGATTGGTCTTGTAAAAACCTTCGAGCCCAAAGAAGACGGCTCACGTAGCGGTCCCTCGTTTGTGGTCATGATGATGGTGGCTCTCGCCCCCATAGCCATCGTTGCCGCCTCGGGCTACTGGCTGTGGCGCTCCAGCCCGACTGTCGATCCAGGGGGGCCAGACGTCCCGGCGCGCCGGACGACTGCAGCCGGTTCGGCGGCGCCAGAACCGGTACCCTCTCCCGTCCCTTCTGCCACTGCGCCTCCCGTGACGAACCCCGAGGTCGAAGCGCTGCGGAAAGAGATCGATGCCCTTCGACAGCGTCTTACCGCGATCGAGAGCCGACAACAATGACGAGCGAGCGTATCTCCATTGTCGGGGCGCGCGTTGTCACCCCGGAGGCAATCATCGAGGATGGGGTGGTCGTTCTGGGGAATGGCGGAATTCTAGCAGTCGAGCGCACGAAGGACTTCACCCTGCTTGGCAGCACGGTGGTAGATGCCAGCGGGCTGACACTGCTGCCGGGTTTTCTTGATGTACATATACATGGTGGTGGCAGAGCGGACACGATGGATGCGACTCCGGAAGCTCTGCAGGCTATCTGCCGAACCCACGCCCGACACGGCACCACGGGTTTGCTGCTGACGACGATTACCCAGAGCCGGGAAAAGATCGGCGCAGCCCTCGCGGCGGCGCGCGATGCGGTTCAAAAAGGAATCGACTTTTGCCCTGAAGGTTCCACGCCCCTTGGGGTCCATCTGGAAGGCCCCTACATCTGCCCCACACGCGCCGGAGCGCAGCCTAAAGAGTTCGTCCGTGACTATGATGTTGCGGAGTTCAGCGAGTGGCTGGAGATCGCCGCGGGCACAATGAAGTTGATCACCCTTGCTCCGGAACGCCCAAACGCTGACGCGCTTATCGCGGCGGCACGGGCGGCAGGGATTGTAGTCACGATGGGTCATACCGATGCGGATGCGGAGCAGACCGAGACGGCGCTTGACGCGGGGGTGTCGCATGCGACGCATCTGTTTAATGCTATGCCCGCGCTTCATCACCGCAAGCCCGGTCCCATCGCTCCCCTCTTGACAGACCCGCGTGTTATCGTCGAGATCATCGCGGATGGGTATCATCTTGCTCCGGAAATCGTCCGATTAGTCGTTGCCGCCAAAGGCGCGGAAGGCGTTGCTCTCATTACCGATGCCATGGAGGGAGCGGGAGCGGGTGACGGCGAGTACGGACTTGGCGGCCATGCGGTAACGGTCAAAGAGGGCAAAGCGACACTGCCCGATGGCACTCTTGCCGGTTCGGTTCTCACGATGGATCGGGCAGCGGCGAATGTTCGCGCCTGGGCCGGTGCTTCTTGGGAGGCTATCGCCCGCATGACTTCGGGCAATGTCGCGCAGGAGATGGGCTGGTCTCAGAAAGGCCGCATCTCCCCGGGAGCCGATGCGGACTTCGTGCTGGTGGACGATGCCCTGACCGTCCAGGCGACGTATATTGCCGGCCGATGTGTCTATCAGCGCCTTGAGACGGAAGCGGGGGATGAGGATACCGGTGCTGGCGAAGATGCCGCCTACAGCCTGCGTTCGAGCGAAAATACCGCGGCGCGCGCAGAACGCCTCGAAGAGCCCCGGATCAAACCGCTGAGTGATTTTGTTCGTCGTTTGCGCTCGCTGCCGGACATTGGCGATCCTGAGGGTGTGCCCTGGTTCGATCCCGCCGATGCCGGTATAAACGCGCAGGTACTTCTGCTGCTGGAGGCCCCCGGCGGTCGGTCGGTCAGCAGCGGCTTTGTCTCGTCGAATAACCCGGACCCAACCGCCCGCAACCTGTGGGATCTACGCGATGCCTCAGGACTCCGGCGGGATCAGACCCTTATCTGGAATATCGTTCCCTGGTACGTTGGGGAGACCGACTGGAGTAAAATCCGTGGCGTCGAACAAAATGACATAGAGCTTGGGACCAAGTATCTCCAGAAACTGCTGGAACTGCTTCCTAATCTCCGGGTCATCGTCACCCTTGGCGCACCCGCACGTGCAGGCTGGCAGAAGCTTCCCCCAGAAATCACGGAGCGTTACCACACGATCTATACCTGGCACCCCAGCGCACAATCCTTGAATCCCCATCCGGAGCGTAAAGAGGCAATTCTTCAGGCACTCAAGGACGCGAAGTATGCCCTCAAGCGGCCCTCACCGCCCGAAGCAGAGTAGGCGCGGACAGTCTCGGGCTTCGCCTCGGGCGGTGTGCTATAATAAATCCGCTAAGATTTTACGATGCGAAGTCTCTTCCTCCAAACAAATAGCTTTGCTCCCTCCCGCGGCGGTGCCGGGACCGGTGGCATAGAACAGATTACCGAGCGCCCTTCGGCGTAAGGCTGCTCGCACTCGCCTCCCTTTTGGAGGTGTGTGATTCGCGATTCGGCGAGCGGCCTTCCTGAACCGAGGGGCGCTCGCTTGTTTTTTGCCTAGCCGAATCGCTCTCCCTACCGATCAGAAGACCAATGGATTATAAAGATACCCTTAACCTGCCTGCCACCGACTTTCCGATGAAGGCCGATCTCCCGACGCGCGAACCACAGATCGCCGAAACATGGTCCGCGAACGATGTGTATGAGAAGACCGCGGACCGACCGGGAGCGGAGCTTTTTGTGCTGCATGATGGGCCGCCCTACTCAAACGGGGACATCCATATGGGACACGCCCTGAACAAGATCCTCAAAGACATCATCGTCAAATACAAGGCGATGCAGGGTTTTGCCGCGCCGTATGTTCCGGGATGGGACAACCATGGGCTGCCGATCGAGGTCAACGTCGTCAAGGAGTTCCGTAAGAACAAACAGACGCCGGATAAGATCACGCTTCGCAAGCGCTGTCGCGAGTACGCCCGAGAATTCGTGGATCGGCAGAAGGGTCAGTTCGCGCGTCTCGGGGTTCGAGGCGACTGGGACAACCCTTACCTGACGATGTCAACCGAGTTCGAGGCGGAGATCGTCCGGACCTTCGGCGACATGGTAGAGAAAGGCTTTGTTTATCGGGGTCTGAAGCCGGTCTACTGGTGCCCAACGGACGAAACCGCACTTGCCGATGCGGAGATCGAGTATGTGGAAGGTAAAAAAGATCCCAGTATCTATGTCCGCTTTCCCCTGGCGAAGGACCCGCACGGCGTCTTCGAAGAGGCGCCGAAGGAGCACGCCTACACGGTAATCTGGACGACGACTCCGTGGACGATCCCGGCGAACGTTGCTGTCGCGGTTTCGCCGACAGCCGAGTATGTTGTCGCAAAGACAGAGGCGGGCGATTCCTATGTACTTGCAGGTGCGCTTCTCGAAAAGGCGATGTCGGCGATGGGTGTCTCGGAGTACACGGTCGTACGCCGACTGCCGGGCCGTGATCTCTCCGGTCTGGTCTTCAAGCACCCGCTTCATGCCTCCGGTGGCGTTCTGGACCGCGAGTCCCTGCTGGTCCACGCCGACTATGTGACCATGGAGGATGGCACCGGTGTTGTCCATACCGCTCCAGGTCATGGTAAGGAAGACTTCGCCACCGGTCAGGCGTATGGCTTGGAGACGATCCAGCCGGTTTTATCCAACGGTGTTTTCGATGCCTCCGCGGGCGAGTTCGAGGGCCTGAACCTTCAGGACGGCGGACGCCGCGTCATCGAGCGTCTGACTGAGGTCGGCAACCTGCTTGCGGAACAGGAGATTGTTCACTCCTACCCCCACTGCTGGCGCTGCCATAACCCGGTTATCTACCGGGCGACAGTTCAGTGGTTCATGAATATCGATCATGATGTCGAGGGTCGGAGCTTCCGTGAAGAGGCCCTGGATGATATCAAAGCCGTGCAGTGGTTTCCCCCGGAGTCGATCCACCGCATCTCGGCCATGGTTGGCGGTCGCCCCGACTGGTGCCTATCGCGTCAGCGCGCCTGGGGCGTCGGCATCCCGGTCTTTTACTACCAGGGCCAGCCGGTAATGACGCCTGAAAGCCTTCGTGCCGTCTACGAGCTAACCCTGCGTGAAGGCTCGGATGCCTGGTTTGAGAAAGAGCCTAAAGATATCCTGCCCGCGGACTTCGTCTGTCCCTACGGCGGCGATGTCGCGGAGTACACGAAAGAGACCGACGTTCTGGATGTTTGGTTCGACTCCGGCTCTACCTGCCGCGCCGTTCTCGAAGTGCGACCCGAACTGCGTTTCCCGGCCGATGTGTACCTGGAAGGATCGGATCAGCACCGTGGCTGGTTCAACTCGTCGCTGATGCTCGGGTCGGCGACGCGTGGAATGGCCCCCTACAAACAGGTCATCACCAATGGCTGGATGCTCGACGAAAAAGGCAAGGCGATGCACAAGTCGGCGGGCAACGCTATCCCGCCGTCAGCGGTTATCGAGCAGTACGGCGCGGATGTGCTTCGGCTCTGGGTCGCGTCCATCAACTACTTTGAAGATGTGCGGTTCGGACCCAATATCCTCAAGCAGATCGCGGAGAGCTATCGCCGTATCCGCAACACTCTGCGATTTTTGTTAGGCGCATTGGGTGACTTCAAGCCGGGGCATGACAGCGTCTCGCCGGAAGGTCTGACCGAGATCGACCGATGGGCGCTTCATCGCCTGCAGGTACTGGTCAAAGAGGTGACCCGCTCCTATGAGGCGTATGAGTTTCAGAAGGTGACCCGTACCATTGTTGATTACTGTACAACAGACCTATCGTCGTTTTACCTTGATGTCCTGAAAGATCGGCTGTACGCAAACGCGCCGAACGATCCGGAACGGCGTTCTTCGCAGACAGCACTGTACGAGATCGCTTCGACCTTGTGCCGCCTGCTGTCGCCGATCCTGTCCCACACCGCGGAAGAGGCCTGGCAGATGCTGCCCGGCGCGGCAGAGGTCGCACCAAGTGTGGAGCTTGCCGTCTTCCCCGCACCGGACGCCCTGTACACGGACGCCGTACTGGAACAGAAATGGTCGGCGCTCTTTGCCCTCCGTGACGAAGTGAACAAGGCGTTGGAAATCTCGCGTCAGGCGGGTACAGTGAAGAAGTCACTGGAGGCCAGGGTTACCCTGTACGGCGCTAATGACGCGACATCTGGTTTCTCGGATGAAGAGCTGGCGACGCTGTTCCTGGTTTCCCAGGTGGTGCAGGTTCAGGACCCGGAAAATGCACGAATCACGGTGGAGTCCGCAGAGGGGGCTAAGTGTGTCCGCTGCTGGCTCATCAAGCGCGATATCGGCAGCGATCCGGCCCATCCGGAGGTCTGCGGTCGCTGCGCAGCCGCGGTGACACCGTAAAGACGGCAGGGGAAACGCTTTCGGGCGATGAGCCGTATACTAAATAAGGTGAGTAAATAACAGCCATGGCAACGCAAAAGCGTACCGACATCGATATTGAGCATTTTCGTCAGCGTCTTATGGAAGAAAAGACGCTGGCGGAGCAGACCATAGCAGGGACCAACGATCTGGAAGGCGACCAGCAGGACGATCAAACGGGGTCCATGCGCAGCGAGCTGTCAACGGCGGATAATCACCCGGCGGATGTCGCGACCGAACTGCAGACGCGCGAACAGGATGACGCGTTGATCGCAAATGCCGAGGAACTCCTCGGGAAAATCGAACGGGCGCTGGCAAAAATGGAAGATGGTACCTATGGTATCAGCGACCGCTCCGGCGAACCGATTCCCGTCGAGCGTCTGGAGGCGGTGCCTTACGCGACTGTGACGACCGAAGAGCAGGCTCTTGAGGAGATCGCCTGACCACCGTGCCCGAAACGTCCCCCGAAATCGCTCAGGCCGCTCCCCCTTCAGAACGTGTACTGACAGCAGGCGCTTTTTATTTAATTGTCGTGCTGATAGTGGTGGTGGATCAGGCGGTGAAAGCATGGGTGAGGCACACGCTGGCGCTGGGGGAAACGATTGCGCTCTGGCCCGGCGTGTTTCACCTCACCTATACACAAAATCGGGGGATGGCGTTCTCGCTTCTGGAAGGGGCCACGCCGCTCCTGGCAGGGGCTGCGCTTCTGGTGTCGGGGGTAATCATCGCAGCACAACGGCGGGCGGGCAGTCGTATGCCCCTTGTGTATGGTCTCGCGCTGTCCCTGCCGCTTGGGGGAGCCATCGGTAATTTGATCGACCGTGTCTGGCTCCGCTATGTGACCGACCTTTTTGATTTTCGTCTGATCAACTTTCCCGTATTCAATGTGGCGGATTCTGCGATCACCATCGGGATCGCGCTGCTCGCGTGGCGAACGCTGACAGCGAAAGAACCGGCACTCGTTACGGCAGCGGAGACAACAGGCTCCGACGTAAGCGCGAAGACAGCGATATAGTTTATTCAGCGGGATCGTGGTCCTGCCTGATGGTTTTTCAACTCCGTTTCTCACGCAGAAGCCACGACCACTGCCACGCTGTGCTCAGGAAGCAGATGCCGTGTTACCTGTCCTTTTTCATATAGGTTCGTTCGCCGTTCACTCCTGGGGTGTCCTGCTTATGATCGGCTTTTTGCTGGGGGGATGGCGGGCGGCAAATCATGCCGCGCGTTATGGCTTCAAGCGAGAGGATGTCTGGGATGTCTCCCTCTTTAGTCTGCTTGGGGGCGTTCTCGGTGGCCGAATTGGTTTTGTGGTTCAGGAACCGCGTTTTTGGGAGCGGCCCCAGTCAATGCTGGCTATTTGGGACGGCGGCATGGCTTTCTACGGCGGACTGCTCGGGGGCATTCTTGCGGGCGTTCTGACCTGCCGTGTCAAGAAGATGCGCGTTGCCGATATGGCGGATCTGGCGGCTCCTTCACTTGCAATCGGCTACATATTCGGGCGTATCGGCTGCTTTCTCAATGGGTGCTGTTATGGCGGCGTCTGCGATCTCCCCTGGGCGATGCGATTTACCGATGAGCATGCCCCCGGCGTCCTCACCCCGCCCTCGCATCCCGCGCAGCTGTATTCCTCAATCGCAGGTCTGCTCATCTTTCTGATGCTTTTGCCCTTAGAGAAGCATCGCAAATTCCGCGGACAGATCATGTATGTGTTTCTGTTCCTCTACGGGCTTTACCGATTTCTCATCGAGTTTGTCCGCTCTGGAGCCTCGTCTGACAGCGGCATTACCCATCTGTGGATAACCGATGCACAGGTCTTCAGTCTTCTTCTTTCCTTTGTCGCCGCAGGACTTTATCTGGTCTACGCGCGTCGTGGGGGCGGCGTGGATATAGAGCCCCGCGCCGACAGCGAAAACCATTCCATAGGTGGCAGTTCCGTCACCTCGTCCGCCTCCATCTAATCCAATGACCGAACCAAACCGCAGTTTCAGCAGTGACGAAGATGATGACATTGATGCCGGCGAGAGCGCCGTCAATGAGCAGGTATTTCTGGTCGCTGCGGAGGACGAGAATCAGCGAATCGATGTTTTTCTCGCCAACAGAATGCCGGATATCTCTCGCTCACAGCTGCAGCGTCTGATTGCCATAGCGGCGGTTCAGTCCAACGGTTCCCCGGCGAAAGCATCCGCCCGTGTTCAGCATGGTGACCTGATACTGGTCGAGGTGCCCGCCCCCAAGCCAAGCCACATCGCCCCCCAGAATATTCCCCTCGACATCATTTTTGAAGACACTGACCTTATCGTCATCAACAAGGCAAAAGGCATGGTGGTTCATCCTGCGCCCGGCGCACAGGATGGCACCCTGGTGAACGCGCTGCTGGCACATGCTAAAGGAAATCTATCCGGGATCGGCGGCGTAGAGAGGCCCGGTATCGTCCACCGTCTGGATAAAGACACGACCGGTCTTCTGGTTGTCGCTAAGAACGATAAGGCGCACCAGAGTCTGCAGCAGCAGATTCAGAAGAAGACAGCCATCCGCAAATACCTGGCTCTGGTCTGGGGACATCCCCCGTTCAATGAGGCGGTAGTCGATGCCCCTATCGGCCGACACCCAGGGGACCGCAAACGGATGACAGTTGTCGATGCAGGGATGCGGGTACCATCGCGAGCGGCAGTTACCGAGCTCCGAATTCAGTCGTCTCTCGGACCCTGCACTCTGCTGGAAGCGACACTTCAGACGGGCCGAACCCATCAGATTCGTGTGCACTGCGCCTTTGCAGGCTTTCCCGTGGTTGGTGACCTTCAGTACGGCGGTATGCGGAGGGCAAGCGCGGAGCACCTACGAGGTGCGCAGGCCGTTGAGTTCAATAGTCGCGTGGCGGCTCTGCAGGGACAGTGCCTTCATGCTTACCTTCTCAGTTTTGATCACCCGC
>JAZKEA010000777.1:234-4786 GCA_040387315.1 Armatimonadota bacterium | reverse complement strand
AGTCGCGTGATTCGGGTCCGGATGGCGGGCGGGTCCTCACAGAGGGTCTGCAGGTCGCCAAGCCCCAGAAGAAGCGCGGTAAGGTCCTGACCGGTCTCGTCGTGCAGCTCGCGGGAGATGCGGCGGCGCTCCTCCTCCTGGGCGGTCATCAGCCTCTGGAACAGCTCTACCTGCCTCTCGTTCAGGATCGCCAGCGCCTGCGTCCGTTCGGCCACGCGCGTCTCAAGCTCATTATGCGCCTCCAGAAGCGCCTCTTCCGCGTGGCGCTGATCGGTCGCTTCGCGCATGATCTTGACGAAGCGGTGATCCCGATTCCCATCATCAATGCGGGTCAGCATACCATCCGCCCAGAGCTGTGTTCCATCTTTACGAACGTGCCAGCGCTGGTCCAGCGCCCTCTCCTCCGTTCGGGCCTTTTCCAATTCCTTTTCGGGAATACCCTCCGCGCGGTCCTCGGCGGTAAAAATGAAATCGCCCGATCTGCCGATAGCCTCTGCCTCGGTCCAGCCGAAGATGCGCTCGGCTCCCCGGCTCCAGAAGACGATATGGCGCGAACTGTCCTGGAGGAACATCGCGTAATCTTTGGCTCCGTCGACCAGGAGCCGGAACCGCTCTTCGCTCTGTTTCAGCGCGGCCTCCGCCAGCTTCCGCTCCGTGATATCGATAAAGGCGATGACGACGCCGTCGATCTTATCGTCCACGGTGCGATAGGGACGCAGCCGCACGAGATAGTGCTGCCCCTGTGGCGTATCCACCTCCACCTCCCGAAACGCAAGATCTTTAAGAACCTTCTCGGCAGCTTCCGGAAGCGCTTCCGATTGGAGCCGGTGCGTGAGATGGGCGAGCGGACGTCCGATATCGCTCGGTATGACGTTATACAGAGATTCGACAGCCGGGGTATACCGCTGGACGCAGAGCGCCCGATCCAGGAATATAGTGCCGATGTCCGTGGAGGCGAGGAGGTTCTGAAGATCGTTATAGGCATGACTGAGCTCATCCATGCGGGCTTTGAGCTCATAATTGACCGTTGTCAGTTCCTCGTTAACGGACTGAAGCTCCTCTTTGCTGGTCTCCAGCTCTTCCGCCGCCGAGCGCAGCTCCTCGTTGAGCGCCTGCAGCTCCTCGTTAGAGGCTTTCAGCTCCTCGACCGACGCCTCATACTGCTCCACCGTCGAGCGAAGCTGCAGCTGCAGCCGCGCTATCTCATCTTCCAGCTGCTGCGCGAGCAGAGACGAATCAGGCGGTGAGTCCTGCCATACGGGCATCACGAGAGGCTGATCCTCTGGAGTCGGAGTCGCTGACTGCTCCTCGAAAATCACCAGAAGATATCTCTTGAGAGCCTCCGAGCCCTGGACCTGCCGGACCCGGAGGCGAACCAGCTGTGACGGTCTCCCCGCGATAGTCATACGCGCGACCCGGACCTGATCCGGTTCCTCGGCGTTCGCAGCGTAAAGGGCCGTGCGGAGCTCGACTCTCAGTTCCGGCTGGATGAGACGAAGCAGGTTCGCCGTGGGCGTGCCTCCGGAAAACCGTAAATACCGGCCTGCGCCTTCGGAAAGGTGAAGGATCTCGTGCTCCGCGTTGACCAGGATTGAGGGCGGAGCATAAAGCTCCAGAACCGCCCGGTGCAGTTCGTCCGCTGACACCGCACGCTGCGTCGGAGACTCTGCGGGCCGAGAAATCGTCCCATCGTTCCCGATACCGGTGATCTCGATGACCCGGTGCGCGGGAACGGGACGACTGTTTGGCTGCGGGAAGGCAGGAGGCTGACGCACGATGGCACGCCGTCCATAAATCCGGTGCTGTTTGTCCACGGACGTGAATAAGCGCGAGAAGCTATCGACGGATTCAGACTGCCCCAGCAGCAGCCGTCCATGGGGCCGGAGTGAAAAATGGAAGGTATCGTAAACGCGTTCCTGGGCCTCGCGCTTCAGGTAGATCAACAGGTTCCGGCAGCTTACCAAATCCAGCCGCGAGAACGGGGTATCCCGGAGAATATCATGCGCGGCGAAGAGAACAGATTCTCGTATCTCTTTCTTTATCTGGTACTGCCCATTGTGGCGATAGAACCAGCGGCGGAGCCGTTCGGGAGATACATCGCCGACGATAGTCTCCGGGTAGATTCCGGTCCGCGCCCGAGCAATCGCGGCGGTGTCCATGTCGGTGGCGAAGATCATGATTTTCAGCGGTTTATCCCACCGCTCCGCAATTTCCGCCAGCTGAATCGCAAGGGAATAAGCCTCTTCTCCCGTCGCGCAGCCACAGACCCAGGCGCGGAAAACGTCGTCCGGTTCCATTGCCTCAACCAGAGGGGGCAGAACCTCGCGCTCCAGCGCCTCCCAGACTTCCGTATCCCGGAAGAACTGGGTAACGCTGATCAGCAGGTCTCCGACGAGCTCGCCCACTTCGGCGGGGTGCCGCCGCAGAAAGTCCAGATAATCGGGAAGCGACTCCTGCGCGTTCACCTGAAGCCGTCGCCCCACCCGCCGCAGGATCGTCGCACGCTTGTAGCTTCCAAAATCGTGACCGGTCTGTCCGCGAACGTGGGAGAGGATATCGCGCAGGCTCTCCTCCTGAATCGTCCCTTCTTCGCGCTGCTCCGGTGACGGGGCGGCCTCTTCCGGCAGGCGCATTCGGCGCGAGGTTGTCCAGTAATTGACGATCTGCGCGGAAATTTCGCCGGCCGGCAAAACATAATCGACCATTCCGGTCGCGATGGCGCTGCGCGGCATTCCCTCATGCTGCGCCTCGGCGGGCTCCTGCGCAATCGCGAGCCCGCCAAACTCCTTGACCTGCTTCAGTCCGAGAGTCCCGTCCGCTCCCGTGCCCGAGAGAACCACGGCGGTCGCCTGGGGGCCGTAGGCTGTGGCAAGTGTCCGGAAGAAATGATCCACCACGACCCGGCGGCCAATCGGGGTCGTCGGCTCGGTCAGGCGGAGGGTGTGATCCTCCATGACGAGCTCTTTCGAGGGCGGGAGCACGTACACCTGGTTTGGTTCAAGAGCTACCGCCTCGCTTACCTGCTGCACGGGCAGCGAGGTGGAGCGGCTCAGTATCTCAGCCAGATGGCTGTCGTGATCCGGTGAGAGATGCACGACCACCACGTATGCCGAGCCGGTGTCCGGCGCGACATGGGCAAAGAATTCCTGAAGCGCCGGGACCCCGCCCGCGGACGCGCCGATCCCGACCACCGTCAGGTCGTGTGCTTCTTCACGTTTCGGCAGCGTCCCGGTGTGTGTTTCCTGGTCGGCAGCAGGGGCCTCGTTCTGATCCATGTGTGTTCGTTTCCGGGACTGCGGGAGATTATCCTTTATTTTATTCCCAAAAACCAGGTAATGTTCACAAGGTAGAACCGACAGCCTATCCGGCCTGAACAGACTCCCGCACATCGGCGACTATCTCGAAGGAGCGCAGACGGGCGGCATGATCGTAGATGTGGGCGGTGACAAGCACCTCGTCCACTCCCGTGCGGGCGATGAAGTCCTTGAGACCGTCGCGCACCGTGTCCGGCGACCCGACGACCGCGCACGACAGCATATGGTCCGCGCCCGCGAGTTCGGCGGGCGAGGCAATCGCGGTGATATCGTCCACGGGCGGCGGAAGCTGACCGGGGTTTCCCCGCCGAAGGCTCAGGAACTGCTGCTGGACCGAGGTCAGAAGGCGACGCGCTTCGGCATCGGTATCGGCGGCGACCGCATTCAGGGCCGCCATCGCGTAGGGCTGCGCCAGCGCCTCGGAGGGCTGGAACCGGGCGCGGTAGATATCCAGCGCGCGCAGAAGATCATCGGGCGCGAAGTGGGACGCGAAGGCGAACGGCAGTCCGAGCGCGGCGGCAAGCTGGGCGCTGAACAGGCTGGAACCGAGAAGCCAGATCGGAACGCGCAGTCCTTCGCCGGGCACCGCGCGAACGCGCTGACCGGGGGCGGCGGGCTGGAAATACGCCTGGAGCTCCTGGACATCCTGCGGGAACGATTCCGCGCCCGCGGCGGGATCACGCCGCAGGGCCTGAACCGTGTAGCCGTCCGTTCCCGGTGCGCGTCCCAGTCCGAGATCGATACGGTCCCCGTAGAGCGCGGCGAGGGTCCCGAACTGCTCGGCGATCACGAGGGGGGCATGGTTGGGCAGCATAATGCCGCCGGACCCGACCCGGATTGTGGATGTGCCGCCCGCGACATGCCCGATGACCACGGCGGTCGCGGCGCTTGCGATGCCGACCATGTTATGATGCTCGGCGAGCCAGAAGCGCTTATATCCCCAGCGCTCCGCATGCTGCGCCAGATCCAGCGTGCTGCGAAGGGCGGCGGCGGCATCCGAGCCCCGAGGAATCGGCGAAAGGTCCAAAACCGAAAACGGTACGTCCCTGCCCCCGCCCGCGCCGCCGCGCTGTGCAATTCGAATGTCGTCTCTGCTGAGAAGTGTGGATGCCGAAGCCATGTGTGTTACTCTCATTTCCGTGCGTTCTACTTAATATAGTCCGTACCCAGGCAGCGAGTTCCCCACTTCTCCACTTCACGCGAGAGCGCTATTTGAGACTGGCGGCGATATCGATGAC
>JAZKEA010000777.1:0-224 GCA_040387315.1 Armatimonadota bacterium | reverse complement strand
TTTCATTTAAAGAATTGACCGTCTTTTCGTGAGTGAATGCGAAGCCCAAGAAGCCTCAGCGCGTTGGTCCGGGCGTAAATGCCCGGTCTGGACGGCCTTCGGCCGGGCACCCCTCCGGGGCGCGATGCGTTTGTCACGATTGGCGATCTGGTAAATCCCAGCGCGGCCCGGTGGCGACGGTATTTGCGCCCCGGAGGGGAGCCTGGCGCAACGCGCCGACCAGG
>JAZKEA010000776.1:7365-8072 GCA_040387315.1 Armatimonadota bacterium | reverse complement strand
TCTTCCTGATCGAGGAACAGGCGCAGTATCGTTGTCTTACCTGTACCGTTCTTGCCAATGAGCCCAACCCGCTCGCCTGCGCGTACACGGAAAGAGGCATCGCGCAGCACGAGTCGGTCGTCATAACGTTTGGTGACCTGGTTCAGTCGGATAAGGCTCATCAGTGCTCCCGTTGCGGTGGGGCGAAACTCTCCATTTTGCCATGTCACCGCAACGTTCAGCGTATCACGTGCCGCCGCTTACTGGGATGCGGGCGGATGTGAGTAAGACAGGCCCTCGTGGTACGCGTAGACCTCTCGGGCCGGGACACTGACAATCTCGCGCTCCGGGTAACGGAGCGCTGTCAGCGCGCCGCCGAACACACATCCGCTGTCCAGGTTGATCGTATTACCGACGAACCGGATCTCTTCCTGCGGGGTGTGTCCATAGGCGATTAAAGCCGTGCCGTGGTACTCCGATGCCCAGTCAAAACGGATCGGCTTATTCGTTCCGGGCTCGAAGCCGCGAACATCACCATAGAGCGTGAACTGCCGGACGTGACCATCGGTTCGCCCTACGAACTCCTCGCGCATACCGGCGTGCGCAACAATCAGCTTACCGTTGTCCAGGACCTGGTACGGGGGCGCGGCGGCAAGATACGTCAGGATGTCCCGCGTTAGAGTTTTCCGATCCGCCGGGGTCAGTGCGTTTAGCTGGGCATCAGTCAG
>JAZKEA010000776.1:5206-7355 GCA_040387315.1 Armatimonadota bacterium | reverse complement strand
CAAGTCCGTGCGAGCGGGTCACTTTATTCCCGCGCAGCATCCGGAAGAGCTTATCATCGTGATTCCCCGGCGCGAATAGAGCCAGACCAGACGCCACCATACGGCTGACGGTGCGTAGAACCCGCGCGCTGTCAGGACCACGATCCGCCAGGTCACCCACAAAGACAGGGATGCGGTTTTCCGGATGGCTCGGCAAACCTGTCTTCGTGTCCCAGACGTAGCCGAGGCGCTCCCACAGCTCGCTCAGTTCGTCCCAGCAGCCATGGACATCCCCGATCACGTCGAATTTACTGCCGTCTGCTCTCGTATCCTCGCGCTGGATCATAACGCCCTCGATCTCCTCCTCGCTCAAAATCTTGTACCCGGAAAACCGGGTGTCGCGGGCGATTTCGCGGCGGGCATTATCGAACTGGGCGAACTGACGACGAATCGCGGACTCCGGCACGATGCGCTCGGTACGATTCGCGGCACGACGCAGGCACTCCTCCAGCGATACATCCAGAGCGAGAGCGAAAACAGGAACATGCCGTTCCTCGGCGATATTCAGGAGGGTCTCCCGCGAAGACGGTTTGAGCGCGGTAGAGTCAACTACTGTAAAGCGGCGGCGCTTTAGACGCAAATCCAGCCAGTGATTCAGCAGTGAAAAAGCCTCTTCCGTGGCATCCTGCGCTCCCGCATCATCGGCGACCATGCGTCGGCAGGCATCGGAGGAGAGAACCTCGAATGCCGCGAAATGCTTCGCCGCAAAGGTAGATTTACCCGAGCCGCTGGGGCCAACGAGCAAAAGCAAGGCAGTAGGGGGATAAACAAGAGTGATAGGCATGATGTGAACGCTCCGGTGCAGTATAGCCCGGAGGCAGGCCGCCGTAAAACGTGCTCTACCCTCTGTAGGAGAGCTGGGGCTGATTCAGGGCCTCGCGTACAAAGATAGGGGCGGCGATCTCCGCCGAGGAGAGCAGGGTATATGCCGCAGAGATGGCATGAACGCGATGCGCAAGATCCGGATCGAAGCAGCGCAGGACCAGGCGCAGGGGACGGTGAGGGCGTATCTCCTCGACCAGGGACTGGGCGGTCAGGCCGATCTCCAGATTAATCGCATCATCGGAGGTTACTACGGCGACCGCACGGGCGCGCCGCAGGCCCGCTCGGAGCAGGACATCGGCGTTTGTCGCATCGCCGACGATAATCGGGATACGGGCCGACAGAAGGCGGGCATGAAGGTCGTCCGGTGTGGCATCGATCACGACAACGGGGATACCGCGCGACGCGAGATCACGGGCCACTTCAAATCCGACGCCTCCCAGGCCGCACAGAATTACCTGCCCCCGCATCCGCGCCGCCATACGCTCCGCGCGAAGCTGTGTCGCCGCGCCGGACAGCAGAAAATTCGTCAGCATCGAGGACTGTACGGCGATCAACGTGACGCCGCCGAACATGAGCAGCACGCCGAACATCTTGACCGGAGCCGACTCATTCTGCAGGTTGAAATCGCCAAAGCCGACAGTGGTGACGATGGTTGCCGTAAAGTAGACGGCGTCTGCCCACTCAAGATGAAGGCTTGCACGAAAGATCAGGACCGCGGAGACGAAAAGGAGGCTGAGCGCCAGAAGCAGTAAGCGTGACTGACGCCGTCCATCCAGAGGCGACAATCGTCTCATAACATGGCGTGCCGAGGAGATCTGGGTGTGCCGCTTAACGGTAGAAGGGAGTACCGCCGATGGCGGAGCATCCTGAAGAGCCGCACGCGCGAACTCCGGAGCGGCCAGAACGGGAGGAGATAGGACCGCGTCGATCCCGAAGTCTGAGCAGAGGCGTCCCGCCAGCTTCTCCGAATCGAGGCGCATCACAATGCGTATCTGGGGATACTCGCGCCGAACATCGAGAGCGCACTCCAGGTTCGCGCTGTCGGAAGAGGTCGCAAGGATAATCGCCCGCGCATCTTTCAGTCCAGCTGCGATACGGGCATCACCGAACCGGAAGTCATCTTCTATAACGTGGGCGCCGAGTTCAACAGCGCGCCGCTTTCGGTCCGCGCGCGAGCGACGCTCAGTGATAACCACCACCGGAATGCTATCGGCACGCAGGATCTCGACGACTCGAAGGCCGAAGCGACCGAACGCCCCACGGTCAGCGTGCCGTGATTGCGCAG
>JAZKEA010000776.1:484-5196 GCA_040387315.1 Armatimonadota bacterium | reverse complement strand
CCCCCGACGGGGTGTCAAGCACCCAGGCCATCTGTCCTCTCCGCACCCGCATTGACCGCTTCCAGATGAGCCGCGCTGTCCTGATTCATGTCAGTGAACACCGACTGAGCCTCAACCGCCGTGATATGCTCACCGGGCATGAAGACGACTTCACTCGCCGAACGCGCGCTTCTCAGATTCAGAACGATGCCACGGAAAATATCCGCACCCTCATCCGCCACGAGTTCCGTCACCGTACCGATAGCATCACCATCAATACCCTGGACGGTCATACCGGGTTCAATAAGAAGATAACTGCCACGTGTCATTAGAGTCTTTTCCTATTTCGAACGCCGTCGTCGATACAGCGCGCCAAGCAGTGGGATTCCTGCCGCGATCATCAGAGCGACGCTTCCAGGTTCAGGAGCCTCCACCGAAGCCCCTGGCCCCGGCACAGGTGGTAATGCGGGCGAAATCGCCCCGCCGGTGCCGCCGCTGCCGCCATTAAGTGTAGACAACAAGACCAGACCTACCGGGAACAACAGACCATAGTTCGCTTTTGCGGTTACCGGACCGGGAGCGGAGATCATATCGGACGGTACCATCGCCACAGGCACACTTGGCGTAGTTAGTGCCGTGGTTACTACCGGTGGCAGCGAAAGCATGGGTTCCGCGGCGATGGGCAGATCCGCATCCATAGGCACCGGGGCCAGTTCGCCAGCCGCCGCGACCTTTGTCTTCGGGCTCACCTTGGTCGTGCGGGCTTTTGCCAGCTTTGTCCCCGGCAGTTTCTTTGTCAGCGGGTTAGCACAGAGCCATTTTAGTACTGGTTCTCCAGAGCGCGTCGCCCAGACCTTAGTTCCCTTCGGCAGCCGAGTGCGGACTGGATAAATTCTTCCTGACTTGGAGACGCCATAGACGGTTAAATTCCGAGCCGCCGGAAGCTGATAGGGAACCAGTGCGTTCTTGACAAAATCAATGACCTGATTTTCGGGAATCCCGAAGTGACGCGCATAGCGGAGGCGCAGCGCTGGATCTGCCTTCAGCGCTTCTACCAGTTCACTGGTGCTGTCGACCTGATACATCAGAAAGGAGTCGGGTGCCGTGGGATAGTGATGTTTCTCCGCGACGACAACACCCCCAAAAATAATTGCCGCCGTTGTGACCGCTGCTGCTGCAATACTGCGCCGAACGATTGTTTTTCGGCGGGCGACTGTGTGCTCGTTCATAACTTACCTGAACCTTAGAAAACCTGGATTGAAGAATCGTAGAGCAATTACTATGCCGGATGCAGCGGCACCGCTTCTACACTGCATATTTACCCGCCCAAGCAGGCATGCTAATCAAATAGGTACCCGGTATTGATACGGGACTTCTTAGCTTCCTGACGGGTAGTTTGACAGTGATTTATCGCCCAAGGATTCGGTAAATTAAAGGCAATTCGGTTAATAAATTATTTTCGATGCGGTACGCCGCCTGCAGACGGCCTGAAAGGGAATCTGCCTGCTCTTTTGTCCGGGCATGAATCTCTGCCAGGGGCTCCCCCTGACGGATCGGTTTGCCGATAGCTGTTTTTACAGCCACCCCGACGGCAGGATCTATCTGATCCTCTTTGCGTGCTCTGCCGCCGCCAAGTGCGACCACTATATTGCCAATCTCCTCGGCATCTACCGCGCTGACATAGCCCGAGCGAGGCGCAGGAACCTCCTGAATAACCGGAGCCGTCGGCAGTCCCGTCTCCGGATCGTCCAGAAAAGAAGGATCGCCTCCCTGCGCTACGACTATCTGCCGGAACTTTTCCCTCGCTGCCCCGCTTTGGACGAGACGCTCCGCCGCATCGCGAGCATCCGTCTCACTTTTCGCGATCCCCGCCAGCAGCAAGCCCTCCACGGCGAGTGACAGACAGATCTCCCGGAATCGGGGCTCGACCGCAGCCCCAGGGGTGAGCGCTTCGACAGCCTCCCGGATCTCCAGGGCATTACCAATGGTGCTGCCGAGGGGCTGGCTCATGTCCGAAAGCACCGCGACCGCCCGCCGCCCATTCTCAGCCGCGCCCGCGACCAGCGCTTCCGCAAGCGCCTCCGCTTCTGCCGCAGTCTTCATCAGCGCCCCGCCGCCCACCTTCACATCAAACAGAAACGACGAGGCACCGGCGGCAAGTTTCTTAGAAAGGATCGAGCCGACGATCAGAGGCAGGGAACCGACAGTAGCCGTTGCATCGCGCAGGGCATAAAGCTTTTTGTCGGCGGGAGCAAGATCGCCGGTCTGACCCGCTAGGCAGGCGCCAACCGTAGCAACCTGACGGATCATCTCCTCTGGCGAAAGGTCCACGCGAAAGCCGGGAATAGATTCCAGCTTATCCAGCGTCCCTCCCGTATGACCAAGACCACGCCCGCTCATCTTGCAGACCGCGATGCCTGCCGCCGCCAGGATCGGCACCACAACCAGCGTCGTTTTATCCCCTACGCCGCCTGTCGAGTGCTTGTCCAGCGTGGGAACCTCTGCCGGAATGTGTTGGGTGAGGTCCAGAATCTGCCCGGAGTTTGCCATTGCCGCTGTCAGCTGCGCTGTTTCCGCCGTATTCATACCGCGCAGATAGATCGCCATAAGCAGAGCGGAGGCCTGATAATCGGTAACTGAGTCGCCGTTCGTATAGGCGGATACAAACCAACTGATCTCTTCCTGAGAGAGAACGCTTCCGTCTCGTTTCTTTGCAATGATGTCTTGAATACGCAAGAGTGTTCCTCCCTGAAACGAAAGAGGCGGCAGGCGCGATGCGCCTGCCGCCGTAGTCGAACATTGGCCTGCTCTTTGAGCAGCACTCTTATCTTACCCGCTACTTATAGGCTGTCAGCGGAAGACGAGACGAACCCATCAGATATTTATCCACTCCATGAGCCGCCTCACGGCCCTCGGCGATTGCCCATACAATTATGGATTGACCACGGCGGCAGTCACCCGCGGCATACACACCGGGCACATTGGTGCTGTAGTCGGAATCAGTGCCGATATTGCCGCGTGGATTAATATGAACGCCGAGATCATCCAGCAGGCCGTCCGTAAACGGGCCGGAATAACCGATGGCGATCAGTATAAGGTCCGCGGGATGCGCGACCTCGCTGCCCTCCACGGGAATGACCGCTCGCTGACCACCGGGACCGCGCTCTACACGCTCCACGCGCACGGCATTCAGCGCTGTTACCCGCCCGTTTTCGCCGGTGAAGTGTGTGGTGTGAATGCCCCACTCCCGTTCACCACCCTCTTCATGGGCCGGAGAGGTCTTCAGTATATTCGCCGCTTCGGGCCACCAGGGGTTCAGCTCAGGCATACCCTTAGGGGGCTCCGGATGAATCTGGAACTGCGTCACCGATGCTGCCCCTTGCCGCAGAGCGGTTCCAAAGCAGTCCGCGCCGGTATCACCGCCTCCGACGATAATGACGTGCTTTCCTGCCGCGTTTATCTCCTCGCCGTCCGGAGCCTCTGGGTTATCGCCCAGGTTCTTGCGGTTCTGCTGCGACAGATAATCCATCGCGAAATGGATCCCCTCAAGTTCTCTGCCCGGAATTTCGATATCGCGCGGCTTGATGGCTCCCCCGGTCAAGACGACGGCATCAAACTGCTCGCGCAGCTGATCGGCGATGATATCCACACCGACATGGACACCCGTGCGGAACATTATCCCCTCTTCGGTAAGCAGGTCAAGACGCCGATCTATCAGAGTCTTGTCCATCTTGAAATCGGGAATACCGTAGCGAAGCAGTCCGCCGAGACGATCATCTTTCTCAAACACGGTCACCCAGTGTCCCGCGCGATTCAGCTGCTGCGCGGCGGCGAGACCCGCAGGACCGCTGCCCACCACGGCGACCGTTTTGCCGGTTCGCTCCGCAGGCTGCTCCGCACGAACCAGGCCCAGTTCGTACCCCTTCTCAATGATCGAGACTTCGATGGTCTTAATTGTGACAGGTTTGTCATTGATGGAAAGAACACAGGCTTCCTCGCAAGGAGCCGGACAGAGCTTGCCGGTAAACTCCGGAAAGTTGTTGGTAGCATGGAGCGATGCCAGCGCCTCTTTCCATTTGCCACGGTATGCCAGGTCATTCCAGTCCGGAATCAAGTTGCCGAGAGGGCATCCGCTATGACAGAACGGCACGCCGCAGTCCATACAGCGGGAGGCTTGGGCCCGTAGTTTTTCCTCGCCGAAGGGCAGATAAACTTCGCCCCAATCCCCAAGGCGCTCCTGAACGGGACGCCGCTTGGGCATCTCGCGCTGAAGTGTAATAAATGCTCTGCTGTCACCCACGGATTGGCTCCTCTAAAATGCGTACACAGGGGATTCTAGTACAGTTTATCATGGGGTGATTTATGCTCGAAATACAAGGAACTCCGGCATTTTGGGCAGCCGTTTCATTATGATTCAAAGCGACGTACTGGCTTCCGCCTTGATAAAAAAGTCAAAGGTATGACGGTTTTCGGTATTTGTCAGAAAATGTGAGCCGTTCAGTGGGTCAAACGTATAAGAGATAAAGCCGGACTCTTTCACAACCTCTACCGGTTCAAACGGACGGTGATCTGGAACATCATTCCAGCCCAGCAAAAAAAGACCACCAGGCCGCAGGACGTTGAAGAAACCGTTAAACGCTCTGGCTACCTGTTCCCGGTCATCCAGGCCCCAACCCAAGACCCCGTTGCACAGAACGAAATCCAGAGAACCTGGACTGAAGTGGTTGGCTACC
>JAZKEA010000776.1:0-474 GCA_040387315.1 Armatimonadota bacterium | reverse complement strand
ACCTCTGCTGCGGACCCGATAATGTGCCGACCGCCGGAAGCGCCAAATCGTGCTGTATTTGGGTCGATGTCAATGGTCCAGTATGCGCGGCTTCTTCCGCGAAAAAAACGCTCATATCCCTCTGTGTACCATGCGCACCCAACGGAAAGGACGCTGGAAAGTTCTTTTCGCACGCTTAGATTCGGCAGTATCACTTTTTCCAGAATGCGTCTGTCTTCGGTTGTTAAATAGGCCGCGCGGTTAAAGCTCAGAACAAGCCATTTCCGCACGGTCTTTTTCAGCTTATCGGGCAGGTCAGCTGGGTGGATGGTATTCGATGTGACCGGCATGTTTCACTCCTGGATTGTTTCGATATAGGTGCTTCTCTATGCGTTATAAGTCTGTGGGCTATTTGCTATTTTCTGTTACGCTCCTGCTGAGAACAGTTCTTCCGGCTGGGAGTGCTGTTGCAGGAAGCCGAATGGCAGGATCGGC
>JAZKEA010000775.1:0-4330 GCA_040387315.1 Armatimonadota bacterium | reverse complement strand
TGCCGGATGATGGTAAAGAACATCCGGTGTGTCACACTGTTGCAGTAAGCCTTCCTTCATGACGACGATACGCTGCCCCATGGTCATCGCCTCGATCTGGTCGTGCGTGACGTAAATCGTGGTGACGCCAAGGCGACGGTGCAGTTTGATCAGGTCCGCGCGGGTCTGCTCACGCAGCTTGGCATCCAGGTTGGAGAGCGGTTCGTCCATCAGAAAGACTTCGGGTTCCCGGACAATCGCCCGCCCGAGAGCCACACGCTGCCGCTGTCCGCCGGAAAGCGCCTTCGGTTTGCGATCCAGCAAATGGTCTATGGCGAGTGTCTGAGCCACATCGCGGATACGCTTGTCGATATCGGCTTTGATCTGCCGCGCTTCCGCTTGATGGGAAAGCTGCCAGGCGAAACTCGGCAGCATCCGAAGTTTCAAACCGAAGGCCATGTTCTCGTAGACGCTCATGTGGGGATAGAGCGCATAGTTCTGAAAGACCATCGCAATATTGCGGTCGCGTGGTGGCACATCATTGACCACACGGTCCCCGATACGGATCTCACCGCTCGTGATCTCCTCAAGGCCCGCGATCATTCGGAGCGCCGTCGTTTTACCACAGCCGGAAGGACCAACAAGCACGAGAAATTCGCCGTCACGAATATCAAGATTCAGATCGTTGACGGCAGTGACTTCTTTGCGGGACTGCGCGTCAATAAAAGTTTTACGAAGATTATGTAGTGAAACACCAGCCATGTTAGGAAAGGTCCTCTATCCTGAAGTATACGCTTCGCGAGGAGGACGTGTCAAGAATCCGGTTTGCCTGACGTAGCGTGCCGTGCTATAATCCGAGCATCCCGATTGCACCCTTCAGGAGACTTCCGCTTGCTGCGACTTTATCCTATTTTACGCCGTCGTCGTGTTGTTTCGGCGCTGATAACCGCCGGAAGCGTTGCGCAGATTCTCGCGGTTACGGGCTGTAATAGTAATAGCCCCGGCGGCGGAACTCAGACCACGCAAGGGGGAGCAGGATCGTCGAACATCCTTCGATACCCCATCGAAACCGAACCCACGACTCTTGATCCGGCACTTGTACAGGATGGCCCGACGATTGACCTGCTTCAGAATCTGTATGAGGGGCTCGTCGGCTGGAATGAGAAGAACGAAGTCGTTCCGCTGATTGCCAAAGAGATGCCGAAGATCAGCTCCGACGGCAAAACCTATACCTTTACGATCCGTGATGGGGCCAAGTTCCTGAACGGCGACCCGATCACAGCCGAGGATGTCAAATACTCGGTCACCCGGTCTCTGGACCCAAAGCTGGCTTCCGCGGTCGCGATGAACTACCTGGATGACATTGTCGGGGCCAAAGAGGTCGCGGACGGCAAAGCAAAAGAGCTTGCCGGAGTTAAAGTGGTGGATCCTAAGACAGTCCAATTTACCTTGATCGCGCCGCGCGGCTATTTCCTTGGCAAACTGACCTATCCCACCGCGTATGTTCTTTCCCGTAAAGAGGTAGAAAAAGGCTCGACCACCGAGCAGGGCGCTCATACCATCGACCCTACCAACGCGGGCACCGTCGGCGAAGGCCCCTTTAAGCTGGCCTCCTACGTTCGCGGCAGTAAGATCACGCTTAGCGCGAATACGGACTACTGGGCCGGAAAGCCAAAGCTGGATGGCATTGAGCGACCAATCATTCTGGACGTTCAGACCCAGCGCAACCTGTACGATTCGAATCGACTGGATTACATAGTCCTCCAGAAAGGCGACTTTGAAAAGGACCGAACCAACGCTGCGCTCCAGGATCAAATCAAGAAATGGAAGCGGTCCGCGACCTGGTATGTCGGACTGAACCAGAGCAGCTATGCTCCGTTCAAAGACAAACGTGTCCGCCAGGCGATTGCCTACGCTATCGACAAGGACGCAATCGTTAAAAGCGTGCTTCTGGATGTTCCTGTCAGAGCGGAAGGCATCCTTCCCGATGGCATTCCCGGCTTCAATCCCGATTTCAAAGGCATCCCCTATGACCCGGAGAAGGCAAAAGCGCTTCTTGCCGAGGCAGGGTTTCCCGGCGGCAAAGGTCTACCCGCACTGCAGTTGAGCTTCCGCCAGAAGCAGTCCGACATCGGACACACCGCTGAGGTCCTGCAGCAGCAGCTTTCCGCGGTAGGCATTCCGATCACGCTGAATGGTATGGAATGGGGAACGTTCCTCAGCCTGAACAAAGCCGGTAAAACCGACATGGTGCATATGCGCTGGTCCGCCGACTATCTGGACCCCCAGGATTTTCTGTCACTGCTCCTGACCACGACGGGAACGGAGAACCATACCGGCTACTCCAACCCGGAAGTGGATAAACTTTGCCGGGAGGCTGACAGTGAAACCGACCAGGCGAAGCGTCTGACTCTTTACGCCCAAGCGGAGAAGCTGATCGTGGACGATGCCCCCTGGGTGCCGCTGTACTATCAGGCAGACCTGGAATTGATGCGCCCCAATGTCAAGGGAATCCGGGATGGATTGATGGGTCACCTGCCGCACACCACCACGACGGTGAATTAGTCCAACCCATCCATGCTTCGCTACATTGCCACCCGTCTTTTACTGGCGATCCCAACCCTGATTGCGATCTCATTTCTGGTGTTCTTCGCCGCGTACTTATCCGCCTCTGACCCGGTTGATATCAAGCTGGGCCAGAGGGCGGCTCCCGAAGTGAAGGCGCGCGTTCGGCATGAACTCGGGTTGGACCGCCCCCCTATGGTTCGCTACGGGGACTACGTCTGGCGGATCGTCCGCTACGGCGACTTTGGCGCATCCTACACGACGGGCGAACCGGTGACGGAGTTTTTCAAGCGGAGCTTCCCCAACACGGCGGTTCTGGCCACGCTCGCCCTATTGACGTCTCTTCTCGTCGGAATTCCCCTGGGGATTGCCGCCGCTGTCTACGCCAACCGGTGGCTCGATCATATCGCGATGGGCGCAGCCCTAACCGGGGTCGCAGTGCCCTCGTTTGTCCTGGGACCGGTGCTGGTTCTGCTGCTGGCGGTGCGCAGCAATTTTCTGCCGGTTACCGGCTTTTCCCTCGCGGACGGGGTGGTACAGCCGCAGTATTTCGTGCTGCCCGTTATCGTGCTTGCCGCCCGTTCGACCGCACTGATCGCCCGTCTGACACGCTCGGCAATGCTTGACGTGCTGGGGCAGGATTACATCCGCACCGCTCGGGCAAAGGGGCTGGCAGCCGGTCCCATCCTCTTCAAGCACGCACTGAAAAACGCCTTCCCGCCAATTCTGACCGTGGCAGGCACGACGTTCGGGTACCTTCTCGCGGGCTCCTTTGTCGTTGAGACCTTCTTCAACATTCCCGGCCTGGGTAACCAGTCTATCGCGTCGATTGAGTCTCGGGACTACCCGGTCATCCAGGGTCTGACCCTCATACTGGCGGGGACATTCGTCCTGATCAATCTGATCGTAGACATTTTGTATGGGATTTTAGATCCACGAGCGCGAGTCGGCGGCGTGGGACAGGGTCGGCGTGCCCGTGCCTGACACCACCACCGCGATTGTCGAACAGAACGCCGCAACATCGGCATTAGCGCCGCCCACGACCAGCACCTGGACACGCCTGCGGCGGAATCCGGTTGCCTTTGGGAGTCTGATATTCCTTGCCCTTATTGTCCTGGTCGCGCTGTTTGCCACCGTAGTGGCCCCCTACTCGTTTGAGACGCAGGTGCTCGCGGACAAGCAGCAGGGTCCGTCCGCACTCCACAAACTGGGAACGGATGAACTGGGCCGCGATACCCTTTCCCGGCTGATGTACGGCGCACGGATCTCGCTGTTGGTGGCGGTTTGTGTCGAGTTTTTTGTCGTGACGCTGGGGCTTATCGTCGGACTCGCGGCGGGATTCTTTGGAGGATGGCTGGACTCAGTTCTCATGCGCGTGACCGATGTCATGCTCGCCTTTCCCGATGTTCTCCTCGCAATTCTTCTCCTGGGCACACTGGGAACAAAAGACGCCAAACCGGAAACTTCGATACTGCTCGTTATCCTGGCGCTCGGCGTAACCGGCTGGCCGCCACTCGCGCGCCTCGTGCGCGGCCAGGTGCTGACACTGCGGAAACGGGAGTTTGTGGATGCCGCGCGCGCGATGGGAGCGACCAATGGACGCATCGTTCGGCAGCACATTCTACCTAACCTGCTGTCGCCCCTTCTTGTCGCGGTGACCGTCGATACTGCCGGGGTCATTCTGGCGGAAGCGACTCTCTCGTTCCTGGGAATCGGTATCCAGCGGCCCTATCCTTCCTGGGGACGGATGATTCAGGATGCGCTGGAATACTATCGATCCGAACCG
>JAZKEA010000774.1:2930-3853 GCA_040387315.1 Armatimonadota bacterium | reverse complement strand
CGTTTTATGCTCGAATCCCCTTGGCGTGCGTTTTGATCTACTTGCGCATTGTAGGCGGCAGCAGCTCTGATGTCTTCATTGCTGCTACGAATGGCGTTAAGGCGTCGCTGTTCCTCTGACTCGGGGACAGACGACACGTGAGAGCAACCGGCCAGTAACAAAACCAACGCTACGAAAACCAAACGGGGATTTTTTGGGTTCATGGGAAAATGATGTGCGAAGCGGTATGAGTTTCAAGCGCTGCACGTGCACAAAAAAGCCCGGCTTGGTGAAGGGACGGGCCAAGGTGCGCGGGGCGATAAGATTTCGGCCGCAAGTCGGTCGGGGGCGTGGTCGGCGTCGGAATCGAATCATTGCACCGGCGCCGGCCTTTGCTCACGGCTGCGCGTATCGAGAGGTTAATCTCTTGGTTCGTCGCCTTCCATTTGAAGGGCGGCATCAACCACACTTTCAAGCTCCGGCCGCTCCGACAGATAGTCGTCACCTGCGCAGAAAAATAGATAGAGCGTATGAAGCAATCGGCCCTGCATCGAGAGTCCGTTAAGTTCGCTGACGGTTACTAATTCCACTGCCTGAAATGCCCCAAGATTTTTGAGTAGGTAGAGATAGGCGTTCATCACTTTAGCACTTCTCACGGCAAAATCCGTTTCTGATTCAGACTCTCGCCGCGGTAGTGTTGATAGCGCCGCGTGGACACTGCGATTGTCCGGTTTCGCCATCGCTATTCCCAACTTGGCCAAGTCATCGGCAAAGCGTTTTATTTTCCGTTGCGGGCTTTGGGCCATTCATCCGGACGGAATGAATTGCGTCCAGTCGGGTCAACTCGGTTCCCACCGGTGCGGCGGTCATGCCGCCCATGGAAGGGACGTCCGACAGTGATCGACCTTGAGGACATCGCCGGGGCCGCCTGTGATCGTTGGATG
>JAZKEA010000774.1:0-2920 GCA_040387315.1 Armatimonadota bacterium | reverse complement strand
ACAAGCAGTTCGCGGAGCTTACGGTTCAAATCGAAAAGCTGACAGCCACGGTCGATCAACTTGCGAAGCAAGTCGGCGCACGGGTTGAGAAGTCCCGCAGCATCGAGCCGGATGCAGTCTATTCCGCAGATGAGGCCGCGTTCTTCCTCGCCCTCAATCCTGTGACTTTGCGTCAGAAGCTGCAGCTCGGCGTCGTCAAAGGCTCTAAACGGCTGGGAGAATGGCGCATCAGAGGAAGTGAACTTTTGAAACAAGCGTAAGGGAACCCACTCGTGATTCGCGACGCTACGCTTGCCGTGCGCTACCTGAAAACTGGCAGGAGCACCGAGCACACTCCGAGGCGTTCACTCGGTAGGCATATTTTCCCAAATCGCGTTCAAATCAGGATCGCTTAGAATGCTCCCCTTCAACGCAGGATCCATTTCCGAAGCGGCGGCCGCACGGATACGGGCAGAGTGAAGGTAACCGAGAAGACTATCACAGCACGCTAGGTGAAAATGCAATCGAGCACACATCGGATGCAGCTCCATTGCTTCGAGAAGGACCTCTCTCGCCTCCTCGACTCTCTCGAGCTTCCGCAACGCGCGTCCCCAAAGAAGCCAGGCTGCCGGTTCAGCGGGTTTCAGTATCGCGAGGTGTTTTGATACGGCTAAGAGCAGTTCCCAGTTCTTCGCCGCAGAATACAACCGGCAGCGAAGCCGCATCACCTCAGCCGACAGTCGATCCTCACCCTCTATGAGCTCGAGTTCCTCTGAAGCTTCATCGAGCAGGCCAAGCTCGAGATAGCCGGCGGCGTAATCGAGGTAGTGGTCGGTCGGGATCATTTCGTCGACATAATCAGCGCAGTTTCAATTTCTGCAAACCCCCTCGGAGAAGGGGAAGCCGGTTAAAACGGCAGTCCCCCTCTCCTCCGGAAAAGAGTCCGGACCGCACTGCGCCGACCGAAGGCCGACAGGGAGCGAGCGCGAAAACACTCCCGAAGTTACCGAGGAAATCGAGACCCCTTTCATCCTCGCAAAATCAGAGAAGGCGCCCCGACGGCAGTCGGAAGCGCCTTCTATTCCCACTAAAGGGACCGCGGAGTCTCCGATTTCTCAGGTTGCCGCGAGCGTCCTCTACCATGGAGAACTCTCCGCCGATCTCTAGCCTGCAAATGCGAGCCGACCGCGAGCGGGCAACTCGTCGAAATGCTCATCCTTTACTTCACCGCTTTTCCGATAGCTCAAGGTGAGCGGCCCTTGCGACGGCAGGTGATTCCTGACACGTGCGCACACGCGAACGGCCGCGGCACGGTCCGGATAAGCACGATCCATGACCAAGGTCTCGATTTTTCCGGACAGAATCAACGTGTCGACGACATGCCCGAGCACGATCTCCTCAATCTCTGACTCTGGTATTTCTAGCATGCCCAGCATTCGTTTCAGACGCGCGGCAAAAACTTCCTCTAACTCGATTGTGATTTTCACGGTGATCTTTCCAACAAGGAGGGGCGCCCGTCACCGGGTAGAAAAGAGGCTGAAACATCGCCTCCCCAGCTTGCGCCGGCCGGCAACGAACGCCCCAAAGTCTTGGTTGGTTAAGCTTCATTTTTTGACTGTAACAGCCCGGCAGCTTTTCTACGGCAGCCTGACGCGCGCACCGTCGGCCGCCTGATTGGGATAGGCAAGAGAAAGCTGACGGAGGTGATCTAATTTAAGCCGATAGCTGGACGTGTCATCGCAAGCATCGTGGCGTCATGGCCAACGAAAACGTCCTCCGTCGAAACTGGGACACTCAGTTTCAGCAAAGCCCTGAAATGAAGGCGGCAGAAGCCGCTGCCCTCCGCGACAGAGTTGCGCGCGAAGCGAAGTTCAAGGGATTAAAAGCACGCTTTGCCGGCGATCCCGAAGCAATGATGAAGGTCCTCGATCAAGAGCGTTGGGACACGGGAACCGGTGCCGGCGAAATCGCGCTGGAGACCCTCCGTCAGGCGCACACGAAAGAAGTCAGCGACTATATCACGTCAGGGAAGCGGAGCCAGCAGACTCTCGCCTCGAAGAACAACGCGTTCGTAAACATCTCCGCGGAACCCGACTTCGCTACCCATCGCCCCTACGCGAAGAACGTCCGGTTTGCACAGGGGCCAATGACGGGCGAGCAGCGCGCGGAGAAAGAAATCGAAGCTGCATCGTGGAACGGTCAGACGATGAACAACCGGGAGAAGATCGATGCTTATCAACGCTCGAAAGCCCGAACGATTCCCCAAGATATCTTCGATCAGCATCAGGTCGATGCAGCCGACCAAAATCGAAAAGTGAAGGCGTTCGACCAAGGGGTGAGAGATTCCCTCACCTACGATGCAAAAGCGCAGAAAGACTATGCAGCGGCGAAGACCAAGAACACTCGCGATGTGGCCGTCGCCCGTGGTCAAGCCGCGCCGTTGATCAAGGCGGCGGCGTCCCCTCGCCCGATCAACCCCAATGATTTCACCTTCAACCGCGGCGGCACGATGGACCGCGGCGGCGAGCACTACGACGTCCCCTCCGGCCTCGGCGACGGTCGCAAAGCCCGGCTGACGGCCGGCGGCCGCGATCCATCTGGCGCGCTCGATGAGTCGCTGAACGACCCTTACGGCATGACGGCCGATGATTTCGTCCGCGCGCCGACGCGCACCACGATTCAGCCGTCGAGCACCCCGCCCTCCTACCCGGTGGTAAAGCCCGCCGGCAAGGCGCGGCCATCGGCCAGCCTCCTTGAAACCAACATGGCGAACGGTTTTCGCCTCCCGCTCGGATTCTGATGAAAAAATCTAAGCCTATCACAGCCGACAACAGCGCACTCGCCCCCGCCACCCCACTGTTGCCGCCCGTCCCCGCGGCAACGATCTCGGAATTTCTGGTCATACCCAGCAATGGAACGGATCTCACGCTCGGGCTAACGG
>JAZKEA010000773.1:0-4488 GCA_040387315.1 Armatimonadota bacterium | reverse complement strand
CGAAAGAAATAATTCAAAACAAAGCAACCTGACGGATCGCTAGATTAACACATCGCCTTGTATCAGTCAGTAAGAGCGGCTATTAATCTAACGGGTATACATTTTCGTATCTGATTTTACCTGCGACTCCGACATAACCGCTGTTTCTCGCGCCGCATGAAAGCCCTTAAACAACAGGGAACAGGTTTCAATCCTTCTATCGTATTTAGCAGTGTCTCCCCGGTAACTATTGCCCCTGTGCCTTTTTAGAAGGAGTGCACTTTGTACGTTTCCCCTTATTTTCGGGTCGAGCGAAAGCTGAGCAGACGGCGGGCTGGGTTTACGCTTATCGAGCTGCTGGTGGTCATCGCGATCATCTCGATCCTCGCATCGATTCTGCTGCCTGCCTTCGCCCAGGCACGGGAAAAGGCGCGGCAAACCTCCTGTCTCTCTAACATGAAGCAGCTTTGCACTGCCTTCCAGATGTACACCCAGGACTACGACGAAGGCTTTCCCGGAGCGGCAGGGCATGGCAGCGCTTCGACACCGTGCGTGGTGATAGCGGATGACAACTGGGTTCAGGGCCAGCTGATCACCAAGGACACAGGCAGTTGTCCTCAGACACAGCAGCCGATTCCTCTGGGCTCGATCTACAGTTACGTGAAGAACACACGGGTCTATGTCTGTCCGTCCGATGGCGAGGCAGACGAGCGGACCCTGAGCTTCGCCATGAACAGCACGCTGAGCGAGCAGGGTCTCCCGCAGGTACAGGCCCCCTCCGACTGTATTCTGCTGGTGGACGAGGAGAGCGGCAAGGTCGATGACGGCTACTTCGATGCCCCAAGCACTGACAAGCCGACGGGAGGGGCGGACTTCACCGGGAAGAACGACCAGCCCGCGACGCGCCACAATAAAGGCGGCATCTACGCCTACGTCGATGGGCACGCAAAATGGGCGCAGCCATCGCAGATAAAAGCCGCGAACTTTATCCCCTAACCCGTCCCCGTCCCACGCGGGCTATTTGCCGGGGAGGCCACCCTGGGCAAGGAAGCGACGGGTGGCCTCTACCATAAGCAGGATGCCTGTCTCCAGGGGAGCATCGCCAAAGTCGTACTTCGGCGTGTGCAGCAGATAAGGGCAGTTCGTACCAAGGCGGAACATCGCACCGGGTATCTTTTCCACGTAATAAGCGAAGTCCTCAGCTCCCATAGTGGGCTCGGTCAGCTCCGTGACCCCCTCCGCGCCGAGCAGATCAGAGCCCACGGCGCGAATAAGATCAGAGATGAGGGCATCGTTTACGGTGACCGGCGTTCCGTAGGTGTACTCGATCTCGTAGTCGCAGCGAAGCGCCGCCGAGACCCCCGCGATGACGCGCTCTATCCGCTCGGCCATCGTCTTCCGAAGTTCCGGGTCCAGTGTACGCACCGTACCGCAGATCTCCGCGTTCGTTGGGATGATGTTGCGCGCGGTTCCGGCATGGAACATCGTAACACTGACAACAGCGGGAGCTACCGGGGAGATCTCGCGACTGACCAGTGTCTGCAGCGCGGTGACTATCTGTGCGCCGCACATGATCGGGTCGAACGTGTCGTGAGGATACGCCCCATGTCCCCCCTTCCCCTTGATCAGCAGCTTATACGTATCCGAGGAGGCCATGGCGGGACCGTTTCGTACGCCGATCTGACCAACAGGCAAATGGGGCCAGCCATGGAGCATAACAATCGCATCGACATCGTCGATGGCCCCTGCGGCGACCAAGGCGTCCGCGCCGCGCACGGTCTCTTCGGCGGGCTGGAAAAGGAGCTTGACACGTCCCGGCGGCAGCGCATCCCGAAGCTGATTCAGTACGAGCGCCGCACCCAGCAGATTAGCCGTGTGTCCGTCGTGTCCGCAGGCATGCATTATGCCGGGGTTCAGTGACTTGTAATCAACCTCGTTCTCCTCAAGGATTGGGAGGGCGTCCATGTCTCCGCGCAGGGCGAACGTCGGCCCATCGGTTCCTGCTCCGCTCTCGATGATGGCAACAATGCCATGGGTGCCACCAACGCCGGTCTGATGGGCGATACCTGCCTGGCTGAGCATCTGGCTCACGACACTCGCCGTTCGCTCCTCCTCGCCGGAAAGCTCGGGGTGGGAATGAAGGTCATGCCGCAGAGAGACAGCATCCGGCAGTACGGTCTGAACGGTCGCACGAAGACGGTCCAAAAAAAGGGGGTCAAGGTTAACAGACATGCTTCGATTATACCGAAAGACCCTTTGTTTTTTCCGAGCTACCGCCCGAAAAACAGGAAATCGCAAACAGACCTCAGCAGAAGGGTCTCGTTGCGCCGCTAGTCGCCGCGTGCTATAATGCCCCGGTAAAACTGAAGACTGACGGTGTACGACCGTCACCCTTCCCTGCCCCGGCCAGCGTGTCGGGGACGCCAAATGACCATAGGGAGGAACCCCATATAATGCAGACTGCTTACGAGACAGTCTTTATCCTCGATACTGCAAATACCGAGGAGCAAACGACCGCAACCATCGATAAGTACTCCGGTGTCATCACCCGAGGCGGTGGTGTTGTAGATGATGTTGACCGACTGGAGCCGCGACGCCTCGCTTACGAGATCAAGGGTCGCCGCGAAGGGCTGTATGTCGTTCTCAACTTCACCTCAGAGCCCGCCGCAAAGGATGAGTTAGATCGTATCTTCCGCATCAGTGACGACGTTCTGCGACACATGATCATCAAGCAGGACAAGAAGGCGGACCATGCTCCTTCGCGCACCCGTGCAGCGGAGAGCGAGCGACGTGACCGCGAGTACGCAGCGCGTATCGCCGCCAATCCCCCGGCCCCTGCCGCTCCTGCCGAGCAGCCAACGGTAACGGACCTTGGTCCCACCCCGGACGCGCTTCCTGAGCCGAACATGGCAATCGGCGTGGATGAGACCCCAACGGTTGCCACCGATACGCCCGAGGGAACGGAAACCTCAGCGGATGCGGCTGAAGAGATTCGCGAGGGCGCAGGTTCGCCTGCCTAGCGCTTCCGCGTTCACCGCAGTGCAAAGCTAACGACGGAGACGCATCATAACGATCCGACCGGCAGGTGCTGCGACTGGTGTAGTGACAAAAAGGCTTGGTTAAAGGACGTATTCCGGGAACCGGGACGTCCATGAGAGGAACGAGAGCAAATGCTGAACCGGATTATTTTGATTGGTCGCCTTACCGCTGATCCCGAAGCGAAGTACACGCCATCGGGTATCGCTGTGACCACCTTCCGTATCGCCGTGGACCGGCCTATCTCCGCTGAAGCGCGTGCGCAGGGGCAGGAGAAGCAGGCCGACTTCATTGATATTGTCGCCTGGCGACAGAACGCGGAATTCGCCGCAAACTACCTTCAGAAAGGCCGCCTCGTCGCGGTCGAAGGGAAGCTCCAGATTCGGGAGTACGTGACCCAGGACGGTCAGCGACGTAAAGCCGCTGAAGTTGTCGCGGACAACCTGAAGGGTCTTGACCGCGCTCGCGAAGGCGGCGAGGGCCAGGAGGGCGGCGATCAGACCGGCGGCGGTGGCGGCTTCGAGCGATCGAGCGGTGGAAATAGTGGCGGTGGCGGTGGTTACGACCGCGCTCCGGCAGCGGCCCCTTCGGGTGGCGGACGCCAGGGCGGCAGTAACTACAGCAGCGGCGGAAACGCGGGCGGCAATCGCGGAGGCGGCGGCAAACCCGCGGCTCCTGCAAAGAACGATCCTTTTGGGGATGACTACGACAACGACAATCTGACCGATCCGTTCGCAGAGTAGTTTCTCCCCATTACCTACGATAACTAAAGAGGAAAATCAACCATGGCTTCCGGTAGACCAATGAAACCGCGTAAGTTTAAAAAGCCGAAGCGGAAAGTCTGCTACTTCACCGTGCAGAAGATCGACTTTATCGACTACAAGAATGTGCAGCTTCTGCGCCGGTTCGTAAGCGAGCGTGGCAAGATCCTGCCGCGACGCACCACGGGCACCAGCGCCCGGTATCAGCGAATGCTTTCAGGGGCGATCAAGCGCTCCCGTGAGATCGCTCTGCTTCCGTTTGTTGCGGAGCAGGCGTAACTAAACGCCAGGTCTAGCTGTCTAACAGGCGGGCAATCCTTTGTGATTGCCCGCCTGTTCTCTTTTTTCTATGACTATAACGCGCTCAAAAGAGGTCGAACGACGCCTCCGCCATGCGGAAGGGCTGCTCCTGCTTGCGGTTGCCGTACTGGTCCTGGCCGGGGCATTTTCGCTGCTTGCTGCCAAAAACAAGGTTCTGCCCTCCGCTTCGACCGTCAACATCAACACGGCGGATAGTGGCGTGCTGGCGCGTACGCTGTCCGTTCCCGTGAGCGACGCGAAACGTATCGTTGAAAGCCGCACCCAGCGTGGCCTGTTCGAAGATGTGGATTCCCTCTCCCGTCGGCGATTGGTGCCACCAGGGGCTATCTCCGCTCGGGAAGCGAACCTCGTCGTTCGTGATACGGACAGCGCCCTGCGCCCCTTTCTCTAT
>JAZKEA010000772.1:12666-16526 GCA_040387315.1 Armatimonadota bacterium | reverse complement strand
TCTTCCACAAGCCGGGTGCGGGAGTGCTGAGCAGCGAGGTAAACCCCGACGAGGTGCTGGAGATCACCTCCGGAGCAAAACCGCCGATTCATCTGCTCACGTTCCGGCATCCGTAGAAGCACTGCACACGATCCTGACCCCAGGCTCCTCCCAACGAGTTATTAAGGGAGTCTGGGGGAACTGTGGTGGGAAACCGAGACTGTTTTTCCAGGCGTGTGCGCCACCACCGGTTTTTTCTGACCGATAAGCGCGAAGGCGTCCGTGGCACCCTCGGGAAGGTATCCGAACCGACTGTACAGACCGTAGGACTGCGCGAACTGTGCCCGAGCCTTCCCCTCGCTCCCCTGACGCTGATAGACCCGGCCCAGCATATAGACGGCGAGCGGATTCTCCGGGCAGAGGCGGATCGCAGTCCGAAGCTGCTGGGCAGAACGGGCCAGACCAGCGGCAGTCTTCTTCGGGTCGAAGGCGCCGCCGGGAGCACGTTCCCCCCGGTAGTAATAGAACTGGGACTTCAGAAACGGCATATCCAGCGCCTGAACCGTACTGCAAGAGGTTTTCTCCCCGTCTGCCTGTCGCCGGTAGGCAACTATCTCCGCACTGTTTTTGGCGAAGAGTGGTGTGACATACAGGTACTGATCCTTATGGCGGACGAACAGCCCCTGCTGGCGTGGAAAGGGCATCGGCTCCGAGGCATCAACGAGAATATCCCTGCCGTTCGAAAGCCGCGCCAGTACAACCGCGTGTCCGTTGTTGCTGGTAACGCCGTTCAGGCTCTTCCAGACCATGACGACCCCGGAGGGGATTCCCGCCCGCTGCAGCATTCCGGCGATCAAGATGGACTGCGAATAACACTGCCTCTCGCCGCCGTGCACCATGTTATAGAACTCAAAACCGCGTTCCAGGCTAAAGCGTGGAATCACTTTTTTGACTGTTCTGTGCGCCCAGGCGGCCGTCTTTCGCTCCTGCCGCGTTCTCGCCGCAGAACCATGAATGCCTGAAAGGTAAGTGCGCTCCGCGTCCAGTGCCGCCCCAAGCGGACGTGAACGGGGGATGTCCGGCACCGGACCGATTGTCGTGCGTGTCTTTGCGTAGGCGCTGTCCAGCCATCGGTAAAACTCCGACGCATCTGGCTTTCCCTGAGACATCTGCCGGTAAGAATCGCGAACGAAATCGGTGAAGGCTGCCTCTCGAAAAGCGTATCGCGGGGTGAAGCGGCTGTTTCCGCTTTGACTGCTCGTGCTATTTTTTGACGGCACAGAAAAGGCAAGAGGCGTGGACGATCCTACTGCCGGATGACCCATCTTACTCAGGCTTAGCGCAGCCACTGTCAGCATAATGGCGATAGTGCAGCGCATAACGGTGAAGCGCTGGACATGAAACAGCATTGCTTTTCTCCTGCTCCGCTGAGTTATGTACCCAAAATGGAAACACACCGCTTATCTATGAGACAAGCGGTGTGCGTTGAGAAGATGGCGCTATTTTGGGGCCGGTGAGGGGGCCATTTTCTTGGTGCTCATAAAGCGGCCTGTCTTCGGGTCTCGCATCGGCATTTTTTTGTCCGTCTTGGACATTTTACTCATGCTGGATGTCTTGTCCTTGCTGCTGATGAAGTGTCCGGTTTTAGGATCACGCATCGGGGTCTTCCGCGTCATCTTGCCCGTCTTGTCCATTTTGCTCATCTTGCTGGACGGAGACATCTTCGACATTTTCCCCATCTTAGGGGCAGGGGAAGCGGTGGCACCGGGCTGAGCAAAAGCAGTTGTGCTCGCAAAACCGACAAGAGCAAGAACCGCAGTGGTTAGGGATAAAAGTCGCATAGAACAGAAACCTCCGTAGAAAAATAGCAACCATAGATATCTGCGTATAACACAGCCCGATTAGTTCCGTCAACTGCCTGCTTACGAAGATTTATTTTTCGACGGCGTCTGCCGCGGGCAGGAGTACAATACGAGCAGAATGCGGCGGCGCGGCAAAGGGCCTGATAGTGACCAGTACCAGTAATCACAAAACCGAAGATAACGAGACGCGGAGAGAGCGAGGGCGGCTGGGAGAGATCGCGGCGCAGAATTTTCTGGAAAAGCAGCGCTACGTAATCGTCGATGTGAACGTGCGTTTCGGCTCGCGCCGCGACGGGCTGCCCGGTGAGATAGATATCATTGCCTGGGACGGGCCAACGCTCTGTTTTGTGGAGGTCAAGACGCGAAGCCGCAGCCCCATCGCGACGCCCAAAGAGGCTGTGACGCCGGCGAAACAGCGGCAGATCGCGCGGCTGGCGCTTGCCTACGCCGCGCATTACGGTCTGCTGGAGGATGAGGCTGATGCTCCGCTGCGTTTCGATGTGGTTGCCGTCACTCTGTCTTCGGCAAATCGCAACGCATCAGTGGGAACACCCGGCGAATTACGGAGCCTGGTCTGCCACACGGAACTGGTAAGAGGAGCCTTCTTTGCCCCGGACGATTTCGCGGAGGATCTCTGACTTCTATTGCTGCCGATTGCCGCCCAGCAGCCCTCCAAGAAGGCCGCCCAGTAAACCTCCGCCTTGCTGCTGCTGTTGTCCGCCAAGCGAGCCGCCAAGAATCATCGGAAGCAGCTGCTGGGCGAGCGGAAACCGCTGCGCAACCGCCATCAGAATATCCGGATGGTTCTGCGCCAGATATTGTGTCAGCTGAAGCAGGTCGCCGCTGCCCAGAGCGCTGACTGGCGAACTGCCCACCCCGGCCTGCTGTGTCACCTGCTGCGAGTTCATACCCATTTGATTCTGCAGCATTTCAAGCGCGCCTTCCAGAAGGCCACGATGTTCGTCTACCTGCTCCTGGGGGGCCTGCTGGATAGCCATTTGGGGATCAACCGCTTCTCCGCTGTTGTCACCACCCTGCGCCCACGGATCAATAACTCCTGGCATAAGTCTCTACCTTTCCTGATAGTCTCTAGCTGAGTTTCCCGCCGCCGAATATTTGTAAACGAAATCGGCGACCGATACTATAAGTATACTCGCCGCAGGAGATGAAGGAGAAGGCAGATGCCTAATACTGGTGGAGGACAAAGTGGAACGGGACTGCGCCAGCGGAGTCCGAGGCGACCATCTCTGTCCCCGGCGCAGCAACGGCAGTTTATGCTTGGTATCATCAATGCCAACGTTCTGGCGGCCCTGCTCATCAATCTGACGATATGGCTCTCAAGCGGAGTTCCTGGGGGCGGCTCTTATGGAACCTCCGCCACGGTTCTGATCCCGCTGCTGATGGGCTTTATGGCCGCTTATAACTGGCGGCATCTGCCACTGACGGGCTCGGGTCTGGCTTTGGGAGCGCTTCTTAACACGATCGTCGGTCTGGCGACCGCCTACTTTTTTCTGCACGAAGGCATTATGTGCCTGGTAATGGTATCGCCGCTCCTTTATTTAATGGTTCTGGTGAGTACGCTGATCTCCGCCGCTATTGTCCGGCCCAAGCCGGGGCCGCTTGCCGTCAGCGTCGTTCCCATTTTGATGGGCGCACTCCTGTACGATTGCTGGAATCCGGCGAAAGAGTACCGGAGCGCCGTCACGACATCGGTCGTTATCCAGGCACCACCTGATGTCGTCTTTCCACATACGGTCGCTTTCCCGCCGATACCCAGTCGGGCGACATCACTCCTGAACAGCGCCGGGCTTCCCTGGCCTGTATTGACAACTGTCGATACGGTACGGGTCGGTGGGGAAAGACGATCCGTGTTCAGCAGCGATTTGACAGTCGTGGAAAAGATAACCGAGCTGACACCCGGCAAAAGTATTACCTTCAGAATCACGGGACAGCCTCGCTATCCCGAGTTCACCAATCATGGAAAACTGCTGCAGGGACGAAGTACGGTCACTGACAACG
>JAZKEA010000772.1:8974-12656 GCA_040387315.1 Armatimonadota bacterium | reverse complement strand
CTCGGCGACGGGACCACGACGCTTACCGGCACGAGTTGGTATACGCTGCGAGTTCGTCCACTCTGGTACTTTGGGCCGATAGCGGACAATATCGTCCACGGTGTCCATAACCGGGTTTTCGCCCACATCAAAGAGATCTCCGAAGGAGAAACGAAACGCTACACAACGTCAGTAACCCCTTCTCCTTGACAAAGCGCCCCGCCATGCCTACAATCCCCGCAGAAACACTTTTGTTTCATCCCTTACCCTATGCGCCTTAAACGCCTCACTCTCCACGGATTCAAGACCTTCGCGGACAAGACCGAGATCACCTTCGTTGAGGGGGTGACGGCGATTGTCGGCCCGAACGGGTCCGGTAAATCCAATCTGCTCGATGCCCTGACCTGGTGTCTGGGCGAGCAGAAAGCCTCCAGTTTAAGGGCATCGCGGGCGCAGGATGTGATCTTCGCCGGAAGCTCGCGCCGCAAGCCGATGGGCATGGCAGAGGTCTCCCTAACGGTCGATAATGAGGACCGTTTTCTTCCCCTCGACTTCGCCGAGGTAACGGTTACCCGCCGTATCTATCGCTCCGGCGAGGGCGAGTACCTTCTGAATAAGGTGCCGTGCCGCCTTAAAGACATTACGGATCTCTTTCTGGATACCGGGGTCGGGCGCGGTGCGTATGCCATCGTCAACCAGAGCGAGATCGATTCGATTCTCTCCGCCCGCTCGGAAGACCGGCGCGAACTCTTCGAAGAGGCGGCGGGGATCAAGAAGTACCGCGTCAAAAAGCGTGAGGCCCAGCGAAAACTGGAGCACACCGAGCAGAACCTGGTCCGTGTCCGCGATATCGCGGGAGAGATTCATGTCGGGCTCGAACCCCTCGAGGCGCAGGCAAGCACCGCGAGGCGTTTTCAGGAGCTCTCGGAGCGTCTGCGGGCGGTCGAAGTCGGTCAGCTTGCCTGGGACTACAAGCGTCTCCGTGATGAACTGGCGGAACTCGTCGAATCCGCGGACACCGCAACCAAAGAGGCGAGTCGGCTGAAAGCGGAAGTGGAGCAGTGGGAAGCCGGGGCGAGCGGACTGGGCGAGCGTATCGCTGCCGCCGAGCGTGAGATGGACGATGCCCGGGTGCTTCAGCAGACGGCGCTCTCGGAAACGGAGCGCATCGAGAGCCGGATCGCGCTAGGGGCGGAGCGGCGGGCGAGCGCGGTGCGAACTGCGGAGACTCTGGCCCGTGATCTCGCCCTGCTGGAGGAGGAGAAGGTCCGCCAGCAGTCGGAAGGGGAAGCGCGCGCGGTCGAGGCGCGTGAGGCGGAATCGCGCCTTCAAGACCTGGCGAAAGAACTTGCCGCTGCGGAATCTGTGGCGCAGGAGGCGGAGCGGTCGCTTATCGATCTGTCGCGTACGGTTGCGGGTCAGCAGGCGGATTACCTGGAGCTGGCGCGGCGATTGGCGGCCCAGAAGGCAGAGTTTGCCGCCGTGCGGGCGCGTATCGTTCAGCGTACTGCCGATGTGAACGAAGCGGAAGTCCGCGCCGAAGTGCGTCAAGCCGAGTCGGAAGCCGCGCGTGGGGATGCGCAAGCCCTGACACAGGAGACCGAAACCGCCCGCACGGCGCTGGAGGAGGCGCGGCGCAGCCTTGCCGAAGAGCGAGAACCAGCGCGTCTTAAGGCTGCGGAACTGGTGACTTCCCTTGGCGAGCAGCGATCCCAGGCGGAGCGGCGTCTGGCGGAGCAGGGGGCGCGTCTGCGGGCGCTGGAGGAGACCGAAGCGGCTCAGGAGGGGTACTTTGGGGGCGTCAAGTCCGTGGTGCGGGCCGCGAACAGCGGACGCCTGAGCGGCAGCTACACTCTTGTTGCCGATGCGCTGCAGGTTCCCGCCCATCTGGATACGGCTATCGAGATCGCGCTCGGGGCGAGTCTGCAGGATGTCATCACGGATACCGAATCTGAAGCGAAGGCCGCTATCGCCTTTCTGACCGAGACGCGAGGTGGCCGCGCGACCTTTCTGCCGCTGAATGCTTTGCGCGACCAGGAGGTACCGGACGGGCTTCGCAAGGCGGCGCGGCAGTTTTCCGGGGTACTCGGCTCCGCCGCCGATCTGGTGGGGCATGATGCGCATTTCGCCCCCGCTGTTCTTGTTCTGCTTGCCCGCGTCCTGATCACCGATGACCTGGATACGGCGACTCGTGTCGCGCGTCAGATCGAGCGGCGTGACTGGGCGAAAATAGTCACCCAGAGCGGCGAGGTTGTCGTGCCAACGGGAGCAATCACCGGCGGCTCGCAGGGGCGGCCTGGTCCCAACCTGCTGGGCCGCAAGCGCGAGATCACCGAGCTGACAAAGGCTGTGAAGGCCGGTCGCGAAACCATCGACAACCTCAGGGCGAGCGAGAGCCAGGCAAAAACAGAGGCCGAGACGGCGCGTCTTGCTGTACGAGACGCGGAAGCCGCGATTACCCGAGCCCGTGATGTGGTGGGTGAGGCGGAACGCCGTGCTCAGGGAAAGGTTTCCGAGGCAGATCGTCTTATGCGTGAGGCGGATACCCTGAGAGAGCGTGTCCAGGCCCTCAAGGGCAGCGGTGATGCGGACCATGCCCGCGAAGAGGTGCTTGCTTCCACGCTTGCCGCCGCCGATGTCGAGGACGAAGGCATGGAGGCGACCCGCGAGGAGATGCAGCGGCGTCAGGCCGCGCTTGCAGTCCGTCGTGACGAGGCACAGCTCGCCGCGCGGACCCTTTCCGGCGAACTGGCAAGCCTGCGTGAGCGTGCCCGCTCCCTCGCGCGTGATGCCGACCGTGCCCATGATGCCTCACTGCGCGCCGCCTTATCTGTCAACGAGCGGACACAGCGCGCGGGCGAGGCCCAGGCGATCATCGCCACCGAAGACCGGGAAGCGGAGAGCCGTTTGAAAGAGCGCGAGCGGGCGAAGGCTTCTCTCGCGGATGCTGCCGCACTTCTGGAGCGGTGGCGGGCCGCCCGGCAGGCGCTGCTTACCGAGAACTTCGCCCTTGCGGAAAAGATCAAAGCCGCCACTCGTGCGGCGTCAGAGCAGCAGGAGCAGGCGCAGTCGGCCCGGCTGCGCGCCGCGCGTCTGGAGGCGCAGGCGGAAGTGGTCGGACAGCGCCTGCTCGATGAGTACGATCTCCATCCGGAAAGTGCGGTCGCGCTGACTGGCGGCGTTCCAGTCGATAATGACACCTCGCAGGAAATCAGCCGTCTGCGCCGCGAGATAAAAGGCCTGGGTGCGGTAAATGTCGGCGCGGTCGAGGAGTACGAGCGGCTTTCTGAGCGCTGGCGCTTCCTGACAGAGCAGCAGAAGGATCTGGAAGAGGCAAAAAGCCGTCTTACCGCCGCCATCGCGGATATAGATGAGTCCACACGGGGCGTCTTTCTCGAAACCTTCCAGAAGGTCAGTTATGCCTTCTCCCGCCTCTTCTCGCGCCTTTTCGGCGGCGGTACCACCGAGCTTGTGCTCACCAACCCCGACGATCTCTTTGAGACCGGTATCGATATCATCGCGCAGCCGCCCGGCAAAAAGCGGCAGAGTCTCTCGCTCCTTTCCGGCGGCGAACGCGCACTGACCGCGACCGCTTTGCTCTTCGCGTTCCTCGAAGTCCACCCTGCCCCCTTCTGCGTTCTGGACGAAGTAGACGCCCCCCTCGACGGCGCGAATGTCGAAAAGTATGCCGATCTTCTGCGCG
>JAZKEA010000772.1:7857-8964 GCA_040387315.1 Armatimonadota bacterium | reverse complement strand
ATCTTCCGCAACAAGCCGTCGCCGTTCTGCATCCTCGACGAAGTGGACGCGGCCCTCGACGAAGCGAACACGCAGCGCCTCGCGGGCGTGCTGCGGGAGTTCCTGGACCGCAGTCAGTTCATCGTCATCACCCATAACGCCACCACTATGGAGGCCGCGCCGCTCTGGTTCGGCATAACCATGCAGGAACCCGGCATCTCCCGCGGCATCTCCATGAAAGTCCCGGAGTCCGGTGCTGAACCAGCCGAGACCGTTGCTGAAATAAAATAATGTCATTCATGCCGCTTTGACAAACAAACGATGCTGCTAACGAGCGCAAAGGAAGGATTTCCAATATTGGAGGGGGCAGTGGGGGAGACGCCGAGTCTTCCGGAAACGATACGGATAGGGGGACTGGAAATCCGGTTCCTGGAGAGCGGAACGAGCAGCACGGCAGGCGGTCTGGATGTGTTCGAGATGACTGTGCAGCCTAATGCGCGGGTTCCGGTGCCGCACCACCATGAGACCTGGGAGGAGACTGTTTATGGCCTCGCAGGGGAATTGACCTTTCGTATAGCGGATCAGGAAGTGACTCTAACGCCGGGGCAGACGGCCTTTATTCCGCGCGGTGTGGTGCATGGCTTTCGGAACGATGGTACGGAAACAGGAAAGTGCCTCTGCATCCTGACACCCGGCGTACTTGGCCCCGGCTACTTTCGCGAGATCGGGACATTACTGGCGCAGACGCCTCCCGATATGGCGCGTATAAAGGAGACGATGCTGCGCTACGGCCTGGTTCCTATGCCCCCTGTGCCCCCTGCTTCTGCCGATTAACTTAACCGCTTGCCCGCCTTGTCTTTGTAGATATTCCTTTGCTATAATCAGCGCACCAACGTGCAGTGCCTGCTTTCTGGGGTGATCTTCACAGAGGAATAAAATTATGCGTAAACAACGCAACAGAAGGCAGGACAACGGATGACAGCAGAAGCGAACAAAATCTTTATGCGCTCCTTCGTCGAGACAGCAATCAACCAGAAAAACCTGAATGCGCTGGACGATATGGTCACAGAGGACTTCGTGGAGCACATTCCTTTTCCCGGTCAGGGGCCGGGAAGAGAAGGACTCAAA
>JAZKEA010000772.1:0-7819 GCA_040387315.1 Armatimonadota bacterium | reverse complement strand
CGCGGCCTCCAGTGCTCACGCAGAAACGCCATCGCGCGATGCTGACCGGCTTCCCGGATATGCATTGGACCATCGACGAACAGATCGCGGAAGGTGAGATGGTGATGAGCCGATTTACAATGCACGGAACCCATCAGGGAGAGTTTATGGGAATCCCGGCTTCGGGAAAGCCGGTCAAAGTCTGGGGCGTCGTCATTGACTGTGTGCGAGACGGAAAATTCGCCGAGAGCCGTATTATTATGGATACCGTAACGCTTCTGCAGCAGGTCGGTGTCATGCCCTCTCCCGAGAGCCCGACCTGAGGAGACCAGTGGCGTGGTCCTGAGGCCGGACCGGAAATAAGTTACGCCAGTACGGCTTCTACCACGCTCACGGCAGACTCGGTGGGAACGACGCGGTTCAGTCGGAACCCGGCTTTACCAAGCAGCGCGGCATACTCTGCTTCGGTACGCTCCTGACCGCCCGGTATGGTCAGCATAACCATGTCCAGCACTTTGCCGGGGTGCGGCATGTCGCCGGGGGGCAGGACAGATTCGACAAGCAGAAGACGGCTGTCGGGTGACATCGCCTTCCGGCAGTTGCCCAGGATGGTGAGGCACTGCTCCTCAGTCCAGTCGTGGATGATATGCGATAACAGATACGCATCGCCGCCGGACGGAACTGCTTCAAAGAAACTGCCACCTTCGATAGTAACGCGGTCGCCGACACCGCCTGCATTCAGAAACGCGGGCGCATCCCGAACGACATGCGGCAGATCAAACAGTACGCCGCGCACGTTGGGATGCGCGGAGAGAACCGCTGTCAGCATATTGCCCGTCGCGCCGCCGACATCTACCAGAGTCCCTATTCCGGAAAAGTCGTATGCCTTAGCCACGGTTGGAGGTTCTGCTCCATGAAAACCGATCATCGTTTCGCTGAACAACGACGCCTCTTCGGGATGCTGCGCCAGATACTCGAACACGGGCATCCCAAAGGCCTTATCGAAACTTGGTTTACCGGTCTCAACCGAATGGACAATCTCTCCCCAGCTGCCCCAGAACAGGGGACCGCACAGTGTCAGCACTGTCGCTCGGGCGGAGCCGGGCGCGCCGGTCTGAAGCGCCTGCCCCAGGGTCGTCAGCGCGAAACGCTGCTCTGTGAGTTCCGTGACGATGCCGAAGACGGCCAGTGAGCGAAGGAGGCGATGCAGCGACGGGGCGTGCGTGCCTGTCGGACCTGCCATCTCGACCGCGCTTTTGGCCCCGTCCGCCAGATGATCGGCGATACCCAGCTTCGCTGCCGCGTAAATGATTGCTGAAACCAACGCGCCGCTGCCCATTTCAATGAGTTGGGCGTGAGGAGGCATTGCCTCGGGTGCTGTGTTCTCTGTGCTCACTTCAGGGTGTCCCTTTGCCTGGATATTGCCCGTCTGACCGGGATGTTTGCCTGCAGGATGCTTTTGAGCAGGCAAACTTTATGTTGATCGGTTTATTATAGACTGCTAACGCTATCAAATTGGCAGAATAACTGTTGCTTTGGATACTGCGGAGCAAATAAGTTTCCGGATGACCGCGTTTACTACTTCCGTAGGATATCTGCAGCAAAGATTTCCCAACCAAAATTATCGCCGGATGGGTCTATTCTATACAAATGGACACGACAGAAAGCCAAAACGAGGAATATACCCTTGCGTGCCGCGCTCGTGACGGAGACCGCGAGGCGCTGGATCAACTCGTTCTTCGGGTCCGAGGGGCGCTGTTCGCGGCGGCTTATACAGAGCTTCGTCACTATGAGGATGCAGGCGACGCGGTGGCTGGAGCACTGCTGCGTATCTGCCGGAACGTCGGTAGTCTGCGCGACCCCGCGCAGGTCCGCCCCTGGATGCTCCGTATTACCCGTAATGAGGCGCATCGCCTGCGCCGCCCCTGCCACCGCGACACGCTTTCCCTGTCACAACTAGACATAGCAGCGCCGCAATCTGCGGCCGAACCTGAACTTTCCGTGGCCCGCATGGATGTCGAACGGGCTTTGCGCCATCTACCCGCCGCCCAATCTGCGGCGTCTGCCCTTTATCTTCTTGATGGTCTCGGCATCGAGGAAATTGCCGCCCACCTTGCTCGTCCCACAGGCACAATCAAATACTGGCTGTCGCAGGGTAGATCCGCCCTGCGTCGCCGACTGGAAGGATACATAATGGACACCTCGTCTCCCGTTTCTCCCGTCACTGCTCCTGGCTGTCTGCTCCTGGCAAGCGACCTTGGTCCGACACTCGCGGCGGAAATAAACGATGCGATGCGTGACGCCGGCTGGACGCGAACACAGCACGTTTCCGCAGTCGCTGATCTGGTTCTCTCCTACGCCGAGGACGGAAAAGCCGCGCCCCATCTCGCGGAGCCGATGCCGCAGTGCCGCTGTGTTGTTCTGGATGAGTTTGTCGGCAAGCACTCGGCCTTCGAGATCGCCACGCTGATTCGCTCCACGGAATGGGGACGCGATACCGCGCTGTTCCTCCTCGCCGATGGCAGCAAAGGCTCGAAGGAGTTTGATCTGACAGTCCTTGCCGCCTATGTCGCTGGTTTCGACATGCTGCTCAGCAAGCCGTTCGCATTGCAGGAGTTCACTAACTTTCTGCGGCGTATATATGAAGCTCAGTCAGGTCGCAAATAATTACCTACACGACAGTCGGATCAATGAGAGATCCCCATCCGCCGCCGCCCGGCGTTTCTAATATGAGCCTGTCGCCGGGCTTGATCTCAGCTCCATCGACCGAACGCAGTTCCACGACGTCGTCGTTTTCGCGAACCACGCGCTGATGACCCGGTTTGCCATCCTCTCCGCCCGCCGCGCCGTACGGTCCTTGTGTCCGGTGCTGCGTGAGAACTGACAGCGTCATCGGGGCGAGAAAAGTGATCTCCCGCACCACGCCATCGCCACCGAGGTGCTGGCCTGCGCCGCCGGAGAAGAGACGACGGGCGAACCGCTCTACGCGGACCGGGTAGCGGCGTTCCAAAATCTCGGCGTCGGTAATTTTGGTATTCGTCATATGGGTGTGGACGGTGTGTGCGCCGGGCGCGTTTGAGGTCGCACCCGCGCCGCCGCAGACGGTCTCGTAATAGCCGAAGGCGTCATTTCCGAACAGCACGTTGTTCATGGTTCCCTGAGAGCAGGCGGCGAGGCCGAGCGCCTTCAGCAGCGTATCGACGATCCGCTGACTGACTTCGGTGTTGCCGCCGACAACGGCGGGACAGCGGGTAGGGTCCGCCAGGTCGAAGAGGGGATTGACCAGAGTCCCGGGCGGGAGAAGCAGTGTTACCGGGCGGAGCAGGCCCTCGTTCAGCGGAAGAGGCTCGTTCACCAGAAGACGGAGTACGTACAGTACGGCGCTGGCGGCAACGGCGGGGGGAGCGTTCAGATTACCTCGCTGCGTCTCTCCCGTCCCCGTAAAGTCGATCACGGCGCTGTCGCCCGTCACCGTGATTCGTACTGCTATCGGCGCTCCGTCGTCCAGATTTTCCCGCGCTGTGTATTCGCCGTCGGGCAGGGCGGCGAGTGAATGCCGCATCCGCGCCTCCACACGGTTTTTCAGGGCTTCCATAAATCGCCGGACCGTTTCCGGTCCGTGACGCCGCGCCAGTTCCGCCAGCGTATCTGCGCCGCGCCGACCCGCCGCGAGCGCTGCTTCCAGATCCGAGCGGTTGTCCGCGACCGCTCGCGACGGGTACGGGCCGCTCCCCAGCAGGTCACAGACGGCTTCCAGGCGCGACTCCCCGGCGTGTATCAGGTACATCGGCGGAAGCACGACACCCTCTTCGGAAAGTGTCGTGGCGTCGGGCGGCATGGAACCGGGACGCATGCCGCCGATCTCGGCATGGTGGGCGCGGCTGGCGACATAGCCAAGCAGAAGCGCATTGTCATCGTGAACGGGCGTGACAACCGTCACATCCGGCAGATGCGAGCCGCCGAAGCCGGGATGGTTGGTGACGATCACATCACCGGGTCGCATCGGGATCGACTCCCGCAGGCGGCGGACGCACACACCGAGCGCTCCCAGGTGGACGGGAATATGCGCGGCGGTCGCGACCAGCTCGCCGTCCGGGTCGAGCAGGGCGCAGGAGAAGTCCAGCCGCTCCTTCACATTGGTCGAGATGCTGTTCTGGCGAAGCTGCTCGCCCATCTCTGTGGCAATCGCGGAGAAACGCGCTGAGAATAGCTCCGTTTGAACGGATTCCGGACGTGCGTTCGGGGCGTCCGCCGCCTGCTCCACGCTGTCCGTCTGAGGAGCGTACTCCAGTACGAGCGACCCTGCCGGATGGATGCGGCAGCACCAGCCGGTTTCGACCACGATAACGCTGTGGCGTTCCGTGATAAGCGCAGGACCGGGGATCGTGTCCCCGACGCGCAGATCCTCGCGCTCGTGAGCCGGAATCGTCTGCCAGCGTGACCCGAAATAGGCCCGCACACTCCCCGGACGTGGCTGCTCCTTCCGAGTGTTCGCTGCCGTATCACCTGTATCTTCTGCGGGCTCCGGGGCCGGAACCGACGACCCGGCGACAACTCGGATTGACTCGATCTCAATCGGACGGTCCGGTGGGGGAGGGTACCCGAAGACAGCCTCGAAGCGTATCGCGAAAGCCGCCGGAAGTGGCACGTCCTCCTCAAACTCCACCGACTGTGTGCTCTCCTGACCGACAAGCCGAAGATTGACGATGCGCCGCCTCACCGCAACCTCGCTTCTGGTCACGCCTTCCGCGACAACCGCGTCCGTGGCCTCGCGGGCAAGCTCCGCGACCCATTCTGCGACCTGTGAGCCAACAGAGGCATCCAGCGTCCGCAGCACCTGCCGCTCCGACAGACGTTCAATCGAGGCATGACCGATTCCCCAGGCGGAGAGCAGGCTGGCGTCCGGCGGCACCACGACTGTGGTGATGCCCAGACGCTCCGCGACGGCGCAGGCGTGCTGTCCGCCCGCCCCGCCGAAGGAGAGCAAGGCATACTCCATGGGGTCGTAGCCATGCCGCACGGAGATACGCCGAATGGCATCCGCCATGCGCTCGTTTGCGATCTCCAGAAGACCGGCAAGCACCGTATCCCGATCCGCCACCGTGCCGCCCAGGTCGTCCAAAAGCTGCTGTGCCGCCTTATTGGCATGAGACGGCAAGAGTGGTATTCCGAAGCGATCCGGCAGGACCCGCCCGAGAAGCAGATTGACATCTGTCAGGGTAAGGGGACCGCCCATTCCGTAGCAAGCCGGGCCGGGAGAGGCTCCCGCCGACTCCGGACCGGCTTTAATACCCTGCGGCCCGGCGGTACAGACGGTTCCACCCCCTGCCGCGACGGTTTCGATAGCGAGGGCGGGGGCAGCCAAATGCGCCTCGCCGACCGAGTGCTCCCACACATAGTCGAACGCGCCGTCATACCGGGCCACATCCGTGCTTGTGCCGCCCATATCGAACGCGATGATCTTCGGAAAGCCCGCCTGTTCCCCGGCACGCGCCGCGCCGACGATACCCCCGGCAGGCCCGGAAAGCAGGCTGTCTTTCGGGTGAAACGCCGCCGCACCGACGAGCCCCCCCGTGCTGGTCATAACGTGGAGTGGTGTCCCCTCAGGCAGCACGGCCCGGACGCCGCCAAGATAGGCGTCGATCACCGGGGCGAGGTAGGCATTTACCACCGCTGTCTGTGCGCGGGGCAAAATCTTGATGAACGGCGCAAACTCGGAAGAGAGCGAGACGTGGGTAAATCCCGCCTCGCGCAGTACCGCACTGATACGCCGCTCGTGGATGGAATTCCGGTAGCTATGCAGAAGTGCAACCGCCGCTGTCGTGACGCCGGACCGCACCAGTCGGTCCGCATCCTCGCGCAGCTGTCGCTCGTCCAGGGGGCGCAGGATACTACCGTCCGCACTCATCCGCTCGTTTACCTCGATTACCTCGCGGTACAGCGGCGCGGGCTTGACAATATCGAGCGCAAAAAGGTCGGGACGCTGCTGTGTCCCGACCTCCAGCAGGTCGCCGAAGCCGGACGTGACGAAGAGGGCAGGCGGGACGCCGGACCCGGTGAGCAGTGCGTTCGTTCCCCGTGTCGTCGCAAGGCGCAGCGAAAGCGGCGGCAGGGCTTCTCCCATCGGCGTTTGGGTCAGCAGGCGGCAGGCGACCAGAGGCGCCTCCTCATCAAAGCGCACCTCGAATGGTGTCCCGGAGGGAATAGGTGATGAAAGCGGCGTCTCCAGAACGACGACGCCAGTCTCGGGATCAAACGACGCAACACGAGAGGAGAGTGCGGTTCCGGAGACAAGAAGCGGAAGGCCACGGATAAAGTCGCGGGGTGCTCCCCAGTTCTCCTGGACAACGAGCGAATTCGCTCTGGTCTGCGCGGCAACCGTTCCGCGAAGCGCACCGCTTGACAGGATCTTGACCCGTCCCAGGGTGCCGTCCGGACGCCGCGCGATGGCGTCTGTAAAAGTTCCGCCCGTGTCTGCCCAAATCTGCCAGGTTATCGAACCGTCCCCCGTGTTTTCTGTCGGCTGTGCCCATTATACAGAAATAAGGCGTCGGCAGTGCCACTGCCGACGCCTTTCGTATGAGTCGTTGACCGGAGATTCTACGCGGCAGCGGCGAGAGCGCCGTGCGGGTCGATGACGTACTTCTTGGCCGCGCCTTTGTCGAAGTCCTTGTAGCCGTTGGGGGCCTCGTCCAGGGAGATGACATCGACGTTGACGGCTTTGGCGATCTGGATTTTGTCGTACAGAATCGCGTTCATCAGCTGGCGGTGGTACTTCATGACCGGGCACTGACCGGTATGCAGTGAGTGCGACTTCGCCCAGCCGAGCCCGATGCGGATACCCAGCTGACCGATCTTGGCGTTCTCGTCCACGCCGCCTGGGTCGCCGGTAACATAAAGGCCGGGAATACCGAGCGAGCCGCCTGCCCGTGTCACCTCCATGATGGCGTTCAGGACGGTCGCGGGCCGTTCGACATCGGCATCGGCCCCGTGTCCCTTGGCCTCGAAGCCGACGCAGTCCACGGAGCAGTCCACCTCGGGAACGCCCACGATCTGAGCGATCTGATCGGCGAGCGATCCGGATTGGGACAGGTCGATGGTCTCGCAGCCGAAGCTGCGTGCCTGGGCCAGACGCTCGGGAATCATATCACCGACGATGACGACGGCAGCGCCGAGCAGATGGCAGGAGGCGGCGCAGGCAAGGCCGACCGGACCCGCGCCCGCGACATACACGATGGTTCCCGGTCCGACGCCCGCTGTCACCGCGCCGTGATAGCCGGTCGGGAAAATGTCGGAGAGCAGGGTCAGGTCGCGGATCTTCGCCATCGCCTGATCTTTATCGGGGAACTTCAGCAGGTTGAAGTCGGCATAGGGGCACATGACATACTCAGCCTGACCGCCGACCCAGCCGCCCATATCGACGTAGCCGAAGGCCGCGCCGGGGCGCGACGGGTTCACATTGAGGCAGATACCGGTCCGGCCCTCTTTACAGTTTCGGCAGCGTCCGCAGGCGATGTTGAACGGGACGGAGACAATGTCACCGACGTCCAGAAATTCGACATCACGCCCCTTCTCAATGATCTCGCCCGTGATCTCGTGGCCCAGAACGAGCCCGGCAGGGGCGGTCGTACGGCCCCGGACCATGTGCTGATCGCTGCCGCAGATGTTGGTGGAGAGGATCTTGAGAATGACGCCGTGATCGCACTTGCGCGGCCCGATCGCGAGTTTCGGAAAGTCGATGCTCTGTATCTCTACCTTGCCCGGACCCATGTACACGACACCACGATTGCTTCCTGCCATATCGGAACCTCCGTTGCTTCTCGTCTGCGCCACCGTTGGC
>JAZKEA010000771.1:1957-2259 GCA_040387315.1 Armatimonadota bacterium | reverse complement strand
CGGGGCAGATGGCGGAATAAAACAGCGCCTGCTGATCGTTGGCCCAGCGCGCGATAGGATTGCTCATGTTCCGGTAGTACTGCCCGGTCTGTACCCAGGCAACGCCGGGGTCCGCGAGTGGCGGGACCGTCTTTAAAAGGAACTCGGGTTCTGCCGCCATGTCCGCGTCGAAGATCACGACCAGAGCGTCGCCGGTCGCACCGACAGATTGACGGGCGAACTCAATATTCCCAGCCTTCGCCCCTCCCCCTGCCGTCCGGGTAACACACACAACCCCAAGGCGCTCCGCTAAACGCTCCACA
>JAZKEA010000771.1:0-1947 GCA_040387315.1 Armatimonadota bacterium | reverse complement strand
CATACGGGGGCATTCGCCACACGGCCATCGTTGCAGATAACGATCGATACGTGGGCGTCAGGATAAACGTCAAGGAAGCGTTCCCGTGCCCGAAGCGCTCCTCCCAGTGTCGGTCGGAGAATCTCTGTTCCTTCATCGACTGTTGGGATGAAAATAAAGATCGGAAATTTCTCAGGACTATCTTTCGCCAAAAGGACCGGTTCCGGTCGCGGCCAGATCGTATACAGAAAGCCAAGTACCTGTACCACGCCGAATATTTCCGCGGCGAGGAACGGAACCGCAATCGACCAGTTCCAGCCAACGACACCACAGCGCCAGATGATATAGTTTACGGCACTGATGCTGACCACGACCGCGATCAACCGTGTCCGCCGCGCCTCGCGATCCGGCGACTTTGCGGTCAACAAAAACCCCACCGGAACGATGACCAGAAGTAGTACCAGTCCCAGGCTGTCCCAGAATGGACCACGGGTAGCGGGTTCGGGTCGGGTATCGATCCGCGCGGCGTTTTCAGAACGATGAAGCGCCGCAATGCTCACGGAGTTTGGTGGTGGTGGTACCGGCTGGTCTGCCCGGCGATAGACGCGGACAAAGTCTATCTCGTACGTCTGAGGCCAGGGACCGTCTGCCGGTGTGCCTGCGAACACACCACCAATGGCCGTGTTGAGCCGAAGATAAAGCGGCACGTCGGGCACCCCGTAGGTGGCTGTTCCCATGGGTTTACCATCAATGAAACGCCGGATCACCCCAGGCTCCCACTCAATCGCATACGTATGCCACTCCTGAAGGCTGAAAGGCGCTGGTTTCAAGTGCATCGCCATCTGCTCATGCTGACCACGGATGTCTTTCCAGTGGTGAGTCAGATAAAGCCAGTTTGGCCTGATGCCGATGTATTCCGTTACATCTATCTCAGGTGGCCAGGAGTCGTCATCCGGAAGCAGAAAGAAAGCGGACCAGATTCCGGGCGTTCTCGGAAAACGGCACCGGACTTCGAAACGCCCGAACCGCTGCGACAACTTTCCCAGGGTGCGCACTTCGCCTGACGTAAAGGCGTATTGATGCGAGTCACGAGGATTTCGGTAGGTTTCACGTGTGCTGCGGATTCGCAGTCGGCCCCCATCCACGGTCACATTACGGGGAAGAAAATAATGGACGGTCTGCTCGCGGTTGTCAAAGACGCCATTGCTGGGAGTCCATTTTGTGGAATCGAGGGCCGAACCGTTGAATTCATCAATGAACGTCGGTATCCAATCACCGCGATTTGACTCCACGCTCTGGGTGTGGCAGGGCAATGCGAGTATCAGAAGAAGCGCCGCCGCAAGAGTCGCGGCAAGCGCCCCTCGTCGGATGCTTTTGCCCTGGACCATCAAGGCTGACCATCGCCCGCAAAGAGATCATAAGTGATCTGGCGGGAGCGCATCCATTTTGCATGACCATCGGCGAAACACAGGTTGCTGCCCAGCGCATGCCGCGTCTGCCGATCATAAAGTTCGGCTTTTGAGCCGAAGGATGCAATGGAGCCGCGCTGACGTGCCCCGCACGAGGCGTCATCCGGTCGTGTGTAACAATCCTCGGGACCATTGGAAAAGGCGACCCGGCTTATAACCACTTTGTGCCAAGGGTCCGCTGCATCGTCTCGCTTGGGCCGGCCCAGAAGGTCATCGGTAAGTCCCTGCAGGCAGTCCGCGACAAGAAGCGAATCAGAAGGACGATCTAGCCCCCCCTCATAACAGGGGCCATCAACTTTACAAACCCGTCCCGTCGAAAGTGTCTCACTCATACCGTAATTCACCGCCTTGTCGGCGAGCGGCGAAACGATACCGGCTCGGTCAAATTCTGCAGATGTGGTCCAGTCCCAGACAGCGGTTTCCCGCAGGGTCCGGCTGTCGAGCGCATCCGGGCACTGAAATACCTGAGCATTCTTGACGTAGGGGTAGATCGTGTTGA
>JAZKEA010000770.1:7479-7895 GCA_040387315.1 Armatimonadota bacterium | reverse complement strand
AGTGGCAAATGATCACGGACCCTACCTGAGAAGGAAGTTCGTGACGACCGGCAGGGCAGCAGCAGCTCACTGCTCCCCCATTCACCTTTCGGGAAAAGGACGTGCTTTTCCCCGGATCTGCGACCGATTCCGGCCGCCACCGCAACAGCATATCATCCTTTTTCGAGAGTGCCAGAGCCGAAACCCGGTCGGAAACTCAAGCTGCGGAGGGGTTCCGTAGAGTGTCCCGACCAGCCCTGAAATCTATTCCGAGGTTTGCGCTGACGGCAATCGGGAAAAGCCGTACACCGGTGTCAGAATTTTAGCCAAAACTCGCCTTTTCGCAGGAAAATCCCGGCTTAACGAGAGCGTCGCGGGGTATATAATACCCGTATTCATCCGTGGTTGTTCCTGTTTTAAATTTATCAATTGTCAAT
>JAZKEA010000770.1:4745-7469 GCA_040387315.1 Armatimonadota bacterium | reverse complement strand
TCGCGTGAAAAATGTTGAAAGGTCGAATAAAAGCGGGACCGCGCCGAAACGGAAAAACCAGGCAAATTCTTTTTAGGGCAGACCCGCCCCCCACGTTTTCCCCGGAATGAACGACGACAAACTGACAGCGGGCAGCCCCCCTGGCGACGGGCACGCCGAAAAACAGCGGCAGCCACAGGTCTCACACTTATCACGGCTGCCGCCCCTCTCGGGGGTCGGTCTGGAGAGCCATCTTCTGGAGCGGGCGCTCTTTATGGCAAACTGTGGCGTCTTGATCACGGACGCTGTGCCCAAACAGAACTACATCCTGTTTGCGAACCCGCGCTTCGAGCGGATGACCGGGTATACCCTGGGTGAGGTTTTGGGGCAGAACTGCCGCTTCCTTCAGGGACCGGATACCGATTCGGCGACGCTCCAGGAGATCCGCAAAGCGCTCATCGCGGAGCGCGAGTGCCGGGTCGTGATCCGCAACTACCGCAAGGACGGCTCCGCCTTCTGGAACGAGCTTGCTATCTCGCCCGTCCGGGACGAGGCCGGGCAGCTCACCCATTTCCTGGGGATTCAGCTCGATGTCTCGGACCGGCGGCTGTCAGAGGAAGAGGCCGGCAAAGCGCGTCTGCTCGCCGACGGGATCGTGGAGACGCTGCGTGAGCCGCTCGCGGTCCTCGACGGCGACCTGCGGGTTGTCAGCATCAATCAGGCGTTTCGCGAGTCATTTCAGGTCACGGATCTGGAGACCAGCGGACAGCTCTTTTACCGGCTTGGCAACGGTCAGTGGGACATCCCCCCGCTGCGGCACCTTCTGGAGGAGGTGCTTCCCGCCAACAAATCATTTCGCGACTTTGAAGTAAGCCATGATTTCCCCGCCATCGGAACGCGAACGATGCTCCTGAATGGGCGGCGGCTGGAGACCGACGACGGCCTTCCCAATCTGATCCTCCTGGCCTTCCAGGATGTGACCGACAATCGCCGCGGACTCGAAGCAGTGCTCCGGCTCCAGAACGAGCAGGCCGCGACGACGCTCCGGCAGCGGAACTTCCTGCGCGAGATCCTCCAGAGCGTGACCGAGGGTCGTCTCCAGCTCTGTGACAGCGCTGAGCAGCTTCCTCCCCAGCTTCCCGCCTGCGGGGAACCCGTGCCTCTTACGGACCCTTCCGCGCTCCGAACGATGCGCCTGCGCATCCGCGAGGCGACCCGCGCGGCCGGTTTCCCCGAGGAGCGGCAGGCGGACGCGGAAACCTCGGTCGCGGAGGCAGCTATGAACGCGGTTCTGCACGGCGGGGGTGGTGTCGGTCAGGTCTGCACCGACACCGACAGCGGCGTCGTCCAGGTCCTGATCCAGGATCAGGGGAAGGGGATTCCTGAGGAGTCGCTGCACCGAGCCACACTGGAGCGCGGCTGGACCACGGCGGGAACGCTGGGGCACGGGTTCTGGCTGGTGCTGAGCACGTGTGACCGGGTGTTTTTACTCACGGGTTCGGAGGGGACGACCCTGATACTGGAGCACGAGAAGACCCCGGCCCCGCCTCCCTGGGTGACCGCCTGACGGAACCACCAGCACAAATACAAGTAACAGCACAAGTAACAGCACCGGTTGGAGAAGCCGGTTAGAAAATCCACGATAATTTGATGATGGAAATAAAGCGCGGGAGTGAGATGGCACGCAGGCAGCGTCGGTCTTTTCCGACTTTAGAAGGGCGGACGTAACGATGGAGCGCCGCGATTCATCGCCTCCGCTGGATCTCTCGATTGGCGGCAGTCTTCCCGAGGGGGACGCGCGGTTTCGGCATCTCTGCGACACCGCTCCCGTGATGATCTGGACGTCTGGTCTCGACAGGCTCTGTGACTTCTTCAACAAGGCATGGCTCGACTTCACCGGGCGCACGATGGCGCAGGAGCTGGGAATGGGATGGGCAGAGGGTGTTCATCCCGAAGATGTAAGCCGCTGCCTCGACACCTACACCGCCGCTTTTGCCGCCCGGCAGGAGTTTCAGATGGACTACCGACTGCGCCGCCGGGACGGACAGTGGCGCTGGCTCGTCGATCACGGGAGCCCGCGCTACGAGGCGGACGGCGCCTTTATGGGATACATCGGGTCATGCGTGGACATCACGGAACGAAAGCTTGCGGAAGAGGCGCTCAAAGCCAGTGAAAGAACGCTTTCCCGGATCTATGACCACTCGCCCGACTGCCTGTATCTCCTTCAGGTCGAACCTGTCGAGGAGGTCGGGAAGGGGGTACAGTTCCGCTTCGTTTCGGTGAACGCCACGTTTCTGCGCGTGTCCGGCTATGCATCGGCCCAGGTGATCGGGGCACCGATGGAAAACGTGATCGCCCGCGAAAACGTCGCCGTGGTTCGCTCCCACTACGAAACCGTTCTCCAAACGCGTCAGCCCCTGACCTACAAGGAGACCGCGCGGCTTCCCGCCGGCGTCCGCTACGCAGAGATCACGCTGACCCCAATCTTTGGATCGGACGATTCCGTCACCCATATTCTGGGAGTGATACGGGATATGACGGATCACACGGAGACGGAAATCGCGCTGCGGGAATCCGAGGCCAATTTCCGGGCTCTGGTGATGGCGAGCTCGGACGCGCTGTACCGGATGAATGCCGACTGGACCGAGATGCGCCAGCTCCGCGGCGGGCACTTCCTCCTGGATACGGAGAACCCCAGCCGGACCTGGCTGGACCGGTACATCTTTTCGGAGGACCAGCCCCAGG
>JAZKEA010000770.1:0-4735 GCA_040387315.1 Armatimonadota bacterium | reverse complement strand
GTTTTCGAGCACGAGCACCGGGTCCGGGCTGCCGACGGCACCGTCGGCTGGACATTTTCACGCGCCGTTCCCCTTCTGGACGCCCGAGGGGAAATCGCGGAGTGGTTCGGGTCCGCAACGGATGTCACCGCGCACAAGCGGGCCGAGGCGGCAAGGCGGGAGGCGGAAGAGCGGTTCCGCGTGCTGGTGGAAGGCGCCCGCGATTACGCGATGTTTCTTCTGGACGAAGAGGGACGCATCACGTTCTGGAGCACAGGGGCGGAGCGGCTTTTCGGCTGGAGCGTGGACGAAGCGGTGACCCTGCGGGCGGAAGCGCTCTTCAGCGCCTCGGACCGAGCAGAGGGAATCCCAGAGCGGGAGCGGGAGCAGGCCCGCAAACACGGAAAGACACTGGATCGGCACTGGCATCTGCGCAAAGACGGATCGGTCTTCTGGGCGGATGGGATGCTGATGCGTCTGGATCACGCGAACGGCACGCTGCGCGGGTTTGCCAAGGTCGCCCGCGATGCCACGGAACAGAAGCGGGCGGAGGAGGCGCTGCAAGCCTCGGAGGAGGCGGTTCGGCGGGCCAACGCCGAGCTGGAGCAGCGCGTCCGGGATCGCACGAGTGCGCTCGCGGAGCGAACCCTCGCCCTCATGGAACGGACGGAAGAGCTGTCGCAGATGAGCGCGATGCGGCAGGAGCTTCTTCGTCAGCTGGTGAGCGCCCAGGAAAAGGAGCGGGCGCTGATCTCGCGCGATCTGCACGACGATACCGGTCAGCACATGACCGCGCTGCTTCTGGGACTGAGTCATCTGAAAGGACTGCCGCCGGTTGGTGAGGATGCGGAGGCACTTTCCGCCATCGCGCGACTGGAGCGGCATGCGGATGAGGTAGCAAAAAAAGCGCATCAGCTGTCGTATACGCTGCGTCCGACCGCACTCGATGACATCGGGCTGATGGGGGCATTGCAAAACTACACCGAGGAATGGAGCCACTGGAGCGGAATCGCTGTGGACCTGCAGAGCGTCGGGTTAGAACCCGCTTTAGACGTCGGAGAGGGTTTACGGACAGAGCGCCTGCCGCCGGAGATCGAGACCACTGTCTACCGGATAACCCAGGAAGCGCTCACCAATATTTTGCGCCATGCGGTGACGACGGTCGCCGACGGTCAACGTAGAGCAAGCCGGGTGGACATCGTGGTTCAGCGGAGCGAACAAAAAGTTACCGCGATTATCGAGGATGATGGACCGGGCTTCGATGTCGGGAAGCAGCAGATTCTGCCGCCGGGGAAGCGGCGCCTCGGTATCTTCGGAATGGAGGAGCGGGCACGGCTGGCGGGCGGCACTCTCACGGTCGAGAGTGAGCCGGGGCGAGGAACCGTCGTCTACCTGCGGCTGCCAGTTTTGCAGGGATGACACCGGCATCTCAACCCAGAACCCGGACATCCAAAACTGAGCAATTCTAGTTTTATAGACACGCCCATACTAAAGTAGCCTCAGTCAAGGTCCAGCCTGGCAGTCTATCGACGGCTGCTGCTTTGAACTTCCTTCTAGTTGGTGAATGGTTGCCCGGCATACTCATCGCGACAACTCGAAAGTTGCCGCTTGCCCGGTTGATGGCGTTGCCCGCACCCACTTCATGAATTCGCCAGCAACATCGAAAGTGCGGGATGTCCAAAAAATTGTACGTTAGGGCGTTGTGAACAAGCGCAACGGTGGGATTTCCCCAGCACCGCAGCAACCTATGAACTCAGCAACCCGTTTGACAGAGGGTTAAAGTCTGCACCTGTCGAACAACATCGAAGATATGTCAATGGCTGCAGGCTATCTCCCTTCTCCCTTGCCACTGTCTTAACCTATAGCTCTTTTCAAAGTGCGTAGACGCACTATGTAACGCTCGCAAAGGTGGAGTCGCAGGCTTCTTACAATAGGCTCCTATTATCACCCTCATCATTTCATGAAGACAAAAATTCTTTTACTGTTGCTGGCTCTTTTGTTCTTAATCCCACTGCTGGCAGCACGCGCCCAAGAGAAGCAGGAGAAGCCCAATATTCTCTTTCTTCTCTCCGATGACCATAGCTATCCCTACCTGAGCTGCTATGGCGACACGAATGTTACGACGCCTCACCTAGATCGGCTGGCCGCAGAGGGTATGAAATTCCACCGATTTTTTACGGCTGCTCCTCAGTGCGTCCCTTCGCGTGCAGCACTCCTCACCGGGCGCTCTCCCGTTGCTGCGCGCATCACCCGGTTTTCGTCGCCGCTCCCGCGGGATGTTGAGACATTCCCGGAGCGTCTGCGCCGGGAGGCGGGCTATTTTGTGGGAGTCTGTGGGCGAACCTACCATCTTGATGGGTATAACCTGGGCGGCTTTGTCGAGAAGAATAACCTCAAAACTTTTCCCGAGCGCTTCGATTATGTCAGGACCGGCTCCGACACGGCAGCGATAACGCAGATGGACGAGTTCCTGAAGCAGAAACCAAGAGACAAACCGTTTTGTCTCTGGGTGAACTTCTCCGACCCGCACCACCCCTGGAATGCTCCCGCCGCGTTTCGTCCCGACCCAGTCTCGCTCAAGCTTCCACCGCACTTCCCCGACCTGCCGGGGGTGCGATCCCAGCTTGCCGACCACTGTGCCGAAGTGAACCGCGTAGATGCAACGGTAGGGAAGGTGCTGACCCTCCTGAAAGAGAAGGGGCTGGAGAAGAACACAATCGTGGTCTTCTGTGGCGATAATGGTCAAGCCCTGCCTCATGGGAAAGGCTCGCTCTACGATCCCGGACTGAATGTGCCGTTTCTGGTACGCTGGCCCGGTGTGGTTGGGCCGGGAGGGGAGTCACATGCCCTGCTCTTAGGGGAAGATCTCGCGCCAACACTTCTTGGAGCGGTGGGAGTTACTGCCTCCGCCCAGAGCAGCGGTTTAAGCTTTTTGCCTTTGCTTAAGGGCGAGAGCTTTACCCCGCGCAGGCAGATCTTTGCCGAACGCGGACCACATGGGAGTGCACCGGTGACTGTCGGGATGAAAAGCAGTGGCTACGATTTGGCGCGCTGCGTACGGACCGAGCGCTACAAGCTGATTTACAACGCTACCCCCTGGATTCCTTACGGTCCCGTGGACTCTGCAGGGGGTGCGGCTTGGAAAGAGATTGAGCAGTCCCATTCATCCGGCGCCCTCGCTCCAGTGCTTTCCGCTACCTACTTCACCACACCACGCCCGGTCTATGAACTCTATGATCTGGCGGCTGACCCCTCAGAGCTCAGCAACCTCAGCGGCAGACCCGAGGTGGCTCGTGTTGAGCAGGAGCTCCGCTTGGCGCTGGCTGAGAAGATGACCGTGGATTTTGACTACTTGCCGCTGCCTAATTTAACCGATTTAAGTGTGTCTGCCACAGGCAAAACAGAGAGCCGCCCCGCCAACCGTGCCTCCCAGTTCACGCGTCTCGATACAGACAAGGATGGCAAGCTCAGCAAAACAGAGTTCAGTAACGGGCGGGAGCCTGAAGAGGCACATCGATGGTTCAGAGAGCGGGACACCAACAGCGATGGCTTTATCAGTCGGGAGGAGTATATCCCCGCGCTCCCCCTGCCACGGTTGGAGAAACAATAAGACCGGTAATTTCGGGTGCAAATGAAAGCGCTATGACACAGGGATAGGCGCAGGAAGAAGATAGCATCTCGTCAGAATGCCACATTTTTTGTTGTTTGGGTTCACCCATGATTTAGGTGAAGGAGTAGCACTCAGTAGCACTGGTGGGTAGGGGACAATCCGCTTTAGGTGCGTGACAATCAATGGAACCGAAACGTACGCTAAGGATTTCTGACTCTGTTTCCGTTTCTCAGAGTGAAGTAAATAATGGGAGTTTGATTCGTGCGATGGGCTTTTGAGAGCCAAAAACTCCCATTTTTACGTCGTTCTGGTCTGTTCCGTTGATTGTCACGCACCTAATCTGGACCGGGCAGCAAGCAGAATCGGGAGCAAGGCGCTCCAGAAGCACTTCGACTACGCCGTTACATCCCAGGCCGAACCCCCAGGATAAGTCACTGTCCTCGGGGTTCTCCGCCGCGGCATCTTCGTCAACGGTTGAATCGTAGGTGACGACAGTGGCTGCGCCGCTTCGTGTGTGCTACCAAGCCCGGCGCAGAATATCGCCCTCCAGACAGCCGCCGCTGATGCTGCCCGCCTGCCATCCGTCCGAGGTAAAGAGCATACGGGCACCCGGCCGACGATAGGCGGAGCCGCGTACCCCGAGGACCGTTGCCAGTAGTGCTTCTTTTCCCTGACGCCAAGCGATTTCAGCGCCCTCCACGATCTCTTCCAGTTTGCTCATACACTTTACAGCAGCTTCTCTATCGTGATCGGCAACTCACGCACGCGCTTGCCCGTTGCATGATAGACAGCGTTGCTGAGGGCGGCGGCGAATCCCGCAAGGCCAATTTCACCGACACCACGGGCACCGATTTCATTGACAGCCATGTCGGGGTAGTCCAGGAAATGGACATCGATACGGGGGACGTCCGCATGGGTGGGCATCACATAATCGGCGAAGTTCCGGTTAACGGGCGCACCGCTGCGGTGATCGTAAACGGTCTCCTCGAAGAGGCCCATCCCGATGCCCATGACAGCCGCACCCTCAATCTGGTTGCGGGCAGTCTTTGGGTTGATAATTTTGCCCGCATCAATGACGGTCACGACACGGTTCACACGAAGCCGGGCGGTCATCGCTTCCCACGTGACCTCGACGAAGTGCGCGCC
>JAZKEA010000769.1:0-3809 GCA_040387315.1 Armatimonadota bacterium | reverse complement strand
ATCCGTTTCTTGCGCGCCTCATCTAACTCGGGCTCATGACAAACTCGAACCATAAGGGCGCGGCAAACCAGCGGCGGCATCTCCGTAAAATCTATTTCGAAATGTTTTTACTCTGTATTTGACAAATCAAAAAAACTATCGTATAAATCTGCAACCGGTTTTATAAAACCGGTTGCAACGCTGATTTTGGTTCCGTGGTCTCAGAGGAGAGACAAATGGCGAGCATCATCCAACTGGCGAACGATCTCAAGCTGTCCAAGGGGACCGTTTCGCGAATTCTTAACGATGCCACCGCGCCCTACAACGCCAAAACCCGGCACCGGGTTCTGACACGCGCGGCGGAGATGGGCTACCATCCCAATCCCGTGGCGCGGGCGCTCGCCACCGGGCGAACCGACACCGTCGCCCTCTGGACCCGGCACCTGCAGAATTTTTACCAGAGCTGGGTGATCAATTCCCTCAGCCGTCAGACGGCGGCGGGCAGTTTCAATCTGTTGATCCGGCTCTACGGTCAGTACGGCCCCACGATTTCGTCCCCCGCCTCCGACAGCGTGGCGCGACCGTTCGTTCTGTCCGACAGCGTCGATGGCGTGATCACCCACGGGGTACCGCCGGACGAGTGGCTTGCCCGTTTCCGCGGGGGGTCGCGCCCGGTCCCGATTGTGGTCACCGGAGGCGTTCCCTCCCCGGAGATTCCGGACTTCGTGGGCCTCGAGCTCTGCACGGCGGCGCGGGCCGCGGTCGAGCATCTGGTGGGAATGGGCCTGCGCCGCATCGCTCTGTTCGCTTTGCCGAATCCGGAGGACCGCCGTAATCAGGCGTATATCTCGGTGATGGAGGCGGCAGGTCTGCCTCAGGAGTGCATCCCACTTCGGGAGGGGACGCGGACGGAAACCCGACGCCAGTTCCGGGAGTATGTCACCGCCTGCGGGCATCCGGAAGCCGTGTTCTGCCACAACGACGATACCGCAATCGCGGTCTATCGCGCCCTGTGCGACCTCGGTCTGCGGGTTCCCGACGATGTCGCCCTGGTGGGCTGTGACGGTATCGAAGACACGGAGTTCCTGCCGGTCCCGATCACAACGATTGTGCAGCCAGTGGAGGAGATGTCCCGCATCGCTTGGGAGTTCCTCCAGAGACGGCTGCAGGAACCCGACGCGCCGCCACAGCAGCACGTTTTAGAGGCGCGTCTGGAAATTCGCGCCTCATCGCAAAAGTAACTTCTCTTCCGCCGCTTGCGGCGCTCGACTACCCTGGACCCTTTGGAGACCCAACATGAACCGACCTTTCCGCAGCAGCCGTTCCGCCTTTACGCTTATCGAGCTTCTCGTGGTTATAGCCATCATCGCCATCCTCGCCGCCATCCTTTTCCCCGTCTTCGCCAAAGCGCGGGAGAAAGCACGTCAAACCGCCTGCCTGTCCAATGAGAAACAGATCGGCCTTGGTCTGATGCAGTATATACAGGACTACGATGGAACGTACCCCCTGTCTGTTTCTGCTTCGAGTGTCGGCACCAATGTTTCGTATCGGCAGCTGATCCAGCCCTATATGAAAAGCGTTCAGGTCTTGATCTGTCCGTCCAACCCCAATAACGAGCAGGTCACGCACAATGCTATCGATGGTTTTCCGGCGACCTATGTTTCCTATGCCGCGAACTGCTCCCATGCCGACGATGCCCAGAATCCCGCCACAACCACCGGGCTGGGCGTCATGTCCTGCAGCGGCGCCGCCGTCTGGGATTCGCTGATACAGGTTCCGGCGGAAACGATTGCCGTCGCCGAATTTACCGCGGTCAACAGCCAGCTCGATATTCGCAACACCGCGCGCTCCGGGGTGGAAACGGACAATGTCAACTCGAACGGGCATATTTTTTCCGGTCATAGCGGAATGACGAATTTCCTGTTCGCGGACGGACATGCCAAGGCGATGAAGCCGTCGGCAACCGTGAACGAGTGTAATCCGGGCAGCTGCACACCAACGCGCAAGAACCTGTGGGCACGCGACAATGCAGGCTTCAATGGAACCTTTACCGCGGTGCAGAACACGGTGAAGTTTTCCGAAAACAAATACAAGTAATTGGAAGTGAGGAGGCTTCGGCCTCAGTAACACGTTTTCCTGCCGAGCAGGCAGGAAAACGTAATTAACGGCAGGAATCTAAACGCAGATTTGTGGAGGACAATGATGAACCGACCGAACCAGTGCCGCCGCGCTACAGGACCTGCGTCCTCTGCGGCGTTCACGAACCGCGCAAGCGCATTCACACTCATAGAGCTGCTCGTCGTCATAGCGATTATCGCCATCCTGGCGGCGATACTTTTCCCCGTTTTTGCCCAGGCACGAGACAAGGCGCGGCAGACTGCCTGCCTCTCCAATGCCAAGCAGGTCGGCACTGCGGTAAGCATGTACTCACAGGACAACGACGAGATGTACCCTACCGTGGATTACGGTAAGTTCTACCTCTGGCTGTTGCCCTATACGAAGAACCGCGAGATCTGGAAGTGTCCCAACGAATTTGGCACCTACACCGTTGTCGCTCGCCCAAGCCCAACGGGAGATCCCGATCCCTTCGCCGGCACTATCGACGTTAGCTGGGGGGGAAACGGCGATGTTTTGGGCGGATTTGGTGGCTCCCCGAGCAAAGGTTTGGCGCGCGTAGATACCCCGGCATCGACCGTCCTTCTGGCGGAGACACTACAGATTATGGCGAACGGCACACCGAACCCCCAGGTCGGTTTTTCGGCCTGTCTCGATGTTCGTCACGTCTGGTTTTTCCGAGACTACAAGACGGCCCCAACCGGAACCTGGCCGAGCGGTTCTCCCGGTGGTGGTCGATTAGCAGCGCGGCATGGGCTCGGAATGAATGTTATCTGGGCGGACTACCATGCCAAATGGGTCAAGAATCCACCGGAAGACTGCAACGCCTGGGATCCTACCTTTCCCGCAGGCGTCCAGAAAATCAGCACCAGCTACACCGCCATCGGCTGCCGTCCCGCCGGTCAGCCAACAACGTACTGCGAAACCAACTAAACGCGGGTTTACAGGTAACGAATTGTCAGTTTCCTTTGCGCCCCGGAGGGGAGCCTGGCCGAAGGCCGACCAGGCCGGGCATTTACGCCCGGACAAAGTGCCGGGGCAAAACTGCCAATTCTTTAGACGAACCTGCTTAGACGAGAGTTTTCCCTCGTTCCCGCAAAAACCGCCGACACCGTCTGTCGGCGGTTTTTTCGCTATTTCCGTTCTTCGTATTGACAAGCCGCCAAATAGGTACTATGATAAAACCGGTTTTATAAACCGGTTTACACCGTTTGCGTTTGGATGGAATCACGGCAGATTCACGTTCACCTGCCTGTAGTGCCGCAGAGAAGGAAGTAGTTATATCCATGTCCCCCGTTACAACAAAGAGCCGGAACGCTTTTACCCTCATCGAGCTTCTTGTGGTTATCGCAATAATAGCGATCCTCGCCGCCATACTTTTTCCGGTCTTCGCCCAAGCGCGGGACAAGGCGCGACAGACCGCCTGCCTCTCCAACATGAAGCAGTTCGGCACCGCCTGGCTGATGTACGCCCAGGACTACGATGAGACGGCGCTCCCGATCCGCAACGGAAATGGAACCTACAACTTCGGGATTCGGGACAACCTCGATCCGTACACCAAGAACAAAGATATTTTCATCTGCCCTTCCAACAACCAGCTCGACCAATTGGGCGGCGAGGGCATCGCTCGCCGCGACTATGTCGATCGGCTCTTCGCTTGCGGTTGCTGGCGATTGAGCAAGCGCAATCAGTTCGGGATAATGCACGCCGCCCCG
>JAZKEA010000768.1:16787-17109 GCA_040387315.1 Armatimonadota bacterium | reverse complement strand
ACGGTTTCCCACGCTTATCCGAGTAGACCGCCATTGCCCCATCCAGTGCGATCTCTTCCGCGGGAATGGTGGGGATACGACGCCGGGTCGGCAGCGATCCGCTGGCGACGGCTTCCAGCAGACGCCGTCGCCCGGCAATCGTCATTATTCGCTCTGCCGCCTCACGACTCTCAACATAGGCGATTCCACGCCGTTTTCCGTCCTTCCAAACTCTGCTTGCCATCGCTACGTTCATGTCCTTGCCATTCTAGTCACTAAACCGTGCCTTTTTGTCTTAGATTCGTGGTTTCTTCGCCAGCGCAAGCTCTACATCCTGCCGGGC
>JAZKEA010000768.1:0-16777 GCA_040387315.1 Armatimonadota bacterium | reverse complement strand
AGCCCGCCGGATGCGTGCCTGCCGGTTCTCCGGCAATACACTGCTCGGGTGGCAGTCCGTTTGCCCATCGCAGATGGGCAAGCTCCTCGGTGATCTCCGCTTCTCGCTCGTGAATATACTGCTGTTCCGCCTCGCCGGGCACACAAAGCTGAAAGCGTGCGCCCTGCGGCGATAGTTTGGGAGAAACGAGTGATGTCATCTTCTGCGCCTGAAGGACGCGCTTCCATTGCTTGGTGAACTTCTGCCCGAAACGACGCTCATCGGTGGGCACCTCTACATCCCAGCGAAACTCGTACGTAGAGTCCTGATCCACGGAGGCGTCGATACCGTGTTCGTGATCCTGCTGTTCCATCGCTTCTTGTTCCTTGCTGACGCCATTTTATCAAACATTAGTTTGTTTTTCCAGCAAATGTTTGACGGTTAAAGTCGGTTAAGCGGGAAGGGAGAACACGGATAGAATAAGGCTATGAAACGCTCTCTCGCTTATCGCAGAAATAATCGGCTCGGTGTACTGCTATCAGTGGCGGCGCCTCTCCTGAACCTAGGTTCGGTTCACGCCAAGCCCATCATGCCCGTAGACGCCCCTATTCCCCGTCTGCTTCAGAATGTCTCGACGTATGTCAAGCGGAACCCGCGCGATCCAAATGGCTACTACACTCTCGGTCGAATTCATTATTATGCATTTGCCGCGCCCGCCCGACAAACCATGCCCGTTACTCGATACTCCGGCGAAGCGAACACTACGGAACTGCCGTCCGGAGTCCCCTTCGGCAATCCGGGACGTGTCCCCGCCGACGCCCAAAAGCCACAGGGTAAACCTTTAAGCCGCACGGAGCGGATCGCTCATATCCAGGCGGCTATCCGCAATCTGCGGCGTGCAATCGCCCTGGAACAGAGTGGCGCAGTCTCCTCTGAGCCTTCGCGAAAAGGGCTCTCGGAATTGACACTCGCCTGTGTTTACGAAGAAGGAAAGGCGGATGCGACAAAGTTATGGCGCGATCAGGCGATCCAGTTCTACCGCCTTGCCTTTGAGCGCTCCCGAAAGGAGGCGATTCAGAGGCCCACAGCGCCGATCTTCGGCATCGAATCGCTTGTCTGCCATGAGGCGGCGAAATCTTATCTGCGCCTTGTAAAACAGGGCAGAGTTCATTTCGAGGAAAAGCCCAAGGTGGCGGAAGTGGAGCGGACGCTGGAGCAGCTGCGGCGTCTGCCCCAGTCAAATGTGGTGACGCCTATTATTTTTTCGCTGAAGCGGGCGCATCCCCTTTCCAGCCTCATTGCGCCGCATCCTCAGGGCATGGCATTCGATCTGGATGGCTCAGGGCGTACCGGACAGCGATATACCACCTGGCCGCGCTCGTCGACAGGTATTCTGGTGTGGGACCCGACCCACACGGGTCATATTGGGTCCGGACGCCAGCTTTTCGGCACCGCAACCTGGTGGATGTTCTGGCAGAACGGCTACCGCGCGCTGCAGTCCCTGGATGACAGCCACGACGGATGGCTGACCGGGCACGAGATGAGCGGCCTTGCGGTCTGGACGGATGCGAACAGCAACGGCAGGTGCGACCGGGACGAGGTATGTTCGCTGTCGGAAGCCGGAATCGCGGGAATCAATGTCCGGGAATCGCGGCGGATACCGGGCGGATGGGAATCCCGAAAGGGACTGCGTCTGCGGAACGGTACCGTTCTTCCCACTTATGACTGGCTGGCCGAGACAGTGGGGACAGCTCGCTAGTGGACAGGACGTTTGCCCGGCACAGACGCCGGGCAAACGTGGTTCGGTTCTAATCCGCTGCTGCCACGACAGGATTGCGCAGCAAACCGATGCCTTCGACCTCGCACTCAACCACATCACCGGGCACGATGGGCGAGATACCCGAGGGCGTACCCGTCGCGATGACGTCTCCGGCTTCGAGCGCGAACCATTTGGACAGAAACGCGATCAGCGTCGGGATGGAGAACACCATCGAAGCGGTGCTGTCGTCCTGCTTGACTTCTCCGTTGACCTTGCACGTGATCCGCAGAGCATGCGGGTCCGGCACCTCGTCCGCGGTCACCAGATAGGGGCCCATCGGCCCAAAAGTATCCAGCGATTTCGACAGGAACCACGGGTGCTTTCGCTCCTGGGCGGCGCGCTGCTGTTCGCGCGCGGTCACGTCATTAAAGACCGTGTAGCCAGCGACCAGACTCATGGCGTCCTCTTCACGGACGTTTTGCCCTCCCTTACCCAGGACCACAAGAAGCTCGGACTCGAAATCCACGCGGCCGATCCAGGACGGGATCTCGATGGCGGCCTCGTGACCGATAACACTTGTCGATGCCTTCAGAAAGACAATCGGCTCCTCGAAGACCTTGGCCCCCTGCTCCTTGGCGTGCTCCGCGTAGTTGCGCCCGATGGCGAGAATCCGATTGGGACGAGGAACGGGTGCCAGCAGTCGAGCGTCCGAGGGGAGCGTAAATCGGGAAAGCAAGCCGTGCCCTTCCAGTTCGCGCTTCGCATCCAAAAAAGCCTCGGTCAGACGGGAGCCTCCCATTGCCGTCTCCAGCATGCTTTTCGGATTATCCCCTACCTGACTGCGCATCTCACGGACCGTTCGCAGCATCCGGGGAAGATCGTAAAGTAGTCCATCGGGCTGCAGTATCCCATAGGTCAGGACCCCATTGACTTCCGTACGCGCTATCTGCATCGTTTTTACCTTTATCCTTTTTTCGCTCGATGCCGCTCCAGGCGGAAAAGGAACCGTTCCGCCGCGTGCGCGAGATCCGTGTAATTCGCCTCCGCAAGGAACTCTTCCGCCCCAAAGATGAACGTCGGGACATGCCGTATACCGGTCGCGTAGGCATCGTCGTCAAATGGCAAAATGTTTTCCGCGTAGCGCTCGGCACGAATACTTTCTGTCAGCGCGGCCCCGTTCAAACCATGGGAGTCCGCGAGCGATCTCAGTACCTCCGGATCGGAAATGTCCAGGCCCTGTTCCCAGTAAGCCCTGTAGACAGCCTCGTTGTAAGCGTCGAATGCCTCAGGTCCCTCAGCACGTGCCCATTCGGCTCCCAGCAGGGCGTTATGGGTACGGACGAAGGGAGGGCGTGGGGTCGGCATCACAAACCCTTCGGATTCCACAAACAGGTCAAAACGGCTCTTAGCGGCAGGCGGAGGTGGAGGCGCGCCGGGGTCTACGGGTTTCGGCGGGGCAGGCGTGTGCGGCAGATTTGCCGGCATCAGTTCGGCGCCGCGCCAATCGAATGCCAGTCTGTACTCGGCTGCCAGCCGTTTCGCCTGCAGAAATCCGACCCAGCACCAGGGACATAAAAAGTCGTGATACAGAGTGATGCTGGTCAGCGAGCCCAGGGTGAAATGGTCGCTTTTATAGTTTCGCTCGTCGGAATGACCCGATAATTCTAGTGGAGGAGGCTTCCTCATTCATTTTCTCCATCGGCCGCAGGGGCGACCTGTCCTGAGTATACCCACTCCTCTAACGGTTCCCGTAAGTCGCGCTGCGGACAGGAGTGAGACAAAAATATCATGCCATAGATGCGCCGGACACGGTGGTACAATCAAGGCGTGCGCCCCTCCCGTCAAACACTGAGGCTGGTCCTGGTCACCCTGCTCGGTATGATCTTCGTCATACCGACGGCTTTTTCACGAGTGACGGTCAACTGGTTCTGTGAGGGACGTGTCTGTGGCTACACCCTGCTCTACTGCTGCTGCGAGTCACCCGTCGGACGCGACGCCCAGTGTGGCACAGTAGTCAGTCCCGTAAGTTCCCCGACAAATAGCGGAACCAGCCTCTGTCCTTCCCCCTGCGATTGTCGCATGGTTATTGATAGGGTGGATGACCCGCCCGAGGCCGTCGTCCTCGCCCCCATCCCTTTCTATCCGCTTCTCCTTGCACTGCTGCCATCGACCCCGTCGATAGCACCCTCTCCGTATTTTCACAAGTATACGACCGCTTCCTTGGTGGCCCGTGGCCCGCCGGTTCCGCCGTCCCTTGCGTCCGCACCTTCGTCTCCTCGCGCCCCGCCACTCTCCTGACAGCCATTTCGTCGTAACGGTCGTCAGCCGAGAGAGAACCACACCCAAGCTGCCTTTGTTGCCGCTTTCCCTTCTCTAACTCCTTGCTGCTGACCGTCTTTGCAGGTTCTCAGGAGGAGACGTTTGACACTTTTTGTTCTGCCTATAGGGGACGAACTCGCTTTCCCCACTGCGAGAGCGGTTCATCAGCCCCCGCTCTCCCTGTCCGGAGTATCGACGCCCGCCGCCGCGCTATCTATGGAGGAAGCAGTGGAGGCGGCCGTCGCGAACAATCGCCGCATCGCCGCCGCGGCCCGCGACGTGATCGCCGCCCGTCAGGGCGTTCGCTCCGCGGGCGCGCTGACGAATCCAAACCTGCTCTTCACGCCCGCCCTGACGGGCGGCGTCGGGGGTGGGTCCGACACCGAGGTTCTCGTCCAGCAGCCGCTGGAGATCAATGGGATTCGGACGGCTCGCCGAGGGGCCGCATCCGCCCAATCCCGTCGCGCCGCGGCACTCGCCGTGGTGGAACTGCGCTCGGTCGTGTTCGCGGCACGTTCCGCCTACCTGGAGGTAGCTCGTGCCCGCGAGCAGAGCGTGCTTGCCCGCACCCTTTTTCAGACCGCTGAGGAGTTGGATCGCGTGGCCCGCCGCCAGGTTGAGTTGGGCACTCGGCCCGCTATCGAACAGACGCAAACGGGAATTGAGGTGACGCGCGCCAAACAACAGGCGGCTCTCGCTCGCGCCGCCGTCACATCCTCAGAAGCTGCCCTGAACTCTGTGATGAATCGCTCTCCCAATGCCCCCGTGGGCACGGTTGCACTTCCCGATGTGGCAGCCGTCTTCACCGCTCCGCTTCCCGACCTGCAGGACGTCATTCGCCGGGCACTCGCGCAGCGGACCGAGATTGCGGCGGCTGAGGCGGCCTCGGATGCTTTTCGTCAGGAGGCCCGTCTCGCCCGCGCCGAGGGAATCCCCGACATCGCTCCGCAGTGGCGTGCTGGCAGCGTCACCCGTGGCGTCCAGCAGAGCGGGTTCGGCATCGGCATCACCCTTCCTCTTTTTGATTACGGATCCCGACGTGGGCGGGTCCGTCAGGCCGAAGCGTCGTCCCGCGCCGAGGGAGAGCGAGTTGAGGCCGCCCGTGTGCAGGTTCAGCAGGAGGCAGTTCAGGCCCTGGCACGGGCGACTGCCGCCCGTGAGGTGCTGGCGACCTATCCCGAGGGGCTTCTGGACGAAGCCGCGCGCCTGCTGCGCGCCTCGCGGGTCGGCTATGAGGAAGGCAGGACCAGCATTATCCAGCTTGTTGAAGCCCAGCGCACCTACCGACAGGTCCAGAACGACTTCATCACGGCACAGGTCGAGTACGCGCTCGCGCTCGCCGAAATGGAGAGGGCGGGCGGCAGCTTTCCCACCGCCGCTCTGCCCACTTCCCTCGATTCGATCGGTCAGAGCCAGAGGAGGAACCCATGACGACGAACACGGCCAGCACAAACATAAACACCAGCCGAAAGCGGGGTGCGCTCCTCGCTGCAGGAACCTTCCTCGTCGGGGTCCTCGGTACTGCGACGGTCATGACCTTCCTGGGTCGCCCCGAAGTTCCCCCTATTGCTGCGGCAGGGCAGGTCACCAGCGAGGGGCATGAAGGACATGGGGAGGGTGAGGCAATTCACGAAGAGGGTCATGCGGAAAGCGCTCACTCTGAAAATGAGGCAAGCGTCGTGAGGCTTTCTCCCGAAGGTGAAAAGACTATTGGCGTTCGGGTCGGACCTGTCGCCTACCACACCGCGCGCGAGTCTCTGGCGGTGCCAGGCACAGTCGAAGCCATACAGGGCCGTGTCGCGAAGGTGACACCGCCCGTGGCAGGCAAGGTTGTGCGGGTAATGGCGCGGCTCGGTGACACGGTGCGTGCGGGTCAGACCCTCGCCGTGCTGGACAGCTATGAGGTCGCCCAGGCACATGCGGCAGAACACGACGCCGAGGCGCGGGTGCGCCAGGCGCAGGCTGCCGTCCAGACTGCCCGCGCGGAGGTTGCTCAGGCTCGCGGACGCCAGCGAAGCGCGGAGGCGGCGGTCACGACTCAGCGGGAGCTGGCGCGGGCGGGAGCTTTTTCTCAGGCTCCACTTCAGACCGCACAGTCCGATCTGTCCGAGGCACAGTCGGCGCTGATTGCGGCTCAGACCGAACTGCAAACGCACGAGGCCGCGTACCTCCGCACCGAGAGGTTGTTCAAGGAGGGTATTGTGTCGCGTGCCGAGATGGAGCAGGCACAGCTCGAACTGACGCAGGACCGAACCCTCGTGGAGCGAACGAAGGCGCGGGTCGATATCGCCCGACAAACACTTGCCCGCGCTCGGCGGATCGCCGAAGGTGGACTGCTGAACCGCCAGGCGGTACAGGCGGCTGAGGCCGAGGTGCGTGCCGCAGCGGGTGAGGTGACACGGGCGATGCGCCTGATGGAAGCGGCGCAAACCAATCTGAACGGAGCGCGCGGCGCGGTGACGGCAGCGCAATCGAACCTGGCAGCGCTGGAAGGGGCGGGTGGTCACGCAGAGGGCGAGGGGGGCAGGGTTTCGCTGTTCGCGCCCATCGGGGGCGTAATCTCCGACGTAGACGCCACACTTGGCGAAAGCGTTGAGCGTGGCGGGGGCAGCGGCGACGCTCTGTTCCAAATCACCGATCTCGCAGCCGTCGTCGTGCAGGCGAATGTCCCTGAACAGGACATTTCCCACGTTCGTGTCGGCCAGCGCGTTGAGGTATCCGTTGCCGCCTTCCCACGCGAACGGTTCACGGGCGTGGTACAGAGCCTCGCCAGCCGCGTGAACCAGAAGACCCGCGCCCTTCCTGTGCTTTGCCTGGTCTCAAATCCAGCCCGCCGCCTTCGGCCTGAAATGTTCGCCACGGTTAAACTGCCTGTTGGAGCGAGCCGTCGTGCGCTGGTCGTTCCCGAAGCGGCTGTTGTGACCGAGCGCGGCGAAAACAGAACCGCCGAATCTGCTGTCGTGTTTGTCGCGGGTCCCCACGCCGGCGCGTATGAAAAGCGACGCGTCACTATCGGCAGGAACTTCGGGACCACCGTGGAGGTGACGAGCGGTCTGAAGGAAGGTGAGCGGGTTGTCACGGGGGCCGCGTACACGCTTCTCTCCGAGTCGAAGAAGGCCGACCTGGCCGAGCACGAGCACTAAGGACTGAGGACCATAAACATGATCCAGCGAATAATCGACTTTGCGCTCCGCCAGCGGCTTCTGGTCCTGATTGGGGCAGCGCTCCTCGCCACCTTCGGCATCGTCGCGTTCCAGAGGCTTCCCATCGACGCCCTTCCTGACGTGACGAACAATCAGGTGCAGATTAATACCAATGCCCCCGGCATGGCCCCCGCCGAGGTGGAGAAGCTCGTCACGTTCCCGATCGAGGTAGCGCTCGGTGGCCTGCCTGACGTGCAGCAGGTAAGGTCAATCTCCCAGTATGGGCTGTCACAGGTCACGGTCGTCTTCAACGACGCCACGAACGTCTACTTTGCCCGACAGATTGTGTCCGAGCGGCTCTCGGGGGTGCGGGAGGGACTGCCCGCACAGGCGGGGACACCCGAGCTCGCGCCGGTTTCCACGGGACTCGGCGAAATTTATCAGTACACACTCGACTCCGAGAAGCGTACTCCGACCGAACTGCGGACACTGCAGGACTTTGCTGTAAAGCCACAGCTTCGCACCGTGCCAGGGGTCGCCGAAGTAAACAGCCAGGGGGGATTCGAGAACCAGTTCCAGGTCGAGATCGACCCGCAGCGGCTCCTGTCACGGGGCGTCACCCTGCGCGAGGTGGTCGAGGCAGTGGAGAACAACAACGCGAACGCAGGCGGCGGCTACATCATTAAAGGCGCTGAACAGTTCCTCGTTCGTGGTGTCGGGGTCGTCCGGAACGCAGAGGATATTGCGAGCATAGTGGTCTCCGCTGAGCATGGGGTTCCGATCCATATCCGTGATGTCGCGACCGTGACCGAGGGCGGCAACCGTCTCCGTCAGGGCGCGGCCACACACAACGGCAGGGAGACCGTGCTTGGTGTCGCCATGATGCTGAAGGGCGCGAACAGCCGCACCGTCGCTCAGGCTGTTGACGCGCGAGTCGATCAGGTCCGAAAGTCCCTGCCTCCTGACGTGAAGCTGGCGACGGTCTATAACCGCACCGAACTGGTGGACAAGACAATTGGCACGGTTGAGCGAAACCTCGTTGAAGGCGGCATCCTGGTTATTGTTGTCCTGCTGGTCCTGCTCGGCAACATCCGAGGCGCTTTGATCGTGGCGGCCGTAATCCCCTTCGCAATGCTTTTCGCTATCATCGGCATGGAGCGGTTCGGGATTTCGGCGAACCTACTCTCTCTTGGAGCGATCGACTTCGGACTGATCGTGGATGGGGCCGTGGTTCTGGTGGAAAACGCGGTGCGCCGACTTGCCGAGGCGCGCGAACATGCGGGGCGCACGCTGACCCGTGCGGAGGTCGCCGAAAGCGTGCTCCGCTCGGCCCGCGAGGTCGGCACCCCGATCACCTTCGGCGTGGCGATCATCATCATCGTCTATCTGCCGATCATGACGCTCACGGGTATTGAGGGCAAAATGTTCCGCCCGATGGCCTATACCGTTGCGCTCGCACTGGCAGGCGCGCTGCTGCTCAGCCTGACGCTCGTCCCCGCCTTGTGCGCTCTCCTTCTGTCTCGAAACACACGGGAAAAGGACAATCTACTTCTGCGTACGGCGGAACGAATGTACCGTCCCGCTCTCGAATGGTCTCTGCGAAACCGTGTCGCGGTCGCCGTCGGCGGGGCGGCTTTCTTTCTGGCCTGCGCCGCGCTGTTCCCACGGCTCGGCTCGGAGTTCATCCCGCGCCTGGACGAAGGGGCCATCGCCATACAGCCGATCCGTCCTGCGGGGGTCTCGGTAGACTACTCGGTAAAGATGGTCGCCGCCGCGGAGCGAGTAGTGAAGTCTTTCCCAGAGGTCCAGGATGCCTTTACCCGCATCGGGAGTGCTGAGGTCGCCACGGACCCCATGCCGCCGTCAGTCGGTGATATGATCGTGACGCTGAAGGAACGACGGGAGTGGCGGCGGGGCTTGACGAAGGAAAAGCTCGTGACCGAGATGCAGGAGCGGCTTTTGCGGGAGGTTCCGGGCCAGGGCTACGCCTTCTCGCAGCCGATCCAGCTTCGCACCGACGAACTGGTATCAGGCGTCAAGGCCGACATCGCGGTCAAGGTGTTCGGGGACGACCTGAATACGCTCGCGGAACTCGGTGATCGGGTGGCTGCCGCGCTTCGGCGGGTGCCAGGGGCAGAGGACGTATCCGTAGAGCAGGCCACGGGACTTCCGACGCTGGAGATCACCATCGACCGTGCCGCTGCCGCGCGGCATGGAATCAACGTGGCTGACGTACAGGGGGTAATCGAAACCCTGATAGGCGGCCGCGCTGTCGGGCAGGTAGTCGAGGGTGACCGACGGTTCGAGATCGTGGTGAAACTGCCTGAAGCTCAGCGCAACAACATCGCGGCAATACGGGAACTGCGGGTCTCCGCGCCAGACGGCGGAAGTATCCCTCTGGAAAGCCTCGTACGAATCGAGGTGCGACCATCACCCGCGCAGATCAGCCGCGAGGAGGGCGGGCGGCGCGTTGTCGTTCAGGCAAATGTACGCGAACGCGACCTCGGTGGCTTCGTCGCCGACGCGCAAAAAGCAGTGGACGAACAGGTAAAACTCCCCGAAGGCTACCGCGTCTCGTGGGGCGGGCAATTCGAGAACCTCCAGAGTGCCCGCGCTCGGCTCCTCGTAGTTGTCCCCATAGCCCTTGCGCTGATTTTTCTGCTGCTGTTTCTTTCATTCGGGTCCGCGAAACAGGCGGCGATGATCTTCACGGGCGTACCGCTCGCCGTCACAGGTGGCATTCTCGCCCTGTTTCTTCGACAGATGCCGTTCTCGATCTCAGCGGGCGTCGGGTTCATCGCGCTCTTCGGCGTCGCGGTGCTGAACGGCGTCGTACTCGTCTCTGCCATCAACGGACTGCGACGTGACGGTCTGACGGTTCTCGAAGCGGTTCGGCAGGGTTCCCACTCGCGTCTTCGCCCCGTCCTGATGACCGCGCTGGTCGCGTCACTCGGCTTTGTGCCGATGGCACTCTCCATGGGGGTGGGCGCCGAGGTTCAGCGTCCCCTGGCGACGGTCGTAATTGGAGGCATCGTGTCCAGTACGCTGCTAACTCTTCTTGTCCTGCCTACGCTTTACGCCTGGTTTGAGCGGGACGGGACAACGATTCCACAGGTTGTGCCCAAGGGGCTTACGGAGGGTCAAGACAACGAAGGGTAAAGTACCTGGTGGCTCACAACCATGACAAGACAAATCAACAAACATCAGGGAGGAGATCGGTCAGAAAAATGGGATATAGCATAGAATTTGCTTTCTGGGACCTCAGGCATAATCCGTACTGAGTGTTAGCCTATCTGTCGAAACCCGTAATCAGGGCTAAGTCAGTCACGCCGTCAAACTGCCAACAGGCACTTTTGGATTTTAATTTGGGCTTTTGGGGTAAAAAGACTTGCTGGAGCCACCCTTTGACTGATCCGCTACCTGACGTTAACCAAATTGGGCCGATTAGCAGTACAGAGACATTTCCTGAGACTGCTGCGAGTGTCTCTCATGTAGGCGAAGGATCGCCTCTTCTCCAGCCGCTTACGGCGGCTCTGCTGGAGTGCGTTACGCCTGCTGAGGTAGTACAGGTCGTCGTGGAACGCGGTCTTGCCGTTCTTGGAGCACGGGCGGGACTGGTTGCGCTTATCACCCGCGATGGTCAGGAACTTGAAATCGTCCGCACCAGCGGCTATGGTCCCGATGCCTTAAGCAATTGGGGCCGCTTCCCCTTAGAGGGACCGTATCCACTCTCCGATGTTGTGAGAGGCGGCGGGACATTATATATGAGGAACCGCTTCGACTGGACCGCGCGGTATCCTGCGCTCACGGGCACAATTAAAGAGACGTTCCAGGCATCCGTGTCGCTGCCGCTGGCCGCCCGTCAGCGCGTGTTTGGCGCGATGCACTTCTCATTCACGGAATTACGAGAGTTCCATGACTCGGACCGCGCCTTTCTGGAGGAACTCTCCCGCCAGTGTGCTCTGGCGCTGGAGCGGGCTTTGCTGTTAGAGGAGGTTCAGGAGGCACGGGCAAGCGCGGAAGTCGCGCAGGCGCGGCAGGGGTTCCTCGCACGGGCAAGCGCTCTTCTGGCTGAGTCGCTGGACTATCAGACGACCCTTCACGCTGTCGCCTGCCTCGCTGTGCCTGACCTTTGTGACTGGGCGGCGGTAGATATGGTGGACGCCGCAAATGAGAAACTTACACTCTTAAACCTTGCGGTTGCCCACGCGGACCCGGATGAGGCTGCCTGGGTTCGGGAGGCGGCACTTCGTTACCCGACCGACATGACCCAGGTGGCGCATCCTGTTGTCCAGGCGATCTCTAAAGGGCAAACGGTGTTTCTGCCCGAAATACCTGAGGAGGTGCTGCTGGCTGCCGCACGGGATGGCGAGCATTTAGGTCTGATTCGGAAGATGGACCTTCGTTCGTTTTTGTGCGTGCCTTTGACCGCCCGAGGAAGGACGCTCGGAGCCGTCACCTTCGCCTCTACCCGTGCGTCAGGACGCATCTTCACACCCGAGGTAGTGGCTCTGGTCGAGGAGTTGGCACAGCGTGCTGCCATTGCCGTGGATAACGCCCGTGTCCTTGCCGAGATGGAGCAGGCAAATGCACGGCAGCGGGATTGGCTTCAGCGAAGCGAGGAGCGGTTCCGTCTACTGGTGGAGGGTGTGCGGGACTACGCCATCTTTATGCTGGACCCCGAAGGACGAGTCACGACATGGAACGCGGGGGCGGAGCACTTCAAGGGCTACCGCGCCGACGAGGTCATTGGGCAGCACTTTTCGCGCTTCTACACGGAAGACGACATCGCCAGACGACACCCGTGGAACGAGCTTGAGATTGCCACCCGGGAGGGGCGCTACGAGGAAGAGGGCTGGCGGGTCCGCAAGGACGGATCCCGCTTCTTTGCCAACGTCGTCATTACTGCCCTTCGGAATAAGGAGGGGGAGCTTCGTGGCTTCGCGAAGGTGACACGGGATGTAACAGAGCGCCGCCTGAGTGAGCAGGAGCGCGTGGCTACGGAGGCGCTGAAGCAGCAGCGGCGCTTCCTGAAGGACGTGCTCGCATCCGTGACACAGGGCAGGCTGCTTCTCTGCAATGAACCCGATGATTTGCCTGTCCCACTCTCCATCGACACCTCAGGTGATCCCATCCCTCTTTCAAAAGAGGCGCTTAAGGCAGTCCGAGTACGGGTCAGCACGGCTGCCCTCACCTATGGCTTATCGCTGGAGCGTACCCAGGATTTGATGACGGCTGCCTCCGAATGCGCCATGAACGCGGTACAGCACGCAGGGGGTGGTACGGTGCGGGTCTACGGCAACAGCAGCGCGGTGCAGGTGTGGATTAAGGATGTGGGCAAGGGAATCGAGCTGTCGAATTTGCCCCGGGTCACGCTGGAGCCAGGGTTTGGCACGGGAGGCGGCGGGATCGGGCACGGGTTCTCCTTGATGATCCTTTGCTGTGACCGTGTATTCCTCCTGACAGGACCGAGTGGAACCACGGTCGTGCTGGAGCAGGAGAGGACCCCGCCGGAGCCAGCGTGGCTCAAGTAGAAACTTTTCTGACAACGACTGAGTGGCTGGTCAATCGCCGATTCTGAGTTACTGATAGGTATTTTTAGAGGCCACAGGTCAGTGACCGTTTGTCATTGCGTCTGCTCCCGACTTGTTATGCAAAGCTAGTCGTTCGAGGATCGTTTCGCTGGCCTCGTTTAGCCCGATCACCTCTGCTTCGATACCCAGACGCCGCGCCTTTAACATGACCTTGTCAATCGCCCCGACCGACGAACCGTCCCAGATATGCGAGTGCGTCAGGTCGATAACGATCCGCTTGACGGGGGTCTGCCAGTCGAATGCCTTAAGAAAATCGTCGGTCGAGACGAAGAACAGCTGCCCGCGAACCACATAGGTAAAGGTGTCGCCGTCAGGGGAAAGCGTTTTGGTGACAGAGATGGTCTTCGCGAGACGGCGGACGAAGAGAACCGCGCTCAGAACAATCCCGACGCCGACCCCCCGCGCCAGATCGTGTGTCTGAACCACGGTTATCACAGTCGCGATCATGACGACGGTTTCCCCGCGCGGCGTTTCGCGCAGGCTCCTCAGGGCCGCCCAATCGAACGTCCCGATACTCACCATGAACATGACAGCAACCAGCGCCCCCATCGGGATCTGACGCACCCAATTGCCCGCGAGCAGCAGAAAGGTAAGCAGCAGCACCCCCGCACACAGAGTCGAAAGACGCCCTCGACCTCCGGACTTGATGTTAATGACCGACTGACCGATCATCGCGCAGCCCGCCATGCCACCAAACAGCCCCGCCACGATGTTCGCGATCCCCTGGCTGATGGACTCCTGATTTTTGTTGCTTGGCGATTCCGTCAGGTCATCGAGGAGCGACGAGGTGAGGAGCGACTCGATGATGCCGACCATCGCCAGCGGCAGCGAATAGGGCAGGATGATCTTCAGGGTTTCAAGGCTGAGGGGAACCGCGGGCAGCGAAAAGAGCGGGAACGCTTCGGGGAGCTTGCCCATATCACCGACCGTACGGACATCACTTTTGAAGACGATGGCGATCACAGTCATCACGATGATCGCTACCAGGGGCGACGGGACCGCTTTCGTGATGCGGGGGAACCCGTAGATGATGGCGAGGCTGCCCACAACCATCGCATACATCTGCCAGGAAGCGCCCACGAACTGCGGCAGCTGCGCCATAAAGATCAGAATAGCGAGCGCATTGACGAAACCAATCATCACGGATCTCGGTACAAACTTCATATAACGTCCGAGCTTGCGCCAGCCAAAGAGTATCTGGAACACCCCCGTCAGCAGCGTCGCCGCGAACAGGTACTGGAGCCCATGCTCCTTTACAAGCGTTACCATCAGGAGTGCCATCGCCCCCGTCGCTGCTGAAATAAGGGCAGGACGTCCCCCCGTAAACGCGGAGATAAAGGCGATGCAGAACGAGGCATACAACCCTACTTTGGGGTCGACGCCCGCGATTAGGGAGAACGCGATAGCTTCGGGAATCAGTGCCAGGGCAACGACCGTACCTGACAGGACATCGTTTCGGACGTTAAAAAACCACTGGTCTTTCCAGAGCGGCGGCGTTACGACAAACTCTGACGATTGGGATGATTGGGACATAGAGACGGTTATCCTTCCGAGACGTGCCCCTGGCTGCGCCTACAGCGGCGTAATGCCCCGCCCAATTGTCGGGCAGGCACACGAAACGACCGCTCAAAGGCGAACCGATGCGCCTTGTGGGACTTCAGACAACGACAAACAGCAGGGAAATAATGGGCTGAAATGGGCGGACAACGCTTGGAAGCGAGATCGCGCGATAAATCGGCAGCCGTGAGCGGGCGATGCCGCAGCTGCCGAGAAAGCAGGGAACAGTCACCGCGAGGAACGGCGATTTGCAGGCGTGCTATGGCGGGGTAATGGGTCGAATAGTGGATGTGGTGGGCATACGGTAAGCTGCCGTAGCTTACCATAAAATTATGGGGGCGGCTAAACTACGGCTGATAGCCAATGTGTGCCTCTGGTGCCTCCTTCTCGGAGGGGAAACTCACCCTTCTCATTCTTAAGCGACACCGGAACGAGGAGAATGCACGGTAAAAGAGGTAAAATAATCCGTTCCGCAGAGAACGTTTCCCGCACCAGCGCGGGTCAGTCCCTGAGAGATCAGACAAGATTGTTAGAACCACTATTGGAAAAAGCCACTTCCTTCCCGACCGAGACAGCGTCTACGTGTTCCCGTGAGACTGACCCAATAACGGAAAAGACTTTATCGCCGTTGGACGGCACCCAGGACATAGCCATCTTCACGATGGATTCACGGGGAACTATCCTAACCTGGAATCCCGGTGTGGAGCGCATACTGGGCTACACGGAGTCAGAATGGCTCGGACAGCACATCCGCATTATCTTCACCCCCGAAGATCAATTAGCGGGCGAACCGGAGAAAGACAGGGAATCTGCTTCCCGCAAGGGACGTGCCGCCGCTTCTCGCCGGCACATCCGCAAAGACGGCACCCACTTCCAGGCGGATAGTACGCTGGAGCGGCTCGACGGAAACGCGGGCGAATGTGTCGGTTTCGTCAAAGTGCTGCGCGATACCACAGCAGATAAGCCAAGCACCCAGAGCCTCCTTGATGGGGAAAAGAAGTACCGTACCCTCTTCAATTCTATCGATGTGGGATTTTGTATTATCGAAGTACTCTTTGACGATCAGAGGCATCCCTACGATTACCGGTTTCTGGAGACCAATCCCGCCTTTGAACGCCACACAGGCCTCGTCGATGCGGTTGGAAGAACAATAAAAGAATACGTTCCCGGTCACGACACGCACTGGTTCGAGACCTACGGCGGTGTGGCACTTACGGGCGAGGCGGTTCGCCTTGAGGATCGCGCCGAGGCAATGGGCCGCTGGTTTGACGTCTATGCCTTCCGTGTCGGAGCGCCTGGGGAGCATCAGGTTGCCGTTTTTTTTACGGACATCACGGCTCGCAAGAAAGATCAAGAAGCGCTCCAGCAATCCGAAGAACGTCTGCGGGCAAGTGAAGAGCGGGAACGATCTCGTCTCGTGAGCATCTTTATGCAGGCTCCCGCATTTATGGCGGCGCTGCGTGGGCCAAACCACATATTTGAGCTTGCCAATCCACCGTACTACCAACTCGTCGGACATCGCGACATCATCGGGAAACCCGTCGCTGAGGCGCTGCCCGAAGTCGTGGGACAGGGTTTTGTCGGCGTTCTGGATCGGGTGTATCAGACGGGCGAACCGTTCGTTGGAAACGGAATCAGCCTGCTGCTCCAGGTGGAACCCGAGGGTCCTCCCGAGGAACGCTTCCTCGATTTCACCTATCAGCCTCTATTCGAGTCAGATGGCGCCGTCTCGGGTATTCTGGCCCACGGCATTGACCTGACGGAGCACAGGCGACTGGAGGCGGAGCGTGAGCGCCTTCTTGAGGAGCAGCGTCAACTGCTGGCCGAAGCCCAAGCCCGCGCTGAACGGGAAGCCCTGGTAAACACGGTCGGTGCGGCGATTCAGGCCAGCCCCTCTGATCCCGAGGCGATTCTTCAGGCGACCGTCACCGCTCTGGGCCAGGGGCTTGGCACGGACAGATGTTACTATGTTCACTACGATCAGGCGAAGGATACAGCCCGTATCGGTCCCGAGTGGCACCGTGAGGGAGTAAAGTCGATTGCGGGCCGCGAGTTCCGAATGTCGGCGTTTTCCGTAGATCGCGATCCCTGGTACCGTGCGGGCAATACGCATATTGTCAATGACACCATTGCTTACTCGCCCGATGATGCGGACTCGCTGCTGCAGCTTGGCGTTCGTGCTCTGGTGCGTGTCCCCATCCAGGTCGGCAATGAGATGACAGCGCTTGGGGTAACTTCTGCGGAACCGCGCATCTGGAGCAGGGACGAGGTAAGAGTCATGGAGACCGTCGCTTCCCAGATTCAGCCTGCCCTGAATGCGGCTCGTCTCCAGTTGCGGGAGCGTACCATCGCAACCCAGCTGCAGGACGCCCTTATTCCGCCGGATCCTCCCCCATTACCGGGAATGTCACTCAAATCTTTCTATC
>JAZKEA010000767.1:10681-12463 GCA_040387315.1 Armatimonadota bacterium | reverse complement strand
CGATGTAGTTGTCCCAGGCGAAAGCCGTTACCGTCGCATTGGAATACCGTGCGGGCGGATACGTTTCGTCGGCGTCCTGGGCGTACATATTCAGTGCAAGGCAGATCTGCTTGACGTTCGACAGGCACGATGTCTGCCGCGCTTTCTCCCGAGCCTGGGCGAAGACAGGAAAAAGTATCGCAGCCAAAATCGCGATAATTGCGATTACAACGAGAAGCTCGATCAGCGTAAAACCGGAGGAGCGGCGAGTATTCAATTTAGTGAGGTTCTTGACGAAGATCATTGTCTGACCCTTTCTGACTTTGGAAGGTGTGCCCACGGTCGTTGTGGGAAATTCGTTTGATGACGGTCGGTGCGGTGGTGGTGGAGCCGCGGACGATCAGTTCCGGCGTCGTGATGCAGTCCTCATTCGTGCGATCCCGTTTCCCTTCGATAACCTTGATAAGAAGTCGTGCTGCCTGCTGTCCCATCTTCAAAAGCGGCAGGCGAACGGTTGTGAGTTTCGGCACCGTGAGCGATGCCAGCAGTATGTCGTCGAAGCCCACCACGGACACATCCTCCGGTACGGACAGCCCGACGTTTCTAACGGCATCCAGCGCCTCGGTCGCCAGATCATCCGTGACACAAAAGAGAGCGGTAGGACGGTCGGGCAAAGAGAGCATCTCCTCGAACTTTGAAGCGTTCTGCGGTGAATTTCCCGCGCTCAAGTCCGCCAGTACGTACTCCGCGACCAAGGGCAAACCCTGCTCTGCCAGCCAGGTAATATACGTCTCGTGCCGCTCCCGCATACTGGTTCGCCATTGCCCGAGTCCCGCGAAGGCGATCCGGGTATGTCCAAGACCATGTAGATGGTCCAGCGCCAGCCGCGCCCCGGCAGCGTTATCGATGGCGATATAGGGGACATACGGAACGGTACTTACGGAAGAGAGAACCGTTACCGGAAGCCCGAGTGAGGCGAGACCGGCGACTACGTCACTTTTCTCTCCTGGGGCGACCACGATGACCCCATCCGTTCGCCGGTCGGAGAAATGGACCGAGGATTCGAGGGCGCTGACCCACGGCACCGTGTACAGAAGAACGTGATACCCCGCGCCGGCAGCCCCATCGACGATACCGTCCAGGACAGCGGCTGAGTAGAGATTATGAATCGTGTGAGTACCGGCCCAGCTGAAATGGACGCCGATTGTCTGCGTCCGCTGGCGCTTCAGCCCCTGCGCCATGGCGTTCGGCGAGTAGTTCAGTGTCGCCGCGATCTCGGTGATTCGCCGCCGGGTGGCATCGGAGACCCGTGTATTGGAGCGTGCGCCGTTCAGCACAACCGACACCGCCATCGTGCTGGTTTCAGCACGCCGGGCAATATCACTGAGAGTTGTTCGTTTACTGACGGGCATCGCTTCCTCGCGACCGACATGACCTAATGATAGGTTATTCTAAGTTGAAGAATCGCAATGGCTAACCTAACGATAAATCAGTGTGAGGTAATTCTAACCCGGTTTCATTCACGTGTCAAGCCAACGCCACACTTTTTTCTGCCGGCAAAACAGCCGCACCGCTTTCGTCAGAAGGCAGTGCGGCTGAGACGGCAGGCTAACCTTCGCCGTTACTTTTCGTAGACGCCGCTGCTGGGGGGATTTTTTCGCGGCTTGCCGTCGAGGTCCTTGCCGTAGACGCCGGTGTAGCGGATCGTCTCCTGGTCGGCCGGCATCTTGCCGTCGACCGCCTTGGCCACCACGCCGGCGAGGACGCCGAGCAGCCGCAGGATGACGAACGTACGGGCGTTCG
>JAZKEA010000767.1:10224-10671 GCA_040387315.1 Armatimonadota bacterium | reverse complement strand
ACGGAGAGAACGGCATCCCGTGGCCTTTGCCGACCGCCGGACTATCTGGCCGCAGGTGGAAGTCGGCGGATTTGCCGTCGCGCGACGCCTTCATAAACCGGGGGTCCGCGATCACGTCACCGTCGCCGAGTGCCGGGGCGATGTTGCCGCCGAAGTAGATATTGTTGGAGAAGACGACGTTCTTGTTCGGTCCACTGATGCGGTTGACGGGTTCGGGCTTTTCACCGTTCGCGACATCGGCGACCGGCGCGACAAGAATGTTGTTCATGATCCGGACATCTTCCGACCCGTACGTGTAAATTTGCGAGTACTGCAGGTTTTTGCTCGCGCTGTTCAAATACGCCGTGTTGCCGATGATGTCCACCCGGTTCGCCGTCACCGTGTGGATGCCGGACCCGCCGTTGTCGAAGCACAGATTGCTCTGCACCAGGGTTCGCCCGATGTAGG
>JAZKEA010000767.1:0-10214 GCA_040387315.1 Armatimonadota bacterium | reverse complement strand
GGCTTTCGGTCTTCTGGTTGACATCCAGGATGATCCCGTTGCCGTCGGAGGGCTTCTTAATCGCCTCCCAGATCTCAAAAGTTTCGTTGCGGTGGCAGATGTTGTTTCGGATCAGCATCTTATAGACGTTGTCGGCTGCATCAAAGTTGGACGCGCCCATAATCGAGATTCCCGACGTCGCGTAGATCGTGGTCCAGCAGTTGAACCGGGAAGTGTTATTCTCGATGGTTACCCAGTCCGCTTCGAGTGCGCCCAGGCCCTGACCGGGACAGTATTCGACCACATTGTCGGCAAAGCGCAGATGGTGCGGCGGGTTTGCCATGTAGCGGCCATCGGCGGCGATCCCGTTAGAGTTGGTACGTGAATCGGACTTGTTCATGGCCTCCGGGTACTTCTTCTTTGCGACATCTCCCTCGCCGCGCACATGAAGACCGCGTACCTCCAGATAGTTGAGCCGGGTATCGGTGTCGATCTTCTCTTTTGATCCCGCCGCGATAGAGATCATATTCCAGCCATTTGATTTCAGAGTCGGCGTCTGTCCGGGGTAGTTCTTGAGCACGATCCACGCATCGGGCGCACCGGCGCGCCGGAACGCGACGGACGGGTTCAGTCCGGCATTGTAGAGGCCGCCCATGAGCACGATGATATCTCCCGCCTGGGCCGCATCGACGGCTTTTTGCGGGGTGGCGAAGGCGGTCTTCTCGGTTCGCCCATCGCTGGTGTCGCTGCCTTTGGGGCTGACATAGAAAGCGGGCGTGGAGTAGTTGACGTTGTCCAGGCGAATCTCGCTTTCCGCGCTGCCGTCGGAGGCGACCATAGTGAACTGGACGAATGGGGCCGTGGGCTGAAACCTCCCCGCGCCTGTCGCTTTCAACGTGGATAGATCAAGAGCGTAACGCTGGTAGAAGTCTGGCGCAGCGGGGTAGATCTTCGTCTCCAAACCGCCCGTGCGTTTTCGGGTGGCATCGAAAGATTCGACGCGCACGGTCACGGGACGGTTGAACGACGCGGACAGACTGAAGCTCAGCGTCAGCTTGCCCAGATTTGTCTCGGTGTTTTGGAGGGGGAGCAGACCGCTCGCGACGTTCTTCGCATTGAGCAGAATGCCGCCCGACGCCTCCGCGCCGCCCAGCGTATCCACGGTGCCGACCTTTGCCGCCGCGCCTGACCAGGCGGCAACGGGCGAGGCATTAAAATCCGTTTTGAAGAGAACTGCCGCCCCGCTCGGGGAAGGCAGGACTGACACTATAGCCGCCGATGCAAACGCCAAACGCAGCAGGGGAAATCGTTTCATAAACTGGCAAGAACTCCAGGGGATAAGGCAGGTGCGGACCGGAGAGACACCTCTTCCCGGTCCGCGGATTCACGAAAAAAACAACGCTTACTTGATGCTGAAGGTCGCTCCGACGCCGGAACCCGAGGGCAGGTTTCCCGCTGTTCCCGCCGAATTGTTGTACTGACCGCCCGTCTGATTGGCAGTCTCACTGGAAGCGTTGCGTCCCGCCGATACCTGGCTGCCCTTGAACCATTTGGCGTGGGTGTCCGCCATCAGATAGTTCGCGCCACCGCTGTGTCGTCCCTCGGGGCCGGAGTACAGGCAGTCCACACCGTATGTTTTTGGATCACGTCCTCCCAGGTAGCCAGTCGCGTATTTCAGGGCCATGACTCCGGGAGCCGGGCAAGACCCTTGCGATCCGCCGCCCGCCGGGCTGTAGAAGTCGAGCACGCCATTACCGAACGGGGATGAGTTCCAGTTGGGCCACGCCGGGTTTGCCCCTTCATTGTAGTTCGCAATATTGATGTCTTTGTTGCCCTGCACCTCGAAGAACATAACCGTCTTAGCGGGAGAAGTCATTTCGGAAATGGGCCACGCCTGACTGCACTGGCCGGTGACGCCGCTGATGGTTCCGTTGCACTGACCGTTCCCCCCCATCCCCAGATTGCTGTTCATCGCGTAGGATGACGGGTTTTCCCCAGGTTGCGGGTCGATAATATCGCTGGGGCAGCGGAATAACTGAACGTTTTTGACATAGGGGGCGACCTGTCCCGCCCAGCCTCCAATAGCGCCGTAAAGATAATTGCCGTTAGGGCCGACTTCGTCATAATCCTGATAGTACTGATAAACGGCGGTCCCCAGCTGCTTGGTCGCCGAAAGGCAGGCGGTCTGCCGCGCCTTCTCTCGCGCCTGAGCGAAGACAGGGAAAAGAATGGCTGCGAGGATGGCGATGATTGCGATAACAACGAGCAGTTCGATGAGCGTAAAACCGGAGAGCAGAACCGTGGCGGGGGACATACTTCGTCGGGAATGCGAACATTGCATAATAAAATCAACCCTTTCCAAAAGAACCGAGATGACGAGTGTGTGATTTCTAATCGTATAGTCGAGCAGCAGGAGGGATCACTGTCCCTGCTGCCGTCTCAAGGCAGCCTCAACGGCGGGCCCTTGCTTAATCGCGTTCTGCCTCGCGGCCTCCTGCTCCGGAGTGACCTTGACATTTGCCGCGCCAGCCCCCGCAACGGGCCCCTGGCCCTTAGCCGGGGTCGTTGTGGCGGCTTCTTTCGGCCCACAGCCCGCGGTCAGGGAGCAGACGCTCACGCCTAACAGAGCCAAAGCAGTAGGTCCGACCGTCTTCACCTTGAATATACTCACGGTTTCTCCTTCTTTCCAAAATTATCGCGATGCTTCGCTGCGTGAAAACTACCGTAAAAAGGCGATGCTGTCCTTTAGTACGGAATAACGTATCCCCACTGCCACATAGTCAGTACCGTGGGGGAGCGGTGCTCTGGCGCACCATCAATTCCGGCGTCATGTGTACCGCGCGCGGCGCGGGCGCCTCCGTACCGCTGTGCTCAGCCTCCAGCTGATCGATCAGCGTGTTGGCGGCGATGTACCCGATCTGCACCATCGGCTGACGGATAGTCGTCAGTGGAGGGGTGATGATCGATGCCATCGGGCGGTCATCGAACCCGACAACGGAAAGGCGCTCCGGCACGGCAAACCCGGCTTTCGTGGCCTCGTCGATCACCTTCACCGCAAGGGAATCGTCGCAGGCAAAGATCGCGGTCGGCGGCTCGGGCAGGGCAAGAAGCTTTCGTACGTTCTCACGCATCACAGCCACGCCTTCCTCCCCATAAATACCGACGGGATACCCCTCAACCTCGTATTCCGGTCGGTTCGGGATAGCGGCTTCCGCCAGCCACTCCCGGTAGGAGGCGAGGCGACGACGGGGGCTGGAAGCAGTGGGCGGTCCAAGAATATGGGCGATACGACGATGTCCCAGAGCGTAAAGATGCTCCAGTGCGAGCCGTGTTCCCCGCACATCATCGATATCGACCGTCGAGACCCCCAGGCCCTCGGCGGGATTTCCGACGCAGACAAAGGGGACATTGACAGCGCACAGGTCGGAAAGAATCCGGGTATCGGCAGGCGGCGCGAGGAGGATCAGACCATCGGTACGCCGGTCCCGCAGAATCTCCAGGGCTTCCGGGGTCTCGCGCCAGGGGTTGGTAAAAACAAAGAGGTGATAGCCACGCTCGCCGCACGCGGCGGTAATTCCCTCGATCACAAACAGGGTGTATTCGTTGCCCAAGTCGTGCGTTCCCGCCGAGAGCGGGCGCAGGTGTCCGAGCACGATCCCAACGACCTTGCTCTGGCCCCGCGCCAGACTGCGGGCGGCCTGGTTCGGCGTGTACCGGAGGCGCTGCGCGGCGGCGGTGATCCGCTGCCGCGAGGCTTCGGAGACACGGGTGCCGGTCTTGGTGCCGTTCAGGACGACCGACACGGCAACGGCGCTGACCCCGGCCTCCCGTGCGACATCGCTCAGCGTCGCGCGGCGGGGATTTTCCGTTCTCTTCTGTTTTACCGCAAGATCATCGTTGCTCTCGGTCATGAATAAGCCCTTATTCAACTGCGTGAAATTACTTTATCTCTAACCCTGATTCCTGTCAAGAAGAAACTTCGCGGAGGCGAATCGGTAATGGCCTCATACGTGTTTGAGAGCCTTTGTTACGTCTTACGTCTTTGTTTCGCTACACCGAAAATAGAGAGGGGAGCAGCGGGAATGGCAGGCTGAATGTTAATTTCTGTTTCGGGCGGGGACTTTTCCGGTTCGGGCATTTTCCAGTTGATGTCCCTGCTTATTCCTCGGTTTTGTTCGTAATCCGCCAGACGCTTTTTTATTTCACTCACCAAAAAAACATCTCTGTCTACAGATTCTTCCCGATTAAGATTCAGAAATGCAGAACTGATGCCATAGGGATAGTGGAGGACATCACTTATGATTTCGATTTCTTCTTTAGAGAAGGAAATGCCTTTCAATACATGATACTTATTGTCCAAAACAACGGATTTTTGATACCTACCTAAAAACGAATCCAGCTTTTTATATGCTTTCTTTGCGGGTTCAAATGGCTGGCTGGAATTCCTGCAATAAAGAAGCATTTGGGCAGAAACCTCATCTATTGCTTTATGTGTATCCTTCCAGAACAGGTTCATCAGATCGATTAAAGTCTCTACCCAGAACTGATAATGGGAAAGTCCAAAGGCATCTGGCTGTCCTCCGTATTCGGAAGCTTCTTCCAGATAGCTTAAATAGTCATCAACTAACATACAGGGAGTTGCCTCATAATTATTTGGAGGTGATTTTGATTTTCTGCTTGGGACTCTCTGCCAGAGCAAACGACAGGTTTCGGCACTTTGGTCTCCGACCGCATAAGCGACAACCTGACGGGTGCGCCAGGACACAATCAACGCAACTACCGGCGTTTCAGCCGTTCCGCGAGGCCCGCGCCTGTCGGTTTGCTTCCGCGGTAATACGCTGCGCATGGAGACCGTCCGTTCCCATGGGAAGGAAACCGCTCGCCGCGGTCCCGGTCTCCAGCAGCGTCAGAAGATCGGAGACCACGAGCGGAATCTCATCGACATGGCTCATGCGCTCATCCGTCTGAGTCTCTTCCGTCCCGTCGGTGAGGCGAAGACGGACGCCGTCGGCAACGCTTTCGATGATGCCGTCCGTGCCGATGACGTTAAGCGACGTGGTCCCCGAACGGTCCCCGGTACGGTTCGCATAGGCGATCCGGTAGCTCATGCTTTCCGTCGAGGTCACCAGCGGCCCGTTGCTAAGCCGGGCCGTGATCGTGATATGCGGCGGGTTCTCGAGATCCGGCTCATCGAACCACTGTCCGACCGCGTGGATTGTCGCCCAGTCTCCGGCATCCACAAAATAGCGCGCGAGATCCAGATAGTGGATGCCACAGTCGAGCGCCCCGGAGGCATTCAGGAGATTCGTGCGGCGCGGCTCCGTGATGGGACCAGGCCAGAAATGCTGCAGATGAATTGCCTCAACACGGCCAATTCTGCCACTCAGACACCACTCCCGAACCGTACGATTGCGGATGAGATACCGGTTCTCGAACATCGTCACCAGGTGCCGCTCCGCCCGATGGGCGGCGGCGATCATGGTTTCGCACTCCTCCACGGTGGGCGCGAGCGGCTTTTCGCAGATCACATGGCATCCCGCCGCCAGCGCCTGCAGGGCGACCGGGAGATGCAGATGCGGAAGCGTGGCGACATAGACGATATCGGGGGAGTGGGCGGCGAAAAGCTCGTCGGGCGACGCGTAAACGGCGGCGTTCGGCGCGGCCTGCGCGGCGCGCATGCGATTACTTTCTGCCGGTTCGACAACCGCGACAAGGTCCAGCTTTTCGCGGAGACGAAGCAGGGCCGGAAGGACGGCATTGAGACCATGGAAACCCGCGCCGAAAAGCGCGATAGTTCGTCGTTTCAAGAGTTCTTTTACCTCGGATTGAATTAGGGTGTGGGTAGTGGTGACGGTTCGTGTCGCGGGGGTGCGGTGGATTCGCGAACCACCAGTTCGGGAGCCAGAACATGTCGCGCGATGAAGTCGTCGGTGTCGCTCTTCTCGATACGGGCGACGAGCCGCTTTGCCGCCTGCCGTCCCATCTCGAACAGGGGCTGCCGAATCGTCGTCAGCTTCGGGACCGTAAGGGAAGCGACAAGGACATCATCGAAGCCGACCACCGAGAGGTCGCCCGGTACCGAGACCCCTCGGCTGCGGGCGTGCTCCAGCACCTTCACCGCAATGTCATCGTTAAAGGCGAAGACTGCGGTCGGGCGATCCTCGCCGGTCAGCAGGTCATGGAGGGGAGCATCCTCCCCGTCCGGCGTAAGGTCCGCCAGAATCGCCTCGTCCGAGCGGTGGGGAAGCCCGCGCTCGTCTATCCACTCGCGATAGGCGTCGTAGCGTTCGCGCGGGCTATGCCGGGACCAGCCGTGACCGATGTAGGCGATCCGGCGATGCCCAATGTCCCATAAGTGGTCGAGGGCGAGACGCACGCCTTCGCGGTTATCGATGGTCAGGCAGGGAACGCCTTCCGTCGGAGTGACGGACGAAACAAGGGCGACCTTCAGGCCCAGCCCGGTCAGACCCGGCACGACATCCGACTGCTCATTCGGGGCGACCACGACGACGCCATCCGTACGCTGATCGGAAAAGGCGGACGCGGAAGCGGCGGCGGTATGCCACTTCTGTGTGTAGAGAAGGATATGGTACCCGGCTGTCGCCGCACCGGCGACGATGCCATCGAGGACCGCCACCGAATACAGATTGTGGATCGCATGGGAACCGGCCCAGTTAAACAGCACCCCCAGGGTATTGGTCCGCTGCCGCTTCAGACCCCGTGCCATCGCATTGGGGGTGTAATTCAGCCCCGCCGCGACCTGCAGGATCCGCTGCCGCGTCGCGTCGGAGACACGGGTGTTGGAACGCGCCCCATTGAGCACGACGGACACCGCCATGGTGCTGGTCTGCGCACGCTCTGCGATATCACTGAGGGTTGTTCGTTTGCCGAGAGACATCACTTGATTGTGGGACCCGCGCCACACTCGCCTGCCTGGAGACCGGGTACCACTGGATTGTAGCATGTATGGCTATGAACTTTTTCGTGTTGCAGGATTTGCCGACTCCGACAGAGCCTTAGAAAAACCTTTGCAATGAACAACGCGAATAAGCCCATAGCTTAAAACTTAGAGCAAAAGAGGAATAGTCGGTACGGTAGGGCTACTTGCATGTATGACTTTAACGCAAGGATGAACCGTCCCACTTGTGGGCAGCGTCCGGCATAAAGATGAGACTTTCTTCTCGAAAACCTTCCATTCTAAGAAGCCAACCCCCGGGAACCTTTGCGCGGTACAGCGGCGTGTCATCTATTTGACGGTATGACCCTTCGGTGCCTCTTTTGAGCCTCTCCAACTTAGATTCTAATCGTTGCCACAAAATTGCCATATTGATATAACCATTCCTCCCAATAGATCGTGCTAGAAAAGTAGCCGATTGTAAACGCTCATGTCTCTAGCGTTACACTACCGTACGCTGGCTATGGGCTTTGCCGCGTTGATGTACCTGAAACAAATTAGTGGCATGGTCGCTGTTCTTTGCCCGCATTGCCAGGAGTCTGCTGGCGTCGGTCGTTTCGGTTTTAACCGCTCCGGAACCGCGCGATGCCGTTGCTCATATTGTACCAAAACGTTCACTCTTGATCCGAAGCTAACGACACTGACGGATGCGAAACGTGCAGACATTGAACGCGCCTTAATAGAGCAGATTTCCCACCGCGGCATCGCTCGTGACCTGCCCCCATCATTGGGGCAGCAAGTTGTAACCGACACCGGTCAGGCCGCCGATCACGATCCAGAGGATCGCATTCAGAACGTCGCCGAGCATCAGCCCCAGGAAGAACGGAAGCGCGGCACGGTAGCCGCCCATTCCTCCGAAACGCATGAGCGTCGTCTTGCACAGCCAGCCGAGCATGAGGGAAAACCAGAGCTGCTTGCCGGAGACGACCGATGCCCCGATGAAACCGATAGGGTGCAGACCGAAACCGAACCGCGCCCGGAGCAGAAGCATCACGCCGACGCCGACAAAGCCGCCCACGATCTGAAGCACACCGGACAAACCGCCCACAACCGGTGTCCCCGCGAATCCACTCACCATCTGCAGCGGGCGCATCGGTCCGCTGCGAAAGGCCCAAGTGTTGGGCAGCGAGTTCGCGCCGCCATTGAAATACGGCAGCCAGAGGGACGCGACAAGCGACACCCCAACACCGAGGACAACAGAGGTCACCAAGGCGGGGAACAGGGAGCGCAATGCCTGACCGCTTACCTCGGCGGCCTTCGCGCCGCTCAGGATCTCGGGAAGCAGCAGCTCCCGTGTGTCCCGGTAGAACATACATTCCAGACGCTGGACGCTGTACCACGCGCCGGGATCGGCGTGACTGGTGCCCACCGTCGTGCCGATGGCATCCACCGCCATGCACGGCATCACCATATAAAACGTTCCCGCCTGGGTCACCGCCCAGGAGATAGTGACGAGGGAGAGCGTGAGAAGAAGCAGGCTGAACGCGACCAGGGGCCAGGGAATCGTCGCGAGCCGCATCCACACCGCCATTCCGATATAGCTCACGCCAAGCCCGATCACCGTCGCCCGGTACGAGAACATTTCGCGGCTGTCGTCGATCTCGGCGGCCCGCGGCCCGCCCGTCGCCTTCTCCCAGACATCCCGGAGATGGCGGCGGGCCGACCACAGGGTCCATCCCATCAGGCCGAGCGCGGCCCCGAAGCCCTGGAGGGCATGGAACTGACGCTCGGACGGACTCCCGAGCGGCGCGGGCATGTCCCAGTTGTTGACCGCGCCGACAAGAATCTCCGCTTTATAAAAAAGAAAGAAGAACCAGAGCGAGAACGCGACCTCGGCGGGGAGCAGAAACGACAGCCCGACCACGAGCGGAAAGAACATCATCGGCAGCGGGCCGATCTGGTTCCATGGCTGCGTGGTCAGATAGGTCTCCAGATTGATCGTCGTCTGCAGCGCGGGCACCGAAGGATACAGCTGATGGAGACCGTTCAGACCATGCAGTCCGGTCGTAAAGGCGACCGCGCACCAGAGAAGCGGCTGGCGCAGTACCGGGGGCGTCTTTGTGCCCGGCGACGGGTCCTCGGCAAGCAGAAGCGGCAGACTGACCAGGGGAAAGACGAACTTTTCGTTTTCGATCCACTGGCGGCGCAGCAGATTCGCGAGGCAGAACGTCGCGCAGAAGAAGCAGGCGGCGAACGCCCCCCAGCCCAGAAGCGGACGGACCCAGGCCGACCACGGTATATGCTCCGCCCCGCGCGGATAACCGGTATAATAGGCGTTCGCGGCCTCCCGGTCACTTAAGGAAAGCCAGGAGGGAAGGTCTCCCCAGATTCTGGGCTCCCAGTTGTTGACACCGTTCGAAAAGTACTGCGGCGCAGCCATGTGCGGCAGGAAAAAGCGCATCATCCCCGACGACGGCAGGCCGGACGCGACCAGCATCAGCGTCCAGATGGTCAGCAGCTCCGCCCGCGAGAAGACACGGGACGGGGCGACGGAGCGCAGCAGGGCATTGACCGGCGCGGCGAGAAGCAGAAGCGCGAAGATCGCGCCAACGGGAAACTGGTTCCCCGCGAGAAACGTCGCCCCGATCTTGTAATCGTTATAGGGCGTGACCGCGCAGAGGAAGACCGCCCCCAGCAGACCGATAAACACCGCGCGCGGCGTCAGCGCCCTGGTGTTCGCCCCCTGCACTCCTGGTCCCTGCACACCCCGTCTCACAGGCTGACCACCACATCGCCGTTTTCGTCCACCGAGCAGGCGTAGCTTGCGACCCGGCTTTTGGCGTCATAGAGCGCCTTACCCGTCACGATATCGAACTCCCAACCGTGCCAGGGACAGCGCAGAACACGCCCCTGCAGGTCCGCGCGGAACTCGAACACCGGACTGGGCCGGTGGGTGGCGTGGATGCTTCCCAGGCAGAGCGGTGCGCCCAGATGCGGGCAGACGTTCTTAAGCGCGAAATACTCTCCGTTGACATTGAACACGCCGATGGAGATACCGCTCTCGGGGTCCTCCACGACCCACTTCTGTCCCGGCGCCAGGTCGCTCGCCGCGCACACCACAAGTCGGTTATTGTGCCGAGCCTTGGGCGGCTTCGCCTCATCGATGATGCGGAAGGCGGTATCCAGAGCGGGATGCTCGCTGCCGTAACCCTCCAGCTTGATGTCGCTGCCGGGAGCGAGAGACTGTGTTTTATCCATGAGATTTTTCGTTCTCCGTTGTGTCTATGCGGTCGTTGAGGCGAGTTTAACCCCTCCCCCCCGCCGCTTATACGGCTTAGCC
>JAZKEA010000766.1:8817-9123 GCA_040387315.1 Armatimonadota bacterium | reverse complement strand
CTGGGGCGGGGCGTGGCTGCCATCAAGCAAAACAACGGCAGTGTGTTCGTGAGTTGGCGGCTGCTGGGCACGGACAAGGAGGACCTCGCCTTCAATCTTTACCGCACAACCGGCGGAAAGAACGTGAAGCTGAATGGCAAGCCGCTCACCGGTGCAACGAACTTCGTGGACACTGACGCGAAAGGGGATCGGGCGACTGCCTACTTTGTGCGGCCGGTAGAGAGCGGCCGGGAACAGAAGGCGAGCACACCGTTCCGGATGGCGGCGGGGGCTCCTGCCCGGCCCTACGTTTCGATCCCGCTGAAG
>JAZKEA010000766.1:8420-8807 GCA_040387315.1 Armatimonadota bacterium | reverse complement strand
AAAAACCCTCGACGGTGAGTTCGCCTATATGCCGAATGACGCCTCTGCCGCTGACCTCGATGGCGACGGCGAGTACGAGATCGTCCAGCACTGGGTCGGACGCGGCAAGGACAACTCTCAGGCGGGAGAGACCAATCCGCCCGTCCTCCAGGCCTACAAGCTGGACGGCAAACTGCTGTGGACGATCAATCTGGGCAGAAACATCCGCGACGGCGCGCACTATACGCAGTTTATGGTCTATGACCTCGATGGCGATGGGCGAGCAGAAATGGTCTGCAAAACGGCGGATGGAACGATCGATGGCACGGGTACGGTCAGTGGCGATCCCAAGGCGAACTATGTCAACCCGTCAGGACGCGTCCTGACGGGACCGGAGTTTCTCACCGT
>JAZKEA010000766.1:1573-8410 GCA_040387315.1 Armatimonadota bacterium | reverse complement strand
TCGACGGCTTGACCGGAAAAGCGCTGGCAACGACCGATTACCTGCCGTCACGGATGCCGGATGATGCAGGGAACCTGAACCCCACGAGCGACCAGCTCAGGGCCGTCTGGGGCGACGGCAGCGGGAACCGGGGAGACCGCTTCCTCGCCTGCGTCGCGTACCTCGACGGCGTCCGTCCGAGCGTGGTGATGTGCCGGGGCTACTACACGCGTACGTTCCTGGCGGCGTGGGACTGGCGCGGCGGCAAGCTGACACAGCGCTGGATCTTCGACAGCAGCGATCCGAAAACGCCGGGGAACCGCGCCTTCGCGGGCCAGGGCAACCACAACCTGAGCGTGGCCGACGTGGACGACGACGGCAAAGACGAGGTCATCTATGGCGGGTGCGTCATTAATGACAACGGTAAAGGACTGTTCTCCACGGGTTATGGGCACGGCGACGCGATCCATGTCGGCGACCTCGATCCGCAGAACCCGGGGCTGGAGATGTTCCGCATCCAGGAATCGTTTGGGGACGCCGGAGCGCACATGGTCGCGCTGAAGACCGGTCAGACGCTGTGGAAGAAGCCGTCTCTCGACCGGAACGCGTCCGGCGGCAAAGGCCAGGGACCCGGTCGCGGCCTCGCCGCCGATATTGACCCGCGGTATCCGGGAGCGGAGTCCTGGGCGCTGGGAGCGGGTGTCACCGGGAACTGGGACGCCAGGGGCCAACAGATCGCCGAAAACGCACCGCGACTATCGCTCCTCCCCGGCCAGATTACCTATGGCTTCGACACGCCGGACACGCAGTCACGGCTGGCGCCGACCTGCAACTTCCGCATCTACTGGGACGGTGATCTGCTGGATGAACTGCTCGATGGCAGCCAGATCGTGAAATGGAATTGGGAGAAAGAGGCGACGACGCCGCTGCTGGTCGCCGAAGGCTGCACATCGGTCAACGGGACCAAGGCGAATCCCGCGCTTTCCGCAGATATCCTCGGCGACTGGCGAGAGGAGGTCATCTTCCCCACGAGCGACGGCAAAGAGCTGCGCATCTTCACCACGACGATTCCGACGCAGCACCGGCTTTACACGCTGATGCATGATCCCGTGTACCGGCTAGCCATCGCGTGGCAGAATACCGGCTACAACCAGCCGCCGCACGCCGGATTCTCTATTGGTCCTGAGAGGAAGCCCGTACTGCGTCCCAAAATTACGACGACGCCCGCGAAGCGCCCACTATCGTCGGCTCAGGCAGCGGCGCAGCGCTTGTTGGAGCGCCGCCGGCCTGCTTATGAAAATAACGAAGGGGGAACAACTTCTCCATAGTGACTCCCTTAATTCTTAATACCGCCTCTCCGACAGCGCCCCCACGCAAGCCGCCCTTTCGCATGGGCGCATCACGGCGGCCCGACGGCCGCGAACTGACTGCCGACAGCCGCAGCCTGCTGCTCGACGGTACGCCGTGGCTCCCGGTATCCGGAGAGTTTCATTTCAGCCGGTATCCGGAGCGGGAGTGGCGCGACGCCCTGCTCAAAATCAAAGCAGGCGGCATCGATATCCTCGCGAGCTATGTGTTCTGGATTCACCACGAAGAGATCGAAGGAGAGTGGGATTGGTCGGGACAGCGCAATCTGCGCCGATTCGTCGAGCTCTGCGGGGAAGTCGGACTTACTGTCATCGTGCGCTGTGGCCCGTGGTGCCATGGCGAAGTGCGCAACGGCGGGCTGCCGGAGTGGCTGGTGGAACGCCCGGACATTCGCCTGCGCAGCGACGATCCGAAGTACCTGGCCCATGCCCGAGTCCTGTACGCCCAGATCGCTCGGCAGATCGAAGGCCTGCTGTGGAAGGACGGCGGCCCGGTCGCGGGAATTCAGGTGGATAACGAGTACTCCGGCCCCGCGGAACATCTGCTGACACTGAAATCCATCGCGTACGAAGCGGGAATGGATGTGCCCCTGTATACGCGGACGGGCTGGCCGGAGCTCAGTACGCCGATGCCCGCAGGCGAACTGCTGCCCCTGTTCGGCGCGTATGCGGAAGGCTTCTGGGACCGTGAACTGACGCCGATGCCCGGCACGTATGGGGACAATTTCCTGTTCCGGCTGTCGCGCACCGATACCGCTGTTGCCACCGACCAGCTGGAACACGGCGAGGCAGGAGAGGGGGAGGATAACGGGGACTACCCTTACTTCTGCTGCGAGATCGGCGGCGGCATGCCGAGCAGCTATCATCGCCGTATTCGCCTCTCGCCCCATGATATCGAGGCGAGCGCGCTGGTCAAAATCGGCTCCGGCAACAACCTGCAGGGTTACTACATGTACCACGGGGGGACCAACCCCGAAGGCAGGCGCACGACGCTGCAGGAGTCGCAGTTGACGAGGCAGACGAATTACAACGATCTTCCCGTTAAGTCGTACGACTTTTTCGCGCCGCTGGGGGAGTTCGGGCAGGTCAACCCACACTATCACTTGCTGAGGCGCCTGCACCTTTTCCTGCGAGATTACGGCTCCCTCTTGGCGACGTATCCCGCCCGGCTTCCCCAGGTGCGCCCCGCCGGCGCATCGGATACGCAAACCCTGCGCTGGGCGGTACGCAGCGACGGACGAAGGGGCTTTATCTTTGTCAGCAATTACCAGAGGCTGCAGCACATGCCCGCTAGAGCAGGTGTACGGTTCGCGGTGACCGGGCCGGACGGTACCGTAACCGTTCCCTCGGAGCCGGTCACGGTTCCCGCCGACAGCCTCTTCTTCTGGCCTTTCCACCTCGATATGAACGGCATTGAACTCGTCTACGCGACGGCCCAGCCCGTTTGCCGCCTGGAAGACGGCAGCACCGCCTGCTTTGTCTTCGCGCAAACACCGGGCGTGGCCTCGGAGTTCGTTTTCAGCGCCGACGGTGTCACGCTCGATTCTACTACGGGTCAGGTGACGACGGCGAACGGCCTCATTACTCTTCGGCAGGTGCCGACGGGTACCGACGCGGCGATTCGCCTGTATACCGAGGGTGGCAAAGAAATCTGTGTTGTGCTGCTGAACGACGAGGATGCACTCGCGTGCTATAAAGGCAGTTTCGCGGGCCGGGAGCGCATCTTTCTCACCCGCGCCAGCCTCCGGATGGACAGCGACCAACTCCGCTTACAGGCCGAAGATTCCGCGGATTTAACGGTCGCCATTTTCCCACCGCCGCCTTCCCTCAGCGTTAACAAAAAGAAAATTGTGCCTGTCGAAGACGGTGTCTTCGGACGGTTTGACGCGGCGGAAAGGCAGTCCGCGGATATCAAAGCCTCCATTGAGCAGATTCAGCAGGCCGGCCCGGCGCGAGACGTGCCCTTCGGCATTCAGGGGGTCGCCCAGGCTCCCGGGGACGACGACTTCGCCCGAGCCGCCGTCTGGCGCGTGACGCTGCCAGCCGGGGTGGACTCGGATCGGGATTTACTGCTGCGCGTTCACTATGTGGGCGACGTGGCGCGCTGCTATCTCGGCGATACGCTGCTGACCGATAACTTCTACAATGGGCGTGCCTTTGACATTGGCCTGAAGCGTTATGCTCCGGACATTTACGCAGGTGACTTGCTGCTGAAGATTTTGCCCCTGCGAAAAGACGCGCCCATTCATTTGCCCGAGGACGCGATTCCGAACTTCAGTAACGGGGAAAGCGTCGCCGCCCTGGTCAGTATTGATGTCATTGAGCGGCAGGAAGTGCGGTTCACCGAAGGATAGATAGTTCGACTCCACTCTATTGGGTTTTGGGTCGAAAAGCATTGCGCGAGAGTTTCTGAAGAAGAAATGTGCCGGTCGGCTTGACAAACCACGCTTTGTGTTATAACATTTCGCTACATTATCTTAACGTTAAGATAATGGGAAGAAGTCTCAGTGCTCAAGATAACAAGGGTGAGGTAACCCTGAGGAAGGTGCCGTGATGTCCAGGACACGTCGCAGTGTCACGCTGAAAGAAGTAGCCGCCGAAGCCGGTGTCAGCATGATGACCGTCTCCGCTGCCCTTCGCGCCCAATCCACCGACAAGTATCCGGTCGCCGAGTCTACCCGGGAACGCGTTCACGCGGCGGCTAGAAAATTGCGCTACTTTCCCAGCGCCGTAGCCCAGGGTATGCGGGGACAGCGTCTCAACGCTATTGGTGTTGTCCTGATCAACCCGGATGCCCGCCTCCAGGGTGACCCCTACGTCTGCGGCCTGCTCGACGGCATCATTGCTGTCGCCAACACCGAAGGCCAGAACACGACGCTCTTCACCGGGCGGCGCTGGTCCAGTGCGGCAGAGAGCCTGCCCATCTTCTGCGACGGCCGCACCGACGGCCTGATCATCCTGTCCCCCTCGCCCGACTCCGACATCGTTCCCGCCCTTCTCGAGGCCGGACTGCCGTTCGTGCTGATCAGCGGCCAGAGCGACGACCCGCGGGTGTCGAGCGTGGATGTGGACCACATCACCCCGGTCGAGACACTGGTGAATCACCTACTCGAACTGGGGCATCGCCGCATCGCGTTTCTGCCGGGGAGGGCGGAATCTCGCAGTGCGCGGATGCGCCACGAAGGCTACCGCAATGCCCTGGAAAAGGCGGGTATCCCGTATGACCCCGCCTTAGTGCTTCCCGGCTATTACTCGATCGCATCCGGCGTTCAGCGGGCCGAGATGCTGCTGGCGCTTCCTGCCGCCACCTGTCCCACCGCGCTCTGCTGTGGCAACGATCAGATTGCCGCGGGCGCACTGCAGGCGCTGAGTAAAGCGGGAGTGCGGGTGCCCGAGGAGATGTCCGTCACGGGCTTTGACGACAGCCCCGAAGCGGCTTCGGTCGTCCCGCCGCTCACCACCGTTCGTCAGCCGCTGGAGGAGATGGGCCGCCGTGCCGCCCGCCTCCTTCTCGACGCCATTGAATCCGGCTTCCCGATAGGAGAACGGGAACTTCTACCGACTGAGATCGTCTATCGGCGCTCCGCAGCGCCACCGTTAGTGCCGCCGAAGGAAACATCATGAATTCTACGTGCTCACGCCGCCTGCATTCCGCCGGTTTTATCCCGAGTAACCGCGCCGCTTTTACACTGATTGAACTGCTCGTTGTTATCGCCATTATCGCCATTTTGGCTGCGATCCTATTTCCTGTCTTCGCGCAGGCACGGGATAAGGCGCGTCAGGCGGCTTGCCTTTCCAACCAGAAGCAGATTGGCCTCGGTCTCATGCAGTATGCTCAGGATTACGATGAAACGATGCCCATCGAGAGCTACGGAGACTACATGGGGCTCACGGTGAATGACTCCGGCGCGCCCAAGTGGATGGATATGATCTTTCCCTACGTCAAGAACACCGGCGTCTTCACCTGCATTACGGCTCAGGCGAACGATCTGTCGAGTCGGGATTATCACCGCTACATCTACCAGCCCCCGACACCGACCTGGGTTCGCGGCACCTTCAACTACGGTTCCTATGTCCTGAATGGCGCCTACTATAACGAAACGGCGACTACCGCGTTCGGACCATCGGGCCGCGCTCTGGCTGAGATCAGTGACACAGCCGGCACGATCTTCGCCACCGAGACCGGCGCGCCGAACATCAACCGAAATGCGGTCCTGACCTGGCGTTACTATCAGGTCAACCCGACGCTTGACAAGACGACGCGACCGGCATCCCTGCGGACCAACCAGGGGATAGTCTCCTACATGTACCATCTGGAGGGCACCAACAGCGTCTTCTGCGATGGACATGCTAAGTGGTACCGGGGCGAGCAGCTTGTTCAGACCCGTCCGTCAGGCTCGAATCAGGTTCCGATCGCCTATCTCTGGACGACCCAGGCAGACTGACATTTCGGCGCGTGCCGCAAAAGGACAGATAATCTGAACAGCAATCGATTTCCGTATCAGCGCCCGCATTCGCAGTGGTTCGCGGTGACGCTCGGGGGATGGCTCCTTCTCGCGCTCCTCGCGGGCGGGGCAGTGCCGACAGCTGCGGGGGTAAGACAGTCTCTTCCGGCTGCGCCTGCCCGCGCCTCGTTTGACTTCAATCGGGGATGGCGCCTGGCTGTCGGTGACCCGCCCGGCGCGGAAACGCCCGCCTTCGCGGACGACGCGTGGAAGCCGGTGACGCTCCCGCACGCCTTCAATGAGGACGATGCGTTCCGCAAGGATATCCGCGACCTTCCAACCGGCATCGTCTGGTACCGGAAGCGGTTCCGGCTGCCCGCCGGAAGCAGGGGGAAGAAGGTCGTGCTGGAGTTCGAAGGTATCCGGCACGGCGGTGAGTTCTATGTCAACGGCAAATCTGTTGGGCGGCACGAGAACGGGGTCATGGCGTTCGGGCTGGATATCACAGGCGCACTGCTTCCGCCGCCGCAGGAGAACGTCATCGCCGCACGGATCGACAACTCCTGGAACTACAAGGAGACGGCGACCGGGTCGGGCTACCAGTGGAGCGACCGGAACTTCTACGCCAACTACGGCGGCATCAACAAGAATGTTCGCCTTCATGTAATGGACCGTCTTTACCAGACCCTCCCGCTCTACTCGAACCTCGGCACGACCGGTGTCTACGTCCACGCGACGAATTTCGATGTGCCGGGGGGCGGGGCGACGGTCACCGCCGAGTCCCAGGTGCGCAACGAATACGACGAGCCGCGCACCTTCCGCTACGATGTCAGTATCGTGGATGCCGCTGGGAAGACCGTCCGCACCTTCGGCGGAAAAGAGGAGCGGATCGGGCCGAACGAGACCCGAACGGTGAGTGCGAACGCGCGGGTGACCGGCCTTCGGTTCTGGAGCTGGGGATATGGCTGTCTCTACGATGTCCGCACGACCCTGACCGTGAACGGACGCCCTGCGGACGCGGTAACCACCCGAACCGGTTTCCGGCA
>JAZKEA010000766.1:0-1563 GCA_040387315.1 Armatimonadota bacterium | reverse complement strand
TGCGCCTGAACGGGCGCGCCCTCCACCTCAAGGGATACGCCCAGCGGACCACCAACGAGTGGCCCGCGCTTGGCATCAACATCCCGCCATGGATCAGCGACTTCAGCAACCGCATGATGGTCGAGGGGAACGCGAACCTCGTGCGCTGGATGCACGTCACGCCGTCGCGGCAGGATGTCGAGTCGTGCGACCGGGTCGGGCTGCTGCAGGCGCTCCCCGCCGGGGACAGCGAGCGGGACGCGGACGGACGCCGCTGGGAGATGCGCGTCGAGCTGATGCGGGACGCCATGATCTACAACCGCAACAGCCCGAGCGTCCTGTTTTACGAGGCGGGGAACAAGGGGGTTAGCGAGGCGCATATGGGCGAGATGCTCGCCCTGAAGCAGCGGTACGACCCGCACGGCGGGCGGGCGATGGGCAGCCGCGAGATGCTCGGGAGCACGACGGCCGAGTGGGGCGGCGAGATGCTCTATATCAACAAGAGCGCATCCAAGCCGCTGTGGGCGACCGAGTACTCCCGCGACGAGGCCTCGCGTAAGTTCTGGGACGAGTTCTCGCCGCCGTTTCACAAGAACGGCGATGGCCCCCAGCACAATGGGGAGAGCGCCGCCATCTACAACCGCAACCAGGACTCCCACGCGGTCGAGAACGTGATTCGCTGGTACGACTACTGGCGTGAACGACCGGGCACGGGGCGGCGGGTGAATGCCGGGGGCGTCAATATCATCTTCTCGGACTCGAACACGCACCACCGCGGGGCGGAGAACTACCGGCGCAGCGGCGAGGTGGACGCCATGCGCCTTCCCAAGGACGGCTGGTTCGCCCACCGGGCTATATGGGACGGCTGGGTGGATGTCGAGCGTCCCCGAGTCCACCTCCTGGGGCACTGGAACTATGCTGCCGGAACGGTTAAGGATGTCCAGGCAGTTTCCGGCGCGGACCGGGTCGAGCTGTTCCTGAACAACCGGTCTCTTGGCTTCGGGAAGCAGACGAACCGATTCCTCTTCACCTTCCCGAAGGCAGCGTGGCAGGCTGGCGAACTCAAAGCCGTCGGCTATGACGCGTCGGGAAAGCGGGTTTGCGAGGACACCAGGAAAACAGCGGGACCGCCCGCCGCCCTGCGCCTGACCCCGCGCACCGGGCCCGGCGGTCTGCGGGCCGACGGCTCGGACATTGCGCTGGTGGATGTCGAGGTCGTGGATGCCGCCGGAAACCGCTGCCCGACCGCCCTCAATCTGGTGAACTTCTCCCTTTCGGGACCCGCCGAGTGGCGGGGCGGGATCGCGCAGGGACCGGACAACTTCATTCTTTCAAAGAGCCTGCCGGTCGAAGGGGGCATCAACCGGGTCAGCATCCGGTCAGCGACCCAGGCCGGAAAGATCACCGTCACCGCAGCCGCTGAGGGACTGAAACCCGCAACGGTCGAGCTTACCACGCGCCCTGCGCCCGTCAGCGATGGGCTGCCGCCACTATCGACTGCTGCGACGCTGCCCTCCTATCTGGAGCGTGGTCCGACGCCGCGCGGCGAGTCCTTCCGGCCCGTTCGCAGGGCGGCGCGTATCG
>JAZKEA010000765.1:12185-15164 GCA_040387315.1 Armatimonadota bacterium | reverse complement strand
GCCTGGTCCTTCTTTTGGACGATAGGGGAAGCCAAGATGTTCGTAGGCTCCGCGAGTTGCTACACGGCCTCTTGGTGTACGGTTCAGGAAGCCCAGCATCATCAGATAGGGCTCGTAGACATCTTCAATGGTATCACGCTCCTCTTGAAGCGTCGCTGCCATTGTCTCCGCACCCGCCGGACCGCCCTCAAATTTCTCGATAAGCGTACGCAGGAAACGCCGGTCAAACTCGTCCAAACCGATCTCATCTACTCCCTGCATTTTCAGTGCCGCATCAGCAACTTCCTGCGTTATTTCTCCGTCCGCTCGTACCTGGGCGTAATCTCGGACTCGTTTCAGGAGACGGTTCGCGATACGTGGCGTCCCTCGCGCCCGAAGCGCGATCTCTCGTGCGCCGACCGTATCGATAGGCACTTTAAGAATCTCGGCGGAGCGTGTAATAATCTGCTGCAGATCCTCCGGCGTATAGAATTCGAAGTTCATCTGGATGCCGAAACGGTCGCGCAGCGGGTTTGTCAGCAGACCGGGCCGGGTCGTCGCCCCGATAAGCGTAAACTTAGGAAGCGGGACTTTAACGGTACGAGCCGATGGTCCCTTGCCGATGACGACATCCATCTCGAAGTCTTCCATCGCCGGATAGAGGAACTCTTCCGCGAGCCGGTTCAGGCGATGGATCTCGTCGATAAACAGGACTGCGTTCTCCTCCAGGTTGGTAAGAATCGCCACCAGATCGCCGGGTCGCTCAATCGCCGGACCCGACGTCGCCCGCAGGTTCGCGCTCATCTCATTCGAGATGACATTCGCAAGGCTTGTTTTGCCGAGACCGGGCGGCCCATGAAGCAGGAGATGGTCCAGGGACTCATCGCGCAGTTTCGCCGCCGCCATCGCAATACCGAGGTTTTCCTTGATCTTTCGCTGACCAATATATTCCGACAGGCGCTTCGGACGAAGGGAATACTCGCCGGAATCATCTTCCGGATCAAAGCCTCCGCCGAGCAGACGGTTTTTGTCCATCGGCGGTTCGTGCCCGCCTCCCGCGTCGCTGACACCAGGATTCGTGGATCGAATAGGCATGGTTTTGTTCACTCCGGCAAACAGTTATTTGCTTGGATTGTACCATGGGCCGGAAATCCGGACCTTTTAGCGCTTTGTTAGCTTATTCAGCGATGCCCGCAGAAGGTCCGCGAATTTTGGCGCGGGATTCGTCGTCAGCATTTCCGCTATCGCCATATCCGCGGCGCGCTGCGCTTCGGGTTTATTGTAGCCCAGGTTGATTAAAGCAGATATCGCATCATCGAGCAGGGCGTCATTGCCTTCTCGCTTCTTGACGGTTCCTGTTGTCGAGAGCTTATCGACCCGGCGCTCAAAACCGAACTGTGCGATTTTTTCCTTGAGCTCCAGAACCATCCGCTGCGCGGTCTTGGCCCCGACACCGGGGACTTTGGTCAATGTTCGGACATCATCGGACGAGATAGCCTGCGCCAGATCGTCCGCGGTAAGCGCCGACAGCAGACCCAGGGCAACTTTTGGGCCCACGCCGGAAACCGTCAGCAGAAGCTCGAAGACCCGCAGCTCAACTTCATTGATAAAGCCGAACAGACTGATGTCATCTTCGCGCACCTGTGTATGAACAACCAGGGTCAGCGATTCCGTGGGTTCCGGAAGGTTCTCGATCACCGTGAGCGGGACGTTTACCTTATAACCCACCCCGTTTACATCAAGCACGATAAACGTACCTGATGATCTCGCAACAACTCCTCTTAACTGTGCTATCACGGCAGCTGCTGCTTTCTTCTGTTAGACATACCTGGTAAAAATACCTTCCTATTACGCGGACTGTTCTAGCTTGATCCAATAATCGGAAAGTGCCATTCCAGCACTCTCTGATGGGTGTATATGGATAGTTCGACGCCATTCTCTCGGCACCTGATCATCCAGAAACACTTGTGGCTTGGGAAGAAAGGCGGAAAAGCAGGCGGCAATACCTGCCTCCTCGGCACTTGCGCGAGCATAAGCGGCTCCTCCCGAACTCCAGCAGTATAACTCCGCACCTGCCTCCGCGAGGTGTCGCACCTGCTGAATAGTTGATGGAACTGGAATTCGTTTCGTGCCGACACTGCGTACAAAGGTATCGTCAACATCGACATAGACTACCAGCGCTTTTGTGCGGTTTTCCATTGATTTCAACTTACTACGCGAACAGGAACTGCGCCTCTTCCAGTCCTTGCTTGACAGCGCCCAGAAATTTTCCGGCAGTATCGCTATCGACGATGCGGGCATCATGAGCGAGGCAGAGATGCAGCAGGGGACGAACTACGATGGTGTCGTCTTCCAGGACGACGGGAGTTCTGCTGACATTCCCTACCGATAGTATCGCCGCCTGCGGCTGATGGATGATCGGTGTTTGCCACAGGATACCAGCGTCTGCCGTGGCCTGAGTAACCGTAAACGTCGCGCCGCGGACTTCGTCAGTGTGCAGTGTATTTGTCTGAGCACGGTTCATAAGCTCCGCGACGGTTCGGGCAAGGCCAAGTATGCTCATCTTTTCCGGAGCGCGGATAACCGGGGCGGCAAGTCGGCCCTCGTCCGTTTGCACCGTGAAGGCAAGATTGACATACCGTCGCATCCGGATTTCGTCGGCTTTTTCTCGAAGCTGGGCGTTGAGAAGCGGGTACTCCAGCAGGGCCGCAGCGACAACGGAAAGCACGAAGGGGAGAATGTCCAGCAGGATACCTTCACGCTCGGTAAGGGACGCTGCAACACGATCCCGCAGACGCAGGACCTCGCCTAGATTCACGGCAGCGACAGTCGTTACATGGGGCGCGGTGCGCAGGGAGCGTGCATTGTGCAGTGCCAGCAGTCGGTCCGGTCCTGACCGGGCAACCACTTCCTCAGGGCCAGCGGGAATATAGGGTGACGTGTCAAACTGCCCGACTGGCATAGGGCTGGCTGACAGTGCAATCGATTCGGTAACTCCGG
>JAZKEA010000765.1:4343-12175 GCA_040387315.1 Armatimonadota bacterium | reverse complement strand
GACAGGATACCCAGCGGTTCGCCGGTCTCTATGCCATCCCCTTCCAGAACCGACTTCCGGGCCAGGATACCGAATGCGGGAGAAGGCACGTCGATTGGTTTGTCTGCCGCGTCGGCATCTGCCGGTCTGACCGTAGCAATAGGTTCGCCCTGCAGCACCAGGTCACCGATCTCTTTTCGCCAGGCAGAGAGTATGTAGGTATCGGTTCCGGGCGCAGCTAATGCAGGGGGCAGAACGACGGTGAATCTCACGGCGTGCTAGTCTCCGCTGCTGACGACGCCTGTGCAGGAAACTCGAACATGCGCCAGCCGGGATAATCGCGGGGCACAAGGTCGGAGATGATCGTATTTGCCGAGATCAGGTTCATCGTCACGAGCAGCGCGATCCATCCGCCGAGCGCGACCCGTGACAGAATAGTCGGCTTGAGGGATTGCAGTCCAAGCACCAGCAGGACGGCGATTTCGGGCAGTGATGTTAGAATATAACGGCCTCCCGCATTCCATCCGGCATCTACAAACCAGTAGGCGACCTGCTGGCTCACGAGCGTAAAGAGAAGAATACTTGTGGAGGCGATAACCGCAAAGCGCAGGGCCGGGTTTCGTGGCTGGGAATCATCTTGCCGTGGACGGCGATTTAGTACAAAACCGACCACCGCCAGCACGACAAAGACAGTTATAAAGCTGTAGAGAATGATTTCACCGGTGCCAGCCGGAAACCAGCCACGCTGCGCCCAGATACTCATATAGGTTTCCAGGGCACCGACCGCGCCGACGCGAAAAACGCCGTTCTGGGAGAGGTAATCTACTCCGGCACCCATCGTCGCTTTCGTATGAATGAACGGAGTGCCATAGAGAGCAAGGTTGCGCACGTACCACCAGGCGCCGCCCACCGCCCAAACGCCTATGATGACAGCCATTTTCCGCCAGCGTTCAGCGGAGTTCTGACCGTGCCGCAGCCATTGTGCCGCGAGCAGGAGAACGAGCACTGGGGCGACGGTGAGCTTGACGATGCTTGCGGCGGCGCTGAGGGCACCGGCAAGCCAGGGCAATGAGGGGTGTTCCTGTTGATCCGCATAGATCCGTACCGCCGTGACAAGCGACGCGGCGGCAATCAGGAGGCAAAAGCCGTCCGGATTGGCGAAGGTCAGGTACATCAGGCTGTGCGGCATCAGGACCACGGTTGCGGTGAGGGTGAAGGCGGCGAGAGGATCGTCGGGAAACAGGCGCCGCCCTAACGGCGGGAGAATCACAAAGAGGGCGAGGCCGAAAACGAGTACGGTGAGGCGTGTCGTCAGCCAGCGGTAGCTTTCACTGCTCGATGCGGATGCGGTATAGGGGATCGCCTCCAGAAGATAGGAGAGCGGAGGGTGCTGGGCCTCGTAGCCTCCCTCGCCACCGCCGATCTCTTTCCAGACAGGCAGACGTCGCTCCTTTATCAGGAACTGGACATACTGCATATTCGCCGTCTCGTCAGGTGGGGCGGTCGGGGGCTGAATGACGCTGTAGATGAATCCCAGCATCAGGTACGTGACAACGAGCAGAAGCGAGGCAAGCCGCCAGCGATCATTTCCGGTCTTTGCAGCATCAGGGCGAGATGTCATAAGGGTTCCAGGAACCAGTATACGATAAAAACGAGAGCCCGATGCATTTTGCACCGGGCTCTGGTATTACGAACCATTTCGTTACCCTTCGAGGAGCAGGGTTTCCGGATCTTCGATCAAATCCTTGATTGTGACGAGGAAGCGAACCGCTGTGCTGCCGTCAATGATGCGGTGGTCGTAGGACAAAGCCACGTACATCATCGGGCGGATTACTATCTCGCCGTTGACGACGACCGCACGCTCCTTGATACCGTGCAGGCCGAGAATGCCGACCTGGGGAGCGTTCAGGATCGGGGTCGACATCAGCGAACCGAAGATACCGCCGTTCGTGATCGTGAACGTTCCGCCCTGCAGATCAGAAAGGGCCAGCTTGTTTTCACGAGCCTTTGTCGCCAGCTCTTTGACCTGCTTCTCAATGGCAGCGAAGCTGAGGCGATCCGCATCCCGAACGACCGGAACCACAAGACCCTCATCCGCGCTCACGGCAATACCGATATCGTAATACTTCTTTAGAACGATCTCGTCGCCCTGAATTTCGCCGTTCACATAAGGGAACGCCTTCAGAGCACCGATAGCCGCCTTGGTGAAGAACGAGGTAAAGCCCAGGCCGATACCAAATCGCTTCTCAAAGCTCTCTTTACGACGCTTTCGGACCTCCATAACCGCGGTCATGTCGATCTCGTTGAACGTGGTCAGCATGGCAGCTGTCTGCTGCGCCTCTACCAGGCGATGTGCGATGGTCTGGCGACGCCGCGACATCTTGATTCGCTCCTCGGAACGTCCGCCGCCTGCGGAAGAGGGCGTTGCGGAAGGAGCAGCCGTAGGTGTTGAGGGAGCAGAAACCGGCTTCTGAACCGGGGCGACAGGCTGGGTCGCGCGGACGACATCATCCTTGCCGATGCGCCCCCCCGGAAGAGTTCCCAGAACGTCGCTCAGGTTGACGTTGTTGGCAGAGGCCATCGCGCTCGCGGTGGGGGTTACCGGGGTATCGCGTCCGTTCGATTCCGTTGCAGGAGCCGCCGCAGGGACAGCGGTGGGAGCGGCAGGCACCGATGGTGCTGCTGTTGTGGCTGCCGGGGCTGAGGGCGCGGCTGCGCCGTTCTCCGAAACGAAGCCGATCACCTCGCCGACACCGACGGTGTCGCCTTCTTTATGGCTGATCTCGCCCAGGGTCCCGGAGGCCTCCGCGGGAACTTCCACATTGACCTTGTCGGTCTCCAGCTCCACGATGGGGTCACCGGCGCTGACGGAGTCGCCAGGGGCCTTCAGCCAGCGGGCAATCGTGGCTTCTACAATCGACTCGCCAAGCGCGGGTACTCGTATCTCAACCGGCATGTCTTTGGTGTCCTGTGGTTCCTGTTCGGTTTCAGTAATTAAAAGTCGTTATTGCAGTAAGCGATGTCAGGAAGGAACGGTGCTGCCGCCCTCGCGCTCGCTGTTTACTTCAGTGATTTGAGTCGTGGCGGCAACGGGAGCTCCCGTCTTCGCGCTGGCTTTGTTACCATCCGGCGCTGCCGCACCATTCCGCCCGTTTTTGCCGCGACTATTCGCGGTCGTATTCGAATCGGAGGCGATTCGGTAGGCTTCCGCCACGATGCGATTCTGCTCCACCGTGTGGTCGCTGATAGAGCCTTCGGCGGGGCTTGCCGCCTCCGGGCGTCCGATGTAGCGAAGGATACGATTGCTGCCGCTGAGCACTTGGGCAAGACGGGGCTGAAGGAAGGTCCAGGCACCCATATTGCGCGGTTCCTCCTGCACCCAGGCCACTTCCTGAAGGTTCGGGTAGGATTCCAGCAGCGATTTGACCTCCTCCGCGGGGAACGGATTCAGCTCCTCGATACGCGCGATAGCGACATGACTGCCGTTCTCGTACTCTTCATGGGGGGCGAATTTTGGCCCGGCGCCAAACGCAAGGTCGACATAGATTTTCCCCGAGCAAAGGACCAGGCGTGTCACCTGGGATTTACGCTCGGCGCCTCGTGGGTCATCCAGAACCGGCTGGAAGGTACCGTTCGTCAGATCCTGGAGCGAGGATGCGGCGCGTGGGTGGCGCAGCAAGGATTTAGGAGTCATCACTACCAGCGGGCGGGGAACTGCCTCAAGCTGTGCCGCCTGCCGCCGCAGCAGATGGAAGTACTGCGCCGCTGTCGTACAGTTCGCGACACGCATATTGTCGCCGCTGCAGAGCTGCAGATACCGCTCCAAACGCGCCGACGAGTGCTCCGGTCCTCCGCCCTCGTAACCGTGCGGCAGCAGAAGCACAACGGACGGTGACTGTTTCCTTTTGGCGTTACCAGACGCGATGAACTGGTCGATGATAACCTGAGCGCCGTTCGCGAAGTCACCGTACTGTGCTTCCCAGATTACCAGCGTATTGGTGGCGTGAACGCTGTAGCCATACTCGAAACCAAGCGCGGCGGTCTCTGAAAGGGCGCTATTGTAGATCGCGAACGAAGCCTTAGCGCCGGGAAGCGAGTGGAGCGGATTGTATTCGTTACCATTCGTCGCATCATGGATAACCAGATGCCGGTGACCAAACGTTCCACGCTCGGAGTCCTGTCCACTCATACGGATCGGGGTGCTGTCCTGCAGAATCGAGCCCAGGGCGAGCGCCTCGGCATGGCCCCACTGTATACCGTTCGACTGATCCAGAGCGGCTTTGCGGGGAACGAGAACCGTCTTTGCCAGCTTGGCATCGGCAGTGAAGTCGTCCGGAACAGTTGTCAGCGCATCGTTGATAACGCGCAGCCTTTCCTCGGGAACGGCTGTTATGGCCCCGAGCGCACCGGGATCATCCGCGAGTGTATCGGGATTCCGGGTCGCTCCTGCTGCTGCGGCGGCGGGGGGCGTATTCTTCGCGTCCTGCAGTCTTGCCTGAACGGCGGTCACCATCGCCTCGGCTTCATCGCGTGTGACCAATCCCTGGCGCTCCAGTTCCTTGGCCCAAATTTCCCGGATTCGACCGTAGGATCGGATCTTCTCGTACATGCGGGGCTGGGTAAACTCGGGCACGTCGGTCTCGTTATGGCCCCAGCGTCGGTACCCGATCAGGTCGATCAGGAAATCTTTTCCGAACTTTTCCCGGTAGGCACAGGCCATGCGGGCCACGGCAATGCACGATGCCGGATCGTCCGCGTTCACATGGACAATCGGGATCTCGAACCCTTTAGCGAGGTCACTGGCGTAAAGGGTGGAGCGGTCATCCCTGGGATCTGTTGTGAAACCGATCTGATTGTTGGCGATAATATGGATGGTGCCGCCCACGGTGTAGCCGGGGATCTGGCTCAAGTTCAGCGTCTCTGCCACAACGCCCTGACCGGGGAAGGCCGCATCGCCGTGAATGAGGATCGCCAGGGAGGCACGTTTATCCCGAACCGGCGGTCCGGCGCTGTCGCGAACTTCCTGCGCGGCGCGAGCGCGGCCTTCCACCGCCGGATTTACAAACTCCAGGTGGCTCGGGTTCGGCGCGAGAGTAATTGGCATCTCGGAGAGGCCGTCCTCCACATAGCCACGTCGGTATCCCTTGTGGTACTTCACATCACCGGCTGCGCCCGTCACATCCGACACGGAGACGCCGACATCCGGCAGCTTCGGGGCTCCTGGAATGGGGAACTCCGAGAGAATTGCCGCATAGGGTTTGCCGAGAATATGAGCAAGGACGTTCAGGCGTCCTCGGTGCGCCATTCCGATTACCACTTCGCGGGTTCCCGCACGAGCGGTGCAGTGAATAATAGCATCAAGGATCGGGACCATCATGTCCAGACCTTCGATGGAGAAACGCTTCTGACCCTGATAGGGAGGCGTCTTCTGGAGAAACTGCTCGAATGTGTCGACTTCTGTCAGCCGATTCAATACATCAATTTTGTCTTGGCTGGATACCTGGTTAAAGAAGCGCCCGGTCTCGACCGACTCACGCAGCCATTCCCGCTCTTCGGCGACCTGAATGTGGTCGTCTTCGTAGCCTACCGAGCCGGAATAGGCCTGGCGCAGCTTTCCCAGAGCTTCCAGGGCATTGGCGGAGTTTTGTGCAAGCGGTCCGCCGACGACGCTTGGCGGTAGAGCGGCAAGATCATCGGTGGTGAGTTTGTGCGTCGCGAGATCCAAGGCGCGATCTCCGGGCGGCGCGGTCCCCAGTGGGTCCAATTGAGCATCGAGATGGCCGAGCTCTCGCACGATACGCGCAAGACGCGCCGCGGCTACGATCTTCGCGATATCCAGGCTGGGAGCTGTCGTAGCGCTCGCCGTCTTCGGAGGCGCGGGCACAGCGTCAGCAGAAGGGGTAAAGCCGCTCGCAAAAAGAGCGCGGGCTTCAGGGTCAACGGACTCGGGGTCCTGTTGATAAAGATCGTAAAGTTCAAGGACGTACCCGGCGTTTGGGCCGTAAAAATCCAGTAAAGTGCTCATGGCAACCGTTCAGCCTGATTTCGATGTCGCGTCCCCCTGATACCAACTCAGGTTCGGGAGGCTCACGCGGATCAGCGGTTTCGCTGCTCTCACTATTTTAGCATTAAGCGCGCACCGCCACACAAAACAAAGCCCGAGATCATCCCAATCCCTTGAGGGGACGAGCGACCTCACGGCGTGACTAATATTGTATCGCTAATTTTTATTAGGTGCCGTTCCGCTCCGGGGATTAGGAGTCATCCCCGAAGCATTTGCCGACCGACTACTCGGTGATCTTTTCACAGATCACGTCGAAACGATCCAGCGTGTGTGCCCCAAACGAGGTAATCAGGGCGACATCAGCGGCATCCCTGCCCACCGCCATCAAGGTGCGGCCGTAGCGCGGCGTGTTATACCGGGCGTCGAATGCCCACCAGCGGTCACCGAGATATACCTCGAACCAGGCGGAGAAATCCATCGGTCCATCGGCTGCGGGGACATTAATGTCGCCCAGGTAACCTGTGGCGTAGCGGGCGGGAATGCCCAGACTGCGGCATAGGGCGACCGCGAGATGCTGGTAGTCGCGGCAGACTCCCTTACCGTCATTCAGAACATCGATTGCGGTCTTGGTGGAGTTCGCGAAACTGTAGCCGAAGGTCACATGGTTGTGGGCGAAGTCGCAGACAGCCTGCACTCGCTCCCAACCGGGTCGGGTCGACCCAAACTTCTCCCAGGCGAAGCCGGAAATCTTGTCGACTTCGCAGTAGCGGCTTGCAATCAAAAACTCCAGTGTCTCGTGCGGGAGCGCCTCGATTGGATGCTGTACCGCGCTCCAGTCCGCTGCGTCCGGTTCGTCCGCGGACTCGATAATGCCGTCGGCGGAAAAAGTGGAGGAGCCAACCGGGGCGACGAGACGTGTGCAGATGTTTCCGAACCCGTCGATATAATCGGTGGTCGTCACCTCGGCGGGGGTGACGCTTAATGTGTCAGGGGTGCGAAACTTGGATTTCAATTCCGGTCGCGTGTTCAGCATCAGGATCATCGGGGTCGGCGACGTGACGGTGACTGCGATGCTGTATCCGATCCTTATTAACATAGGTTTGACTTTCGGTCTCCTCAAAAAATAAATGTTTTTAGCAGGCGAGGGGATCGGCAGTGTTCCCATACGGAGCGCGTTAACGGATTACTTTGCTGTATTTTCTTCCGGGTTCATTGTACCGGCGGTTTCCGGTTTTGCGAATTTGTCGAGCCGCGCCAGTGTCTCATCACGTCTTGCTTCTAATTCGGCTCTGCGCTCCGGCTGAAGTTTAATCCACCCGGCCATCACCGTCTCGTAAAGATCGCGGGTTTCCTGGCGTCGGGCGCTCACATCCGCCCCGGTGACCATCGCGGACAGCAGTTCCATCTGCTGGTACTGCGGCGTGGTCTTTGAGTAGTCCTCGATCACTCCTGCGGCTTTTTCATAGTTGGACTTCGCTTCCGCAGTCTGACCCTTCTTGACCGCGTATTCCGCGAGGGCCACATAGGCGAAAGCCGGATGTGTCTCGCGCAGCTCGGGTATGGCGCGAACCTTTCCGACCAGGCCGCTGTCAAGAGTCGCGATATGTCGCCATGCCTCCTGTGCTTCCTCCTCTCGTCCCTGCTCCTGAAGCGTCACCGCCAGCTTACGCCAGGTCTGCATCGCATTCGGATCGGCCTGAGTGGCTCGACGATATATCCCTATCGCCTCATCCGGCTTACCGCTTCGATTGAACGACTCCGCCATCTGGTACCAGCGCTTTCCGCTCGGCTCGATGCGGGCCGCCTCGTTCGGGTTCTCCCGATAGAGCTTGTCCCAGTCCGGCTCTGC
>JAZKEA010000765.1:0-4333 GCA_040387315.1 Armatimonadota bacterium | reverse complement strand
GTGGCTGCCAGGACGTTCGGGTCTGGTGGCCAGACATTCGCCTGCGCGACATACTGCCGCGTCTGCTGATACTGTGCCTGGATCGCATCCCGCGCCTGGGTTCCCTGCAGCAGGAGCAGGGCAAATACCAATCCTGCCGCCGCAACCATACGCAGCAACAGCGGGCTTCTCGCTTTCGCCGTCGCGGGCGATGCTGCCTGAGAAAGAACCGGAATACCTGCGGCGGCAAGGCCCACTGACGCCCAGAAAGGGAGTCCATTCCCGAGAAGCGTCCATTCTGAGTCGAAAATGCTTCGGAGCGAGCCAACAAGAACGCCTCCGACAATCCCACAGAGCAAAAGGCGCGGCAGCGTACTGTCGTCTTCGCTGGGGCGGCGCAGCAGCGACGCCAGACCGGTGACCAGTGCGGCGATGATGGCGGCGATTGCGGTAACCAGAGCGGGTAAGCCCTGTTCACCGGCAATCTGGAGATACGAAGAGTGCGCCAGATCTGTGCGGGCGACAATCGCGTAGGCAGGGTAGTAGACGTAGAAGGTGCCGGGCCCGACCCCGAGGAGCGGATGCGCCTTAGCCATCGCTACAGTGCCCTGCCATGTCATGGTGCGAAACGCGCCGGAGTGCTCGTCACTGCCGCCGCCGCTGCCCTCCGCGCGCGCCGTCAGTGGTCCGCGAAAGGCGAATCCAAGCACGGCAAACGCCGCGAGCAGAGCGCCAATACGTGCCCAGGGCAGTCCCGGCTGTCCCTTCCGCTGGGAAACCAGCGCCAGCCCGATTCCCGTAAGCAGGCCCAAGCCCGTGATGGCGATACCCGCACGTGACCCGGTGGCGACCAGCCCCCCAAATGCCAGCGCTGTTACCGCTCCCATCACAAGCGCCCCAAGACGCTCCCGCGCGGCGAGGCAAGCCGCCGCGAGAATGGGAAGGCAGAGACCCAGAAAACCCCCGGCGAAGTTAGGTGAAAAGAAGGTGCCTGATGCCCGGAATCCGCGCATCCCCGACTGCACGGCGTCACCATAGCTTCGCGCAACCGCGACCGCGGTTCCCGCCGCTCCAAGGGTTAGCGCGCCGATAAGGAGCACTGTGATCCGTCGATCCTGCCGGGAGAGCTGCCAGCACAAAACAGCCAGGACTGAATAGCAAAGCCAGTCCAGAGTGGCAGGAAGCATCGCGAAGAGCAGGACATCGTTCGTCAAAAACCGCGAGTGGATCAGAAGCGACAGGACTGTAAACACCGCCGGAAGGGCAAAGAGAACAGAAAGCAGCCTTTGGGAACGTTGGGAGCTATTTTCTGCGTCTGGCGTCAGGTGGGGACGGCATACTCCGGCGACACATACCAGCGCACGAAGTGCATTCAGAGAAACATCCGCGCCATACGTCGCGCCCGGCGGATAACCGCCGATCAGCGGCGCGAGAGCAATCGCCAGAAGCAGGGCTCCAATCCCGACCGTGCCGATAAGACCGTAATCAGCGACCAAGCCGCTGAAGGATAAGGGAGAGGGATCGAAGGCGGTGGGACGATTAGCCCGTAGTGCTGCTGGTCTGTTGGACATTCTGCTCCGATGATGTGTCCTGCTTTTTCCCGCGGAGCAGGTTCAGCAAGGGGTTGATATAACGGCGGCGTCCGATACGAACGGCCACTCGCAAGCCGATCCCGACCGGTACCAGGGGCCGCAGGGGAAGCGGAATCTGCTGGTCGAAAAATGCCTGATGCTTTTTGTAGAAGCGCCACATGGAGCGGTGGTGGGCGACGATCATCCGCTCGGCGGCATGGTTGGAAGACTTCCCGATGGCATGGGTGAAGACCGCATCCGGGACGTAAACGACTCCCCAGTCCGCATTTCGCGCCCGAAGGCACCAGTCCATATCCTCGCAGTACATGAAGAAGGTTTCCGCATCCAGCAGCCCGATTTTCTCCATACAGGTGCGCCGAATCAGCAGGACGCAGCCCGACACCCAATCGACCTCGCGGACCGAGTTGTGGTCGAAGTCCTGCATCAAGTAATCGGCGGCGGGCTTATTGTTGGGAAACAGGCGTCCCAGGTAGACATTTCGGAAAAGGCCCGCCGCGAAGGTCGGAAAGCGGCGACAGGAGAATTGAAGGGAGCCGTCTGTGTTCAGCACCTTCGGACCCATGATTCCCGCGTCCGGATGGGCATCGGCCCAGTCCATCAGCGTGTCCAGCGAACCGGGGTGGCAAATCGCATCTGAGTTCAGGAGCAGAGCGTAATCGGCATCAAGATTTTGAAGGAGACGGTTGTTGCCCCCGCTGAATCCTTCGTTGGATTTGCTGCGGATCAGATGAACGTCGGGAAACTCGCGGGCGACCATGTCGGCGGAGCCATCGCTTGACGCATTGTCAACGACCCACGTATCGACCGTTTCAGGGCGTGAGGTGCCGAGCGCAATGCTGTGGAGGCAGGCACGCAGATCATCCTGCGCGTTCCAGCTCACGATGCAGATTCTCAGGCGTGGTTTCGCCGCCGTCTTTTCCAAGCGATTCCCCCCAGCGTTTGGTGCGCACCCATGCGCCCAGCGTGACGATTGCTTTCATTATTACGTAAAGAACGCGCGGCGTCGTTTCACGATAGTGCTTGCCCCAAAAACGCAGCAAAGCGCGATGCGATTCCCAGACGGCGGCCTTGCGAACGCTCTTTGTTGTGCCGCCATAGCCGTGAATCGCGACCGCATCCGGAGTGTACCAGATACCGATGCCCTGTTTTCGCGCTCGGAGGCACCAGTCCACATCATTGAAGTAAAGAGGGAACCGCTCGTCCATCGGCCCGACTTTTTCGTAGGCGCGGCGAGTTAGCAGCAGACAGGAGGTCATTGGCTGCGGGGCGGGTCCCGTCTTCTCATAGTCAAATTGAACCTGTCGGTACGTTCCCAGGGACGGGAACAGGCGCGGCAGTTTCAGCACGTCCCAGAGAACTGCGGCAGGGGCGGGGAAGCCCCGTACCGATCGCTGTACCGTGCCGTCTTCATGAACCAGTTTCGCCGCGACGGCTCCGGCTTCAGGGTGCTCCTGGAGGAACCCAACCAGGGTGTCGAGCGCACCACTAGTGATGCGGGCGTCCGGGTTCAGCAAGAGCAGATACTCACCGGCGGCGGCTGCCATCGCCTGATTCGTACCGGGCGCATAGTTCCGGTTCGTCGTGTTCGCGATCAGTCGAACGGCAGGAAAAGCATCTCGCACCATCTGCGCCGAGCCGTCCGATGACGCGTTATCGACAACGATAACCTCCTGCGAACCCTCCGAATACGGATACCTTTGGAGCGCCTGAAGACAGGACTGCAGGTCGCCTTTTGTATTCCAGTTGACGATGCAGACAGACAGGCAGGTCACGCGGTTATTTTAGCATGTCCCGAAGGGGAACGCCGTGACATGCTATTTTGGGGGTGCGACCGCACCGGGCTCTTTTTGCGCTTCGTGCCATTCCGAAAGCCGAAACCGGTACAGCCAGGGTGCCTTCGCCGCGATGATCGCCGCCATAACCACGCTCCCAATGCCTCCAGTGATTACGGAAACCACGGGGCCGAACGCTTTTGCGACCAGCCCTGCCTCTAACTCCCCGAGCTGCGGACCCCCCATAAAGAAGATCATATTGATGGCTACCATGCGTCCGCGCAGCCGGTCCGGGGTAACTGTCTGCCGGATCGTCTGACGAAGGATGGTGCTGACCGTATCGGCGGCCCCGGTCGCCGCCAGAAAGAAGGCGGAAAGGGCGAAGATGTTGGCGAACCCGAACCCGATGGTCACCAGCCCATATGCCATGACTGCCCAGACAAGGATGCGTCCCTGACGCGAGATCGGCGGCAGAAGCGTCACAATGATGCCCGCAATCAGGGAGCCGACAGCGGGAAAGGCGGCTAAGAAGCCGTAGCCGTCCGGCCCGACCTTGAGAATGTCTTTCGCAAAGATCGGCAATAGTGCGCTTGCAGAGGAGAAAAAGGTAGCGGCAAAATCGAGCAGCATCGCTGCGGTCAGGATGGGCGTGCCCATCACAAAGGCAACGCCCTCCTTCAGGGCAGCGATACTGACTGAAGGCGCTTCGGAGGTATCGTTCGCATCGCGGGGCGTAGGTCGGTAGCGCAGCGCGAGGAGCGCCCCGGCGGTGACGGCAGCGATCGCACCGCCGCCCGCGGCCAGGGTGCTCACCGCGGCGAACTGCGAGCCGCCGCTGAACACGAACGTCGAGAGGCCCATGGCCTGCGCCGTGCTCAGCCCCGCCCGGTCGGCCGCGACGCCGAACGCGACGCCGAACGGCGCGACCGCGAGCGAGATGGACATGGCCTGGCGGTGGATCGCGGCGCGCGGCGACGCGGTGCCGGCGGA
>JAZKEA010000764.1:0-3070 GCA_040387315.1 Armatimonadota bacterium | reverse complement strand
GCATCCGCTATACGGACGAGCCCTTTTTCGATGGTTGCCATTGACGTGGCATAGGAGAGTCGGACATAGTCGCCCGCGCCAAATCCGGAACCGGGCACAACCGCGACGTTTGCCTTCGCGAGCAGATAATCGGCAAAATCATCGCTAGTTTCGATCCGCTTCCCACCGCTTGCCGGAGTCTTACCAAAAAGCAACGAAATGTTAGGGAAAACATAAAAGGCCCCGTCCGGGTTAACACACGTAATTCCGGGAATCTCGTTCAGCCCCTTGACGATAACCTGACGCCGCCGATCAAACTCCGCTACCCAGTCGTTCAAAAATTCCTGTGGACCCGTCATCGCAGCGACCGCGGCATACTGGGCAATCGAGGTCGGATTACTGGTGACCGAATCCTGAATGCGTCCCATCGCCGCGATAATGTCGGCCTCACCGGCGGCATATCCGATACGCCATCCGGTCATCGAGTACGTTTTGGAGACGCCGTTTACTGTGATTGTTCGCTTTTTGATCTCCGGGCTGAGGGAGGCAATGGAAAAGGGTAGGTTTCCATCGTAAACGATCTTTTCATAGATCTCGTCAGAGATCACATAGAAGTCGTTTTCGACCGCAAGAGAGGCGAGAGCCTCGACTGTCTCCCGCGGCCACATCGCGCCCGTGGGGTTCGACGGCGAGTTCAGAACGACGATTTTAGTTCGCGGCGTGATGGCTTCGCGCAGTTGTTCGACTGTCGGCGCGAATCCGCTGGCATCCGTTGTCGGAATGATAATCGGCGTGGCATCGGCCAGTTTCACCTGCTCGGGATACGAAACCCAGTAAGGCGCAGGGATGATGACCTCGTCGCCTGCCTCACACAGTGCCTGGAAGACGTTGTAAAGCGAGTGCTTACCGCCGCAGGAGACGATGACATTGCTCGGCCCGTACGTGAGGCCATTCTCTCGCTCAAGCTTGTCAGTTATCGCCTTTTTGAGTGCCGGTATACCCGCACTAGGCGTGTACTTCGTAAATCCCTTGGCCAGGGCATCGACCGCCGCCTTCTTGATGTGATCGGGGGTGTCGAAGTCAGGCTCGCCTGCACCGAAGGCGACGACATCAATCCCATCAGCCTTCATCTGGTTCGCTTTCGCCGTAATGGCGAGCGTCGGCGAGGGGGCGCTATTTAAAGCGCGTCGGGAAAGTGGCGACACCTTTTGTGGTACCGCGGTACCGTTAGGCGAGGGAGCAGTCAGAGTCATCTTCCAAAAACCTCAGTCAAGCGTTGGGCCTTTAGTATAGCGCGGCGGTCTACTCGGGTCAACATCTGTCTTTTGGGTTGCATTACACAACATGGAGGATGGCGTAAAAATCACTCTCGGGCTGTGACATCTTTTATCTCGCGCAGGGAATCAATCGCCTGCTGCAACCGTAAAATCCTCTGCCCAGGGGTCAGAGTCAAGTTTCGGCGTATAGCCCCGACATCAATTCCGTTCTCGTCCTGATCGCCGTAGGGGTGCGCCTGGAGCCATTCTTCCATATGGGTACGTTGCTCGTCCGTCAAGGACGAAGCGTTTTCGGTTTGCTGATCGTTTGGACTCATAAGATTACGCGCTCTGTAAGATTATACCTGCGACAGCAAAATATCGATGTATTCGCGCTGTCCTTGAAAGCAACGTGGCAGTGAGATAAAATATCGGTCGATAATCGCAGACAAACGACATTTTGTCTTTGGAAAGCATAGGATTTATTAAGATGGCTGAGACTGGCGGCAACGGAACAAACGGCAACGGCGCGGCAACTAATTTGACGCTCGCGGGGGGCGACGTGGACGGCACGACGCAGAAAGCGACATGGCGAAATAAAGTCGGCCTTGCGGAAATGCTCAAAGGTGGCGTTATTATGGACGTCATCAACACGGAGCAGGCCGTTATCGCCGAAGAGGCCGGAGCGGTCGCGGTTATGGCGCTGGAGCGCGTCCCCGCGGACATTCGCAAGCACGGTGGGGTTGCCCGTATGAGCGACCCGCGCATGATTAAAGAAATCATGGACACCGTGACAATCCCCGTCATGGCGAAGGCGCGTATCGGACACATCACCGAGGCGCGAATTCTTGAGGCGATGGGCGTCGATTTTATCGACGAGAGTGAAGTCCTGACCCCCGCCGATGAGCAGTACCATATCAACAAGCACGAGTACCGTGTTCCGTTCGTTTGTGGCTGCCGGGACCTTGGCGAGGCGCTCCGCCGTATCGGTGAGGGCGCGGCCTTGATCCGCACCAAGGGAGAAGCGGGAACCGGTAATGTTGTCGAGGCGGTTCGGCATATGCGCTCCCTGATGCAGGGAATCCGAAAGATCCGCTCAATGGACGAGGCGGAGCTGATGACCGAGGCCAAGAATCTTCAGGCCCCTTATGAACTGATTCTCGAGGTGGCAAAGACCGGTAAACTTCCGGTTCCAAACTTCTCCGCGGGCGGCGTCGCGACACCGGCGGATGCTGCTCTTATGATGACACTCGGGGCTGAGACCGTTTTTGTCGGGTCCGGCATCTTCAAGTCCGGCGATCCGGCAGAGCGCGCCAAGCGCATTGTTGATGCGGTAACTTATTACAACGACTACGAGAAGCTGGTAGAAATTAGCATGGATCTTGGTGAACCGATGGTCGGTATCGATATTCGAACGCTTCCGGAATCCGAGCTTCTTGCAACTCGAGGCTGGTAGATAGCCTGCCTTTTATCTTTGACTTTGTCTGCCCCGAATGGGGCAGTTCCTTAAATGCCAGCATCTGCTCTGCAGGATCTCCGTTTAATACGGCTCCTCAGGGACGAACGGATGCTGGCATTTTCCGGCCTGAACTGATTTCAAATTGGGTAAAACTCCGTATGAAGCTCGCCTGAAATTATCATGACCCATAAAAACAAACCGCGCATCGGCATACTTGCGCTTCAGGGAGATTACGATTCCCATCGAGCAACGGTGGAGGACGTGGGCGGTGAAGCAGTCCTTGTTAAGACTCCGGAAGCTATCCGCGATATCGATGCGCTGATTCTTCCGGGTGGTGAAAGCACCGTCATCGGGAAATTGATGGCGCGCTATGGGA
>JAZKEA010000763.1:0-5089 GCA_040387315.1 Armatimonadota bacterium | reverse complement strand
CTTCTTTGTGGCAGATCCATCTTCTCGGCGGTTTGCGTCTTGAGCGCGGGGCAGAGACCATTACCCGCTTCCGCTCGCAGAAGTTCGGTGCGCTGCTCGCCTATCTGTCCCTTTTCCCCCAGCGTCTCCATTCCCGCGAAGAGCTCGCCGAGCTTTTCTGGCCTGAAACCGACCCCGAACTGGCACGGGGGAACCTGCGGGCAGCGCTCTCGTCGCTGCGCCGACAGCTGGAGCCTCCCGGAGATCCCGCGGGCAGCTTCTTCATCACCGATGGGCGCACACACCTTCACCTGAACCGCGATGCGCTCCGGACCGATGTCGCCGCCTTCGAGGCCGCGCTTCTTGCCGCCTCCCGGACGTCGGGGGATGCTGCCGCGCGGCATCTTTCCGACGCCGTAGCGCAGTACGCGGGGCCACTTATGCCCGGCTGCTACGAGAGCTGGGCGCTGAGCGAGCGGGACCGGCTCGCGGAAGCGTATCTCCGTGCGCTCCATCAGCTCTCGGACCTCAAGGAACGGGCCGGGGACGGCGACCTGGCCCTCGACTACGCGCGCCGTTCCGTCTCCGCGGACCCCCTGCGCGAGGAGTCGCATGCCGCCGTGATACGCCTTCTGATGAAAAGCGGACAGACCGCGGCGGCGAAGCGTCAGTTCGACGAACTCACCCGAGTGCTGCGGGAGCACTACGACAGCGAGCCTGCGGCGCTGGTCAAGGCGCTCCTGAACGCGTCCGTAACTCCCGCACGAAACAGTGCCCCCGCTCCGGTTCTCATCGCTGCCCCGGCAGTGGAACCCGCACCGGCCCTTACCCGCGTTTCCGAACCCGCGGGGGGGGAGCGGCTCGTGCCCTCGCTCCCGGAACAGACCATTCCGCAGCACTTTCCCGTACTGGTGACGCGCTTCTTCGGTCGTGAGGAGGAGATCGCTGCCCTGGGCTCCCGGTTCGCTGCCGACGACACGCGGCTGGTCACAATTACCGGCCCCGGCGGCAGCGGCAAAACCCGGATTGCCGCCGAAACGGCGCGGGGCCTCGGAGCGTCGTTCCCCGGCGGCATCTGGTTCGTTCCCCTTGTAGATGTCCGCGAAGCCGACCGACTGCCGGAAGCGCTTGCCGCCGCGCTCGGACTGAGCGCCATTCGGGGGGGAGCGCAAACCACGCCGCTCCTGACGCAGGTCGCCGAGACGCTTCTGGCGGCGACCGCCTCCGGTCGGGCGCTTCTGGTCCTGGACAATTTCGAACAGCTTGCCGAAACGGCCTCCGGTCAGGTGACAGAACTCCTGTACCGGGTTCCGAACCTCCGGTGTCTGGTGACCTCCCGCCAGCGTCTTCGGGTCGAGCCGGAGCGGGAGTTTCCGCTTCTGCCGCTGGCGGTCCCGGAGTTTCCGGGGACGCCGGAGCGGCTTCTGGAGTTTTCCAGTGTGCAGCTTTTTGTGAGCCGCGCCCAGTCCGCGCGGGCCGACTTCCAGCTGACGGGGCGTAATGCCGCCGCGGTGGGGTCCCTTTGCGCCCAGCTCGAAGGAATGCCGCTGGCTATCGAGCTTGCGGCGGCATGGATGAGCGTTCTCACCCCGTCCCAGATGCTGGGACGCATGAACAAACGACTGGACCTTCTGGTATCGCGGCGAAGGGATGTTTCGCCGCGCCACCGAACGCTTCGCGCGGCTATCGAGAGCAGTGTCGCCTTGTTGCCTCCCGAGGTGAGGGAGTTCTTCGCCTCGCTTTCGGTCTTTCGCGGCGGCTGGACCCTGGAGGCCGCGGAGGCGGTCTGCATCGTGAACCGGGAGACAGGGGAGGGGGAGGGAACGTTCGGAGCCGGGGCATTGGAGTATCTGACCGAACTGGCGGACCACTCTCTTGTTGTGCGAGCTGAGGACCGGGACGCGGACAGCGCCGGGTCGGAGGGTGCGCGTTTTCGGATGCTGGAAACGCTTCGCGAGTTTGCCCACGAGCTGCAGAGCGAAGCCCCCGACGAGACGGAGCGGCTGCGCGAGCGGCACGCCCGATGGAGCCTCGCCTTCGCGGAAGAGGCCGCCCCGTGCCTCCTGGGGAGTGATCAGGTGGGGTGGCTGCATCGCCTTCAGGCGGACCACGACAACCTGCGCGAAGCGCTCGGTTATCTTCTGGAGCACGATGTTGAGGCGGAGCTGCGCCTTGCGGCAGCACTGTTTCGCTTCTGGCAGTCTCGCGGGCCGATACGGGAAGCGCACGACTGGCTGGAGAAAGGGCTGGAGCGGGACGCTGCCGGTGCGGGTCGCAGTGCGTCTCCTGCGATCCGGGCGCAGGCGCTGGAATGTTCCGGTACGCTCGCCTGGTACCGCAGTGACCTGGCGGGGGCGCGGGCCCGTCTGGAGGAGAGTATCGCGCTCTACCGGAGCCTTGGGGACGGTGTCGGTGTCGCCCGGTCCATCAATTCGTTCGCCGGAATGCAGAATATCGCCGATAACCCCGAAAGTGCGCGTGTCCTGCTCGAAGAGGGATTGGCCGAGATGGAGGCGCTCGGCGGGCCCGAGGGGGCTAAGGGACGCCAGATACTGCTGGAGTCGCTGACGCGTGATGCCGTGATCCGTGACGACCGCGTTACCGCGAAGCGCTATGGTGCGGAGTTCCTGCGGCTTGCCCGCGCCTCCGGTGACCACCACCTGATCGCGGCTGCCCTTACCTGGGAGAGTTTTGCCGCGATCAACGCCCAGGACTATAGCCGGGCACAGGAGCTATTGACCGAAAGTCTGGCGATCACCCGTGAGGTAAACGAGGCGCTCTATCTGTGCTCGGCCCTGTGGGGACTTGGATATATCGCCCTTTTTGAAGGCGATGTCAGCCGTGCCATGGGGCTTCACCGCGACGCCCTGCGGACAATTGCTGGACTCACCGGATACGATTTTTCCATTGTCCACATCATCACCGCGCTTGCAATGGACGCCCTGCAGAGCGGACAGCCGGACCATGCCGCCCGCCTGCTGGGAGCGGGCGACATGCTGCGACAGCGTCTGGGCTATCCCCTGGCCCCGGTACTGGTCAAAGTGGACGTGGCGAAAATGATCGCGGACACCCGAAACGCGCTCGGCGAGAGCGCCTTCACCGCCGCGTACTCCGCGGGTTCCGGACTGACCACCGAGGAGGCGATTCAGGAAGCGCTGCGGGAGAGTTTTCCGTAGCGCACTTTCCCAAAGCACGTACGGTACAATACGCTAATTTCGTGGCAGGCCGGACACGCGGCGCGGCAGGGATTCCCGATGACAGCTCTCGACCGTAAACAATTTCTTCTGGGAACCGGATCGCTGGTTTGGGCGGGGGCTCAGCTGTCCCGTTTGCGCGTCGAATCCCCGTCTGCTCTGCGCCGCGATCTGGAGGCGATTGTCGCCGACGAGATCGCACGGTGTGGGATTCCTGCGGTCTCGCTGTCGATTTTCGGCGAGGGAATGAGCTCGATCGATATCGCTGTCGGCAGGCGCTGCCAGGGCCAGTCGGGAGAGGTCACCACGAACGACGCCTTCCAGATCGGCTCGACGACAAAGATCTTCACTGCCCTCGCGCTTGCGCGGCTGCACGACCGGAAACGTCTGGACTGGAACGAGACGCTGCGTTCCGCCTTTTCCGATCTTCCCCGACTTCATCCTGACTACGCGCGTTTATCCCTTAAGCATCTTCTGTCCCACCGATCCGGGATGATGCGCGATTTCGATCCCGACTTCGCCCTGCCTCTGCCCACCGGGGAAAGCCGGGAACGCCGCTGGAGTTTTGCGGCCCTCGCGCTTGCCGCGCCGCCCGCCACTGCCGCGGGCAAATACAGCTACTCCAGTACCGGCTTTATCTGCCTCGGCGCTTTGATGGAAAAGAAGCTGGGAATACCGTGGTTCGAGCTCGTGCGGCGCGAAGTGCTCGACCCCCTCCGTATTGTCGGGTCGGTCAGCGGCCCACCGCTCGACACCGGGGGTAAATTGATCGTCGCCGGACATGCGAAAGAGGCGAAAGGCCGCTTGATTCCCTTGCTGCCACCCTTTCGCGGACGGTACGCTTCCGACCTGATCGATCCGGCAGGGGGAATCTGGATGCCGATAAGGGAGTTCGGAAAACTGGCGCGGGCTATCTCTGCGAACCGTGATGCCATGGGGACGTATCTCGGAGCGGAAACCTACCGTGACTACCTTTCGTTCCCCTTCGGTGGAAGCTATGGACTGGGACTACGCCGTGAATTTCGGGGCTTCGCGGGAGGGAACGCCCTGGGCCACTACGGCACCTACATGGGTTTTGAGAACCACTTTTTCTTTTCCGCCAGCAAACGATGCGAATGTCGTGGGAACAATAGGAAACCCGATCCTCCGCGAGATCGGGGAGCGGTGCGCCGAGCGTCTCGGCTGGCAGCCGCCGAGAAAGCGGGATACCCAGGTGCCACTGAGCGCCTGGGTCCACGATGTGTTCGAGGGCGCGGAAGGAACATTGACGGTGCTTGCGGACGGAACGGCGCGAATCGCCACGACAAAGACCGGCAAAAACCCATGGAGCAGTCAGGCGTGGGTCGCGACCTGCCAGCTTGTGGACGGTCAGACGTACCGGGTTGACTTCGAGGCGCGGGCAGATTCCGAGAGACCGCTGTTCGCGCTGTCTGAATGGGATGCTGCACCGCATACACGCGTGGGTCTGAACGAACCGGAGATTCCTCTGAACACGACATACCGGCGACATACCCGTTATTTCACGCCAAAAATGGCATCGGGGCGCTCGGTGAAATGTCCCGTCTTCTTTGTCGGGGACACCGTGGGGACCGTCGAGATTCGCAACCTTCATGTCTCCAGGGTTAATTTTTAGGAGTTCGCTGCCGCCGGGAGAGATACGGGGATTCCCTTCCGCAGGCAAAGGTGCTTATAATAGCCCTATGAAAATCGTTGAGATGCGTGTCACGCCGATTGCGCTCGTGGACCCGCCCCTTCGCTCCGCCTTCGGTCTCCATGCCCCGTATGCCCTGCGAACGATTCTGGAGCTTGTCGCGGACAACGGCGCGGTCGGTCTTTCGGAAACCCCTGGCGGCGAAGCCGTGCTGCGGGACCTGGAAGCCGCCCGCCCGCTGATTATCGGGCGCGACCCGTACCAG
>JAZKEA010000762.1:0-5322 GCA_040387315.1 Armatimonadota bacterium | reverse complement strand
AGTAGATGCCGTTTTGTGCCCTCACCCCCGGCCCCTCTCCCTAGTATCGCTCGTTCCTCGCTGGGAGAGGGGGGTCTGGTAAACTATCCGGCATCTGCAAAGCGCAAAGGCTTGGCGAATACCAAGGCTGGCTTAGCACCGGAGCAGGAGCGAAGCCGCAGCCGCTAACGCCCTCAGACTCCCCTCGCCCAGCGAGGAACGAGCGATACTAGGGAGAGGGGCCGGGGGTGAGGGCAAAACCTCACAGGAAATCAAACTATGAAAACCGACGACAACGACAGTAACCACCGTCCCGTGAGTCCGCCTTCCCGACCGCTGCCGCGGCGCACCGTTCTGCAGGGGCTGGGCGTCACCATGTGCCTGCCGTTTCTGGAGGCGCTGGAGCCGCGCTCGGCGCGGGCATCGGTCGGCGGTGGTGCCGGGGGGCGCAAACGCCCGATCCGGTTCGCGGCCCTCTATATGCCGAACGGGGTCAATGTCGCCGAGTATACGCCTGCAGCACGGGGCACGGATTGGGAGCTGTCGCCGACGCTCGCGCCCCTCGCGAACGTCAAGTCACATCTGCTCGTCCTCGGCGAGATGATGAACAAGAGCAGCATCCAGGGCGATGGGCATTATGTGAAGGTCGCGCCGTTCCTGACCGGGACGGCGATCACCAAGACCACGGGCGGCGAACTGCGGGTCGGCGGCATTTCCCTGGATCAGCTGATCGCGCAGCGTGTCGGCAACCTGACGCCCCTTCCCTCGCTGGAGCTGTCGGTCGAGCCGGTCACCATGGGCGTCGATACCAATGTCGGTTTCACGCGCATCTACGGCTCGCATATCTCGTGGAACTCGCCGACCACGCCGATGACCCGCGAGATCAATCCGCAGCTCGCTTTCGACCGGCTGTTCCGCTCCAAGCAGGCAGGCCATTCCCTGACGACCCCGCGAGACCGCAGTGTCCTGGATGCCGTGATGGACGATGCCCGGCGGCTGCAGAACAAGGTCGGCAAGATGGACAGCCTCAAGCTCCAGGAGTATTTCGAGGCCGTCCGCGCGGTGGAGAAGCGGATCGCCTACGACGCGACGCGGCGGGCCGGCGAGTACGGCGGCGACCCGTTGGCGCGAAAAGAGGTCGAAAAGCTGGGCGGGCGCATCCACGACTACTATAACGACCCGGCGAAGCTGGCTGAGCGCGGTATCGACCACACCGAGCAGGTGCGCCTGATGCTGGATATTATGGTGCTGGCGTTCTGGACGGACTCGACCCGGGTCGCGACATTTATGTTCGGCAACGAGGTCAGCGGCAAGAATTTCTCGTTCCTGCCCGGTGTCAAGGGCGGACACCACGAGATCTCCCACCACGAGAAGGATCCGGAAAAGCTCGCGCAGTACGCGAGGATCAACCAGTGGCACTACGCCCAGTATGCGTACCTGCTGGAGCGGATGCAGGCGGTCAAAGAGGGCGACGGCACCCTGCTGGACAATTCGATGGTGCTGATGGGAAGCGGCATGAAGGACGGCAACGGACATGTCCCGTTCAACCTGCCGATTGTCCTTGCCGGAAAAGGCGGCGGGAGCCTTGCCACCAACCGCCACCTGGTCTACGAGGCGAAGACGCCGCTGTGCAACCTGTACCGCTCGGTCCTGAAGCGAATGGACCTGCCTGTCACCGCCTTCGGCGACAGCACCGGCGAACTGCCCGGCCTCTCCGACCCGACGTTTAAGGGTGTCGCGGCTCCTGTGTAGACCGCGCTTCCGGCTCAGTCCAAACGCGCCTGCCCCGTTGAGCCGCGAACAACCAGCCGGGTCGGCACACGCAGGGTCGGCACGACAGGCGAAGAGGTGGGCGGTTCCAGAAGGCTGCGCACCCCAAGCCGCCCCATTTCCTCATAGGGTTGTGCGATGGTCGTCAAGGGCGGATCTGCGTAAGACGCAAAGAGGAAATCCGCGAAGCCGATAATCGACAGATCCCGCGGCACGTCCAGACCCAGCGACCTCGCCAAACGCAGAGCGACCATTGCGATAAAATCACCCGCGCAGAGGATCGCTGTCGGATACGTGGACGGGTCGCGGCCCGGCTCCAGCAGACGACGCAGACCGCTTTCGATGATCTCCTGATTTTTCCAGTTGGTTGCAATCACGAACGGCGGGGGAACCGGCAAATCGTTCTCGGCCATGAGGCGCAAAAAACTTGCCTGACGCTGTTCGGCGAGCGGCGAGCCGCTTTGGGCCGAAACAAACCCGATCCGTCGATGCCCCAACTGCCGCAAATGCACAATAGCTTGTCGCAGCCCATCCGCGTCGTCGCTTACCACGGTTGGTGCCCAGTCTTGCGGCGGCGGGTCGTCCATCAGCACGACGGGTATTTCAAATCGCTGCGTTTCCTCCCGCAGACATTCCACCGCATCGGCTTTGAAGTTGAGCGCCATCACGCCCGCCAACCGCTGTTCGGCAAGGCGGGCGAATGCTTGCTGGTAATCAGGGAAACCCGCCATTGGAAGCATTTTGATCAGGTACCCCCGCTCACTTGCTTCTTCCTGCGCACCCAGCATGATGCGGTTGGAGTTTTCGTCTCCGGGAACGTGTGTGATAAAGCCTAACACGTAGTTTTTACCCGAGGCCATCGCCCGCGCCAGGTCGTTGCGACGGTAACCCAGGTCTGTCGCGGCCTGGAGAATGCGCTCCCGCATCTCCTGGCGCACGGGTGGACCTGACTTGCGGCCATTGAGAACATAGGACACCATCGCCTGTGAAACCCCGACACGCGCCGCGACATCGCTCATTGTAACCATAGTCATATCATAGACGTACTCTACAACTTCGACAACTTCGTAGCCGCTATTCCTGGTATCCGCTGTTACTAATACATGTTCCACAGCGTGTAGTGGCTGTCGTACCCGTTGGTTTCCTTGGGATTCAGGAAGTTCCCGTCCTCCCGGTACGTGCCGCTGGCGTCTTTGGTGGCCTCCTGAAACGCAGTTCCAACATCAAGGGACTTGGAATGACCATCCAAAAACGTGAAGTTCGCGCGGCCTGCCACCGGAAGGGCAAAGGTGTCTGAACCAACGGGAGCAGAAAGGGTTTTGGTCGTGTTGTGCCGGAAGTTCGCGTAGAACCACGGACTTGTGGCCGACGCGCCCGCTATCGCCGCGTTCTGAACGTACTCCGGGTTTTGCGCATACATGTAAGACCCGCCCTTATTTTCGAAAGAGACATCACCGACGATAAGGGTCTCCGCCGGTTTTTTGATATCGGCGAGCGAAAAGCCCGGTGAGATAGCCTTATTCGTGGGATTATTTCGGTAGTCGTAGCATAGAGCGCCATTCCAGCCATAGCCGGAGATGCTATAGTTTCCGGTCGCCGTCCCGCATCCGCTAACGACGGAGGTAACCGCGCTCCACTTATTGTCGGGAAGGCTGGGGCAAGTAAAGACCTGCTCGTTTTTCACGTAAGGGTATATCTGGTACTGCCATCGTCCCCGACACTGCGCCCCGTCCCCAATCACGGGAAGAAGTTCGTCATAGTCACCGGTGTACTGCATGATACCCAGCGCTATCTGCTTGGTATTAGACATGCAGGCAGCCTGCCGCGCTTTATCACGAGCCTGGGCAAAAACGGGAAATAAGATGGCTGCCAGGATCGCTATAATAGCGATAACTACGAGCAGCTCGATCAGCGTGAATGCGGCGGCTCTTGTACGGAGTACTTTTTTGTTGACGCCATACGGGCCAAACGCTGAAGTACCACTTTGAACTGTTGGCGTGCTGTGAATATTATGAAAAGTGAAGGACATCCTTGCTCCCCTACGCTCCTTTACGCTAGTTACCGCAACGTTACTTCTTGCCATGCCAAATGTTCGGCAGCTGCCTGTGATAAAATCGAAGTTATGCGGTCAGTTATGCGCTTAACTGATGCTCGAAATTTTATCACACAGGAATTAGCTATGTCAAGCGATACTCGATTGCCGGGTGTGTCTCTTCCGAAAAAAGAGGCCGCTACTTCAGTCCCCCGGACAACAAAACGCATTGCAATATTGAATCCGCATCCGCGAAGACGCAGGCGTCTTCTTTCGTCTGCTCTGGTCGTTGCCGCAAGCCTGCTTCCGTTCGCGGCTGCTTACCCGGTGGTCCCCGCAGCGCAGGAGGCTCCTGCCCCGTCTCCAAAGTATCCGAAGCCCGATCCCGCGAAGAAGTTCGCGGGGCTCAAGATCTACCAGCCGAACGGCAGCCCGCTCCGCCTCCCGAAGGACGACTGGGACGGAGCAAGAAAGCGCCTTGCCGCCAGCCCCGACCTGCAGAAGTGGGTCGCCACACAGCGGGCGGATACCGATGACTGGATGGCGAAGCGCCGGGACCGCGTCGAGTGGATCTGCGGCTGGTACCACGATTTCGTCAGCCCCAAGGACGGCTCCCACCTGACATTCACGCCCGACGAACCCGGCGAGAACACCCTCAGCAGTCCCTCCGACCCGAGTGTCAAGCTGACGCCAAAGCTCCATGCCGCCTGGGTGTTCGCGTTTCGCACACGCCATGTCCGGCAGATAGAGCAGGCGGCGAAGCTGTACCGGCTGACCGGAGAGCGCAAGTACGCGGACTGGGCGGCGGGTCAGATCGACTTCTACTCGGACAACTACGCCCGCTGGCCCAAGCAATCTGACCGGGAGGGCACCCACTTCATGTGGCAGAGCCTGGACGAGGCTGTCAATCTGGTGTCGTTCGCGAAGGCGGCGCGTGACCTCGGCGACTTCGCCACACCAGAGCGAAAGCAGAAATGGTTCACCCACTTATTTGAGCCGGAGGCCGCGCTCCTGAATAGCAGCCGACTAACCATCCATAACATTGCCTGCTGGCACCGGTCGGCGGTGGGCTGCGTCGCGGTTCTCTACAAGAACGAGGATCTGTGGAAGTCCGCGGTTGAGGGGCCGTTCGGCATCAAGGCGCAGATGGCTAAAGGAGTCACCAGCGACTATCTCTGGGAAGAGCAGTCGCTCCACTACAATACGTTCGTTGTCTCCGCCCTGCTCCCATTCTTCGAGTTCGCCGCGGTTCAGGGCGAAGGGGCGAAACTGACGCACGAGATGGAGACGGCGGAAAACCTGATGCTCGCGCCCATCGCCATGCGGTTTCCGACCGGATTATTGCCCAGTCCCGCCGACGGAAACGCCCCCTTTAGCGTACCGAACGTCAACTTCCTCGCCGATGCGGCTCGACTGTTCCCGACATCGGTAGGTCTTGCCGCCGCTCGGACGCGAAAAGACTGGAACGCTCTTCTCGACCCGCTTCCCGCGCCTGCGAATGCGAATCCCGTTCTTCCTGCCGCCGAGAGCCTCAACATGGA
>JAZKEA010000761.1:10484-12557 GCA_040387315.1 Armatimonadota bacterium | reverse complement strand
GAGCCAGCGGTACGCCTCGTCGCACAGCACCCACGCGCCGACCGACTCCGCCAGTGTTAGCTGGCCATTCATTGCCGGCCAGCCGTTCTGGCTGAGATAGACTTCCGCGGTCGGTACTCCGAGAGGGAAGACATTCGGTTTTTGAGGGTCCACCGGCCCGAAGAGCGCGATAAGATGGCTCTGATCGATCCACCCCTGATCGCCTCCCTGCGTGATCCACTCCCAGCCTCTGAACGTACCCCCGTTACCATCCGGCCTGCCACCTTTGTAGACACTGACCTCAGGCACAAAATTTCTTGGAAAATCAAAGAGATTGTCGCCGTTGTTGTTGATGTTTACCTGCCATTTGCTGCCCGAGTTCTGCACGGCGACCAGCAGCGTCTTCCAGATGGAGACGGCGTAGGCGCGCTGTGCGACAAGCACGGTGGCGGGGAGCTTGGAGTCCTCGTAGTCCCAGACCGACGAATCGATCATCTGACCGATAGCGGAAAGGAGGCCGTAGTCGCCGGGAACATACGTGCTGCCGTTAACCGTTCCGGTGATGGCTCTCAGGTTCGCTCCGTTTGCCTCCAGAGCATTGCTGAAGCTGTCCCGAAGCTGCCCCTGAAGCTGGTTGTACGGTGCCTGAAACAGATCCGTCCCGCCACCCGGCAGACCGAGCGCGGCGGCGGAAAAGGCGGTGCCGATGACACCCGCGACCGCTGCCGCCGCGCCGAGTTCGAGCACGGGAAAGCCCAGAACCGCGACAATCGCCCCGGCGACAAGCGCGAGTATGGAAAGGATAAGCGTCGTATTGTTGCTGTTGTCGAACTGAAGATACGGGCCGACCGTAAACAGCGTTAAATCTTCCGCCAGAAACGTGTCGGTGATCTGCCGAGCCATCAGGTTGCCGTACCAGTTTTGGACATCCTTGACCCAGTACAGCTCATTGATAATCTGATTTCGGACCGCGTCCCATTCGTCCTGCGTGGCGCTGACACCCCCGGGAACGCGTGTCGCGCCGCTCAGCTCGCTGATCCAGCGGTCGAAGTCGGCGGCGGAATCGCCGTAGCGTTCGCGGATTCCATTGACGCCGGTCCCGGAGAGGCGAAGCAGACGGGTAATTCCCTCATAGGCGGCAAGCGGGCCGCCCGTCAGGGTCTGGTACGGCACCGACGTCTGGTACCAGGTACCCTGCTCTCCGGGCTTTCGGTCCAGACGCCACGTCTCGACCCAGCCGGGACCGCGAGCCAGCAGAACGGACTGCGTATGGCTGCCGTCGCCGGTGTAGCCGACATCGCCCGGCTTCAGTGCCCGCGCCGTCTGGATCGACGAGTAGTACTCGACCGCATCCCATCCCTTGTCGCCGTTCGAGCCATCGGCCCAGGCCGGGCCGCTCTGGCGCTCCGACCAGGAACTGCTGCCAAGATCATCGGTGTCATAACTCCAGATCTGGATACCCGCTCCGGCGCGGGCGATCAGCTCCGCCCTGCCGTCGCCGTCGATGTCCGCAAGCTGGATCGTCTGGTAATACTTCGGCTGGTTCCAGTTCGCGCTGTCGGGAAGATCCTCGTTCAACGGCCCCGATGTCCAGGAGTCGGTCTGTCCATCGCCGCCGCCGTATTTCCAGACATACACTCCCGCGCTGCCACGGATCAGCAGTTCGTCCCTGCCGTCGCCGTCAATGTCGGCGCATTGGATCGTCTCATAATATTCCGGAACGTTACAGTTCGCGGCATCGCTGAGCGCGTCAATCGTCGCCAGCTGCGTCCAGGTCCCCGACTTCGCTCCCGGAGAAATGCGGAACCGCCACGCTTCCATCCCATTCCTTCCGCGTCCCAGCAGTATCTTTTCCACCCCGCTGGAGATCCTGGCGCACTGGATCGTTTCCGAATAGCCAGGGTTGAGCCATCCGTTGGAATTGGACCACGCCGGACCGTCGTTATCGAACTGAATCTGGTCCCACGATCCGTCCACGGAGCTGGACGCCGGTCGGTACTTCCAGACCGAGATGCCGTCGATACCACGCCCGATCAGTTCATCCGCCCCGTCGCCGTCAAGATCGGCGCACTGGAGCGTGTTGCTGTAAGCGGT
>JAZKEA010000761.1:6887-10474 GCA_040387315.1 Armatimonadota bacterium | reverse complement strand
CCACGACATACTTGACCGGCCGCATCCCCGCGATGCTGCGTGCCAGCAGTTCGGCATGTCCGTCGCCGTCTATATCCGCCAGCTGGATCGTCCGGTAGAACTGTTCTCCGGTCCAGCCGGTGTCATTGCTCCACTGGGGACCGAACGGAAGCTGAATCCACTGACCGGTCTCCGGGTCAAAGTTGTTGGACAGAATTCCCGTAATCCCACGCCCCGTGAGTTCGTCGCGCCCGTCCCGGTCGATGTCGGCGTTCTGGCGGGTTTTGGGGAACATTCGCCGCCCAGCCTGAATAGTCGCGTAGCACTCCTCCTCGTTCCAGCTTGCCGCATCGCCCCAGAACGGAAGCTGCAGACGATTCGTGAAGATGGGCGATCCCGTGACCGGTCCCTGAGCGCGGGCCATTCCCGTTTCCATCGTGGGCAGGAAGACAAGAGCCATGGCCCCGATTCCCAGGCTTTGAAGCAGCGTTCGACGCGACAATTCCGACATACGTCGGGTGGGTGCGGAGACAGCGGAGACAGCCGTGACCGAATCGGTCCGCGCCGTTTCCGTCGTGGCAGCAGGGGATCGAGGCGAGGGTGTGTTTTCCAAGGATAAATCTTTCTAGCCATGCGCGACAGAGGAATTTACTGCGCTCTCTTCAGTCTAACGGCAGCCGCCGGGAAGTAAGAGCGATTGAAACGGAAGTGCGACAAAGTGAAACGGAAGTGCGACAAAACGAGAAGGCGAGCACTACGGCCTTTTCGCAGACACGGCGAAGCGCTGCTGCTTAGCGGCAGGAATGGCGGACTGTCAGGGGGAATTTAAAACGGTAGATCGAGCCGCGGACCGTACCTGCTGGAAAGTGAACGTGTTTGGAAAGTGATTTTGGACGGCTGCTGCGCCGCCTGCGCGAGAAGCGCGGTTTGAGCCTGGCAGAGACCGCGCAGGCCGCAGGGATTGCACGTACGACGCTCAACCGCTGGGAGATCGGTACCTACAAACCCCGTCTGCCGGAACTTGATGCGGTTTTCACGGCTATCGAACCGACCCCCGCACAGCGAAAAGAGGCGATGGCGCTGCTCGAAGCCCCTCGGGCGCAGACCCAGGTTCTGGCGGACATCAAGCGTGTGGGAGCCGAAAGCGGCATCGGGGCGATGCCTGCGGGGAACGACCTGCTGCGGGCGATGCGCCTGCGGCGCGGGCTGTCGCTCGACGAGCTTGCGATGCGCCTCGGGGTTACATCCCGCACACTCCGTTTCTGGGAAAAGGGCGAGGTTTGGCCGTCGGATACCCAGATTCAGAGCCTGTGTTACGTGCTGAAAGCCCACGAGGCAGAGATGATCGCGCTCACCTGCGGACGTCGGACGCTCTTGTCATCGGCGGGGGAAATGCGCGTTGGCGATATAGAGCGGCAGCTTGCATCGCTCGTCGCGAACACCTATTATTCTGCGGCTCTAGGCGATCTGCGATTTCTGACGCTTGAAGCCCACGCCTGGCGTTTCGCCGTGAAACAGGCATCCGGTCGACGACTGCTTGCCAACGTCTATGCCCAGCACGCGAGTTTCCTTTCGGTTCAAAATCGTTTTGCGGAGTCTGCGACCGTCGCGGCGCGAGCGCTGGAACTTCTGCCGGCAAAAGGATCACGCGATTCTTTCTGGATGTATGCGGGAATCGCCGCCGCGCGTGCCGATGTCTATCGTGGCGCGACGCCCTCTCCGAAGCGAGGAATCGAGAAGCTGCGGCACTGGCTCCCCCTGGCACCCCAGCCGGAGTTCGAGGCGTGGATTCTTTCGGATATGGCGCAATACTATGTTCTGGACGGTACCGTGTCGGGTCAGGAGATAGCGATACAGTTGTCCGAGCGTGCCTGCGAGGTCGCCGCCCGAACCACGGAGCGTTCCTACCAGGTCGAACAGGTTCTTCGGAATCTGGATAAGGCGCGTGTCCTGCTGGCAGCGGGTCGCCCTAACGACGTGCTGTCGCTTGTCCCTGTCCTTGAGGACACGCTCGGGCCAAGCCCGCGCCGTGCCGAGGTCGCGCTTCTGGCGGCGGAAGCCTTTCGTCAGGTAGGCGCGCGTTCGGACGCTCACGAGCACCTTTCCCAGGCTCACGCCGTCATCACGCGCTTCGGTATGGAACATCTTTTGCCCCAGGCGGAGGCCGTGTCGCTAGCCCTGTGACAACATCGGTGCCAAAAAATCGGATGTTGCTGGAAAATTTTCTACCGGTGCGCAGACGCAGACTCCTTCGCCGCGCCCGCCGTCTGTCGGCTTCGGTGTCGAATCAGCTTTTCTCGGGTCCGCTATTCTGTGGAATCGGGAGGCGCAGGAAGACCGTGGTGCCCCTGCCTGGCTCGCTTTCTATCGTAAGGGTTCCTCCTACCAGCCGCGCCCGCTCCTGCATGCCGAACAGGCCCAGCCGACGCTCACCCGGCGGCAGTGACAGCGTCGCCTCCACATCGAAGCCTGGTCCATCGTCCTCTATGGTTGTTATCACCTCTTGCCCAGGCTGATCTTTGCGCTGTCGCAGCTGCACCAGGATGCTGACTCGGCTCGCCCATTGCTTTGAGTCCGCGGAGGTCGCAGTCACAGACGCAGACAGGTCGCCGGAGGCTGCGGCTTCGTCCCAGGGCAGGGCGTGGCGAAGCACATTGGTGAGTCCCTCCTGCGCCACCCGGTAGATCGTCGTCTCCACCTCCGGCGGCAGCCGCCTCGACTCCGGTCCCTCGTCTTTCCCCAGTCCTGCGCTATCGACCTCAACGGGCAGGCCACTCCAGCGGCTCCACTGGTCGGCATAGTTGTGCAGCGCTCCCATCAGCCCGATGTCATCGAGATCCGTAGGACGAAGCGTGAACGACAAACGGTGCGACTTCTGCGCTACTTCGCCCGCCAGCATCTGCAGAAAGCCGAAGCGCTCCACCACATCCGCATCAGACGCAGACGTTTGACGGACCACGTTCTTGAGGTTTTCCAGTCCCAGCAGAAGCGCGGTTACAATCTGCCCGGTGTCATCGTGCAGATCGCGGGAGATCCGTCCCCGCTCCTCTTCCTGCGCCGATACCACCTTTCGCAGCAGTTCCTGACGAAGCGCGCCCATCTGATGAAGCTCCTTTGTCCGCTCCACGAGCGCATGCGTGCGCTCCTCCACCCGCGCCTCCAGCTCCGCGTTCACACGAGCGACGGATTCCGCCGCCGCCGCCGTCGCTTCTTCGGACCGCTTATCCTCCGTCGCGTCCCGCAGCACCTTCGCAAAGCCCCGAGAACTCTCTGCCGCGTCGCCCAGACGCATCAGCAGCCCATCCGCCCAGAACCGGGAGCCGTCTTTACGCAGGTGCCAGTGCCGATCCAGTGCCTGACCGGTTTCTCGCGCCTCCCGCATCTCCGCCTCCGGAACACCCTGCTCCTCCTGCAGAAAAAGTCGGTGGGGGGTTTGTCCTGCCATCTCCCCCTCACTCCAGCCAAATAGTCGGGTGGCTCCCGTACTCCAGAAAGTGATGCGTCCCTCGCCATCCTTGAGATACATGGCGTAGTCCTTCGCTCCCTCCACCAGAAGCCGAAAGCGCTCTTCCGACTGGCGCAGGGCTTCTTCGGCCTGCCATCGCTCG
>JAZKEA010000761.1:0-6877 GCA_040387315.1 Armatimonadota bacterium | reverse complement strand
TGAAAATTGGTCAAAGCGAATACTCTCGCCGGAAAGCGCGACGTTGCCATAGGTGCGGAACCAGAAGTCGTCCATGTCCGGGACGAGCTCCCGCATGGTCCTGCCGGTCGCATGAATGAGTCCGGTCTGCGCCTCAAACGTGGGATTCGTGTCGAGAAAACGATAATCGACCCCTTGTCCGTTTTCGTCGAACAGCACTTCGATGGTGCAGAAGCCTTCGTCAATCGAGCTGAAAAGCGAACGATACTTCTCTTCGGAGAGACGCAGCGCCTCTTCCGCCCGCTTGCGGGCGGTAAGGTCCACAAAGGTAAGAACCACGCCCTCGATTCGATCGTCCAGGCTTCGATACGGCACGAACCGCGCCAGAAAGTGTCGCTCGCCGTCCCGCGTGGCGACTTCACGCTCGACGGGCAGGAGCCGCGCCAGAACCGATTCGGCGTCATTGGTCAAGCCCGGATAATCAAGCCGATGGGTAACGTGTGCGAGTGGTCGTCCGGCGTCGGCGGGGATGAGGTGGAACAGTGCCTCGGCGGCGGGCGTGTAGCGCTTGATACGCAGCTCCCGATCCAAAAAGAGGGTGCCGATGTCCGTGGAAGCGAGGAAGTTCTGCAGGTCGCTGTTGGTGTTGGTGACCTCATCCACCCGAGCTTTTAGTTCGTGGTTGACCGTTGTCAGCTCCTCATTGACGGACTGCAGCTCCTCCCGGCTGGTTTCCAGCTCCTCGGTCGCTGACCGCTGCTCCTCATTCATCGACTGGAGCTCTTCGTTTGAGGCCTTTAGTTCTTCCGTGATTGCCTCGTACTGCTCGACCGTGGCGCGAAGCTGCCGCTGCAGCAGCGCATTCTCCTCCTCCAGCTGCTGTACCAGGTCAACGGAAGCGGCGGAAGCCGATACTGCCGACTCCACCAGCACATTCTCATCGATCCCAAACAGTTCCGCAGGCAGCTCCTCGAACTGCACCAGAAGGTAGCCACCCACTCCTGCTTCACTATCCTCCGGCGGTTCCACCGGGCGCACCCTCAGACGGATAGGAACCGGAGGACGGTCCGGGGCAAGGGCTGTGCTGCGAAGAAGGCGAGTTTCCTCTTGGCTCCCCTGTACAGCGACGGCATAAAGGGCGGTTCGAAGCTCGATTCGCAGGTCCGGATGTACCAGGCTAAGAAGGTTGTGTGTCGGCTCACCGTCGACAAGGCGCAGGAACCGGACCGCACCATTGGACAGGTGCAGAACATTGTATGACTCATTTACCAGGGCGGTGGGCAGGCCGTACCGCTCCAGCAGGCTTACAAACAGGCGTCGCACCCCGCTCATCGGTCGCCCCCCCGGCACCCTTACTTCTTCCGGGGAGAAAGGAATGGCAGACGCCGGTATTTGTGACGGCAAAGACAGAAGTGCGTCGTTTGGTGAAAGCGCCTGACCAAGGTTTTGCCCGGCATTGGGTGCCCTGTTTTGCCCGATGTTTTGTCCTGAACCCCGGCGCGGGGCGGAGTTCGAGAGGGAATTGAAGGACGATGCCGGTGTCATTGGTGTAATGACAGAGGGGATGGGCAATGCCACGGAGCGGGCGTGGGGCCGTCGGACATACAGGCGCTGTTCTTTGTCGATAAGGGCGAACAGCGGCGCGTCGGTGCCTAAGGATTCCGAGGAGCCCAGCATCAGCCGCCCTTCCGGCCGCAGCGCAAAGTGGAACGTCTGGAATACACGACTCTGCGCCTCCCGGTTCAGGTAGATCAGGAGATTGCGGCAGGTCACGAGGTCCAGCCGCGAAAACGGCGTATCACGCAGCACATCGTGACTTGCGAACAGCACGACCTCGCGCAGCTCCCGCCGTACCTGATACGTTCCCTGTGTTCCATTCTGCCAGTGGAACCAGCGCCGCAGCCTCTCGGGGGAAACGTCTGCCACAATGGTCTCGGGGTAGATGGCAGTGCGTGCCCGTCCGATAGCATCGGCGTCCATGTCTGTCGCGAAAACCTGTATTTTTGGCGGGTGCGGAAGGCGCGCCGCCCCCTCCAGCAGCAGCATCGCGAGGGTGTAGGCTTCCTCGCCGGTCGCCGAGCCGCAAACCCAGACGCGCAACTGGTCCTGCCCTTCCTTGTTCTTGAAAAGGGCCGGAATGACATCGCGCTCCAGCGCTTCCCAGGCTTCCCGGTCGCGGAAGAACTGGGTGACGCTGATGAGCAGATCCCCGACCAGATCGGATGTCTCACTGGGATGGCTCAGAAGGTAGTCGAGATAGTCGGGCAGGCTCTGGAGCCCATTGACCTGAAGGCGGCGCGCGATCCGCCGCAGGACGGTCGCCCGCTTATACAGGTGGAACTCGTGTCCGGTCTGGGCATGGATGTGGCTGAGGATACCGGTAATCGCGGCCTCCTGATCCGGTCCCTCCTCACGATGCGAAGGCGAAGGCGCGGCTTCCTCCGGGAGGCGCATCTGACGCGACGTTTCCCAGTACGCGGCGATCTGAGCGGGCATGGCGGCGGCGGGAAGTACGTAGTCCACCATGCCGGTAGCGATGGCAGAGCGCGGCATGGCGTCGAACTGGGCGTCGAGGGGCGACTGAACGACCGAGAGGCCGCCGACTTCCTTGATCTGACGGAGTCCCAGCGTCCCGTCCATGCCGGTTCCCGACAGCACCACAGCGACCGACTGCGGCCCGTGGGCGTCGGCGAGGCTGCGGAAGAAGTTGTCCACGGCAACTCGGACCCCCTCCTCCGGCTCCAGGTCTCGGAGATGGAGCGAGCCATCAGTCATCTCCAGCTGCCTGCCGGGCGGGATGACATAGACGTGGTTGCGCTCGACCTTTACCGGGTCCGTTACCTGCCGCACCGGCATCGTGGTGGAGCGGGAAAGCAGGTCCGCGAGGTTGCTTTCGTGGCTGGGGGACAGGTGGAGCACGACCACGTACGCGGAGCCATTGACTTCGTCCCCTGGCGGAACGTTTTGGAAGAACGCCTCAAGGGCGGGGATGCTGCCCGCCGAGCCGCCGAGGCCCACGATGGTCAGCGCGAACGGGTCCTCCCGAGCGGGGGCCGTCGGTGTCTCGGGGAGTTCTCCGTCCGATACGGGCTCCGCAGTCTGCCCAATCTGGTGTGTCTCGCGCTGGTCTGCGCCCGGACCTGAATCGTCTTGCATGAAGTATTATTCTACCGTGAACAATGACGTTCTCCCCTGCAGGCAATGTTGCGGGACGTTCTTCGGACTACAAGCTGCCCGACTGCCATTTTTCGATTTCGTAACGTACAACCCGGTCTCTGCAGGGAGAAAGGCATCAGCGAGAACACCTTTAGGTTCTCTGAATATTTTCAGGGTCAATAGGGAACAAGTGGGCGCTCCAACGGGTCAAGCTAGCAGAGAATGGTGACGACTTTGCAGAAGAGTCGAGGAAGACAGAGACAGAGGAGACAAGGGAGACACTCCAATGGTTCGCTTTCACAAAAAACGATCGGCGCGGGCGACGCGGGCAGCGGGTGTCACTGCCCTGGTGCTCCTTTCGCTCCTGTCACTCGCGGGACTTTACGTTGTGGTGCAGCAAGGATCGCCAACAAGCCAGACAGGACAGACGAGCCAGAGCAGTGTGCCGCTCGGGAGTGGGTATGGCTCCTCCTCCAACGGCTCCAGGGGAACGTACTTGACACCCGTCGGTACGACAACCTTTGCCTGGAACACCCCTTCGGACACCAGCCTCGTGTATGGCCCGGTCCTGAAACTCTCCGCGGTGCTGAACCTTTCCCTTTCCCAGGAGCGACGCATCCAGGCTATTCAGCAGCAGACACAGCAACGGCAGGGGCAGGAGCAGGAGGATGCCAAGAAGCGGATGGACACGCTCTTCGGGGAGATCAAGCTCACCCAGCAAAGCAAAGCCGGCTTTCTGCTGCCGTTTTCTGACCCGTTCAGCCAGCGGATGAACGGGGTTATTGCCCAGGTTATGGAGCCGGTGACCCTCTCGCAGCGGGAGCGGGGCATGAGGAGCCTTTTCGGGCAGTTGGCAGGTGTGGGGGTAAAGACCTCCAAGCGACTGACGCAAATCGAGCAGATCGGCAGCGATGAGGTTGAGAACGTGCTCGATGAGTCGCAGCAGGCGGCACTTCCTCATCTTCTGGCCGATATGAGCGTCTTCCGCAGGCTTTCCTTCCTTCCCCCGGAGCGCTATGTCACGCTTGACCTGTCGGAGGACCAGCGGTACCGCCTGGCAGTCCTGGCTCAGCGGGTCACAAACGAGCAGCGGCGCGGAGAGCAGGCGCTTACAGGACCGGATCCGCTGCGTTTGTCTCAGCCGCAGACGCGCAGCCTTCCCCAGATGCGAATGGGCGACTATATGCGTTTGCTTCAGGAGACGCGCGAAGCCCAGGATCAAGTTAAGCAAAAGGCGCGTCGGGAGGCACTGTCTGTTTTGACGCCGGCTCAGCGCCGTGCTCTGGCAGAGCCTCTGAATCAGCCACGGAAGACGCAGCCTCTGCAATGATTTATAAACTTAGCCGGATGGGTAAGTGGGAGGTAAGTCTGCGCTAGGAGAAGGCTCAGCCGCGATGCTTTCTACGCTTACTCTCTTTCACCGGAAACACGGACGGATGAACACAACGCAACCTGGACAGTCTGGACAGTCTGGACAGATTATCCCCTCGTACTATAGTCACAACAATGTTCTTGGCGTTAACACATGGCTCCTTACTGCGATACGAGTATTGTTCGGGGCAGTGCTTGGCGGTATCGGAGGGGCAGTTGTCGGGACGAAAGCCGGGTGGGCTGCGGGACCGATTGGTGCAATAGCCGGCGGCAGCATGGGAGCCGTAATGGGCTTTTTCGGAGCGGGTGTCGCCGTCGCCCTGATCGCGCTGTTCCGTCAGCGGACCGCAGCGCGAACTCCTGTACATAACAGTTGATTCGTGGGGTGCCAACCCTGCCAGTCAGTGGCAATCTGACAAAATAAAACCCGCTGTTCACAAGGAACGGCGGGTTACCGGCTCTTTAGGCAGGCAAGAGATCATTTGTTGTCAGGACATAGTTTAGCCCAGGAATTCCTGTATATTTAGGCACTTTCGCCCCGGTTTAGACTGATTTACAAGGGACTTTCGTACCCATTCCCCACCACGGGCCCGCTTCCAGCAGATCGGCAATCTCTTCCTGCTGGGCTCTACTCGCGTCGTCATCGAGCAAAGTACCTAGCGTCGCGTTGTCAGGGTCATGGTCACACCTCGTTCCAGTATTCGGGAATGGGGAGATCAAACGAGGAGCACAACGCAACAACGTCCCGCCGGTGCTTCTCGGAACGATCATGCCCCAGCCGCGCGGTGACTTGCACATACGCCGAGATACACGCGACCGCGCGGCCCAGAATCAATCCTGACACAAAACCGTCTTTCTCATAAACCACGGATGATTTCTCCGGCGGCACCTGTATCGCGTTCCCCTGCGGATCGAACGTCACCGGGTGCAGATCGATACGTCCCTGATCCGGGTGTCCCAGCACGACGCGCCCAATCTCCTCCTCTTCGATCTCAAATCCGGTGCGGACCAACACTTCCACGGCACGAGGCAAGTCGTCTAACCCAAGGATGAGGTCAAGATCGTTATGTTCACGGGTGATCCGACCGAGAAGGGCATCCACTCCCCAACCGCCATCAAGCCACGCCTGCACGCGGGCAGTCGCGAGCAGGTCAAGGAGGTGCAGCACCGTTGTCGGCAGTACGACTGATGCCTTCATGCGTTATAACCCCGTCCGTTGTAGTCCCTTGGCCAGCGGATTGGTAATCTCTGATGGAAAATTATCAGGGCTGGCACCAAAACAAGAAAATCAGGAAACATCTAGCCCGTCGCTAAATCTGATTCTACATAAAGGATCACCCATTTAATGCACAGCCAGATGTACCAGGTGTACCGTATAGGACTTGTCACGGCTCTTTCCCTGATCATTCCTGTTACCCGAACGGCGGCACAGTCTCCAGTTCTCGCACCGGAAGTGCCTTTCCTTCCTCCGCTGAACCGAACTGTTCTGACGGAAAAGGAGGCTTTCGTACTGGGCAATCCGGAAAAGGTCACCGGCACCTTTGTGACCAATGTCTTTCCGTCACCGGAGGGACGCTATGCGCTGATTCTCCATAAGGGAACGATCTCGCCCATCGAAGCGGGAGAAAAGCAGCCGCTTTCCCTTTCCATGTGGGACAGTCGGACGCGCCGTCTGCGCCCTCTCTGGCAGTTTCAGGTCCCGACCACCCAGTCGGTTGACACGATTCACTGGCTGCCGGGAACCTCTATCGCCGTGACGGATCTTCCGAACTATCAGCCTGTCGCGGGAAGATCGGCAGATGGGGCACGAGTCTACTACTCTCTGGATTTGCCGCGTGCCGTCGTCCGTCGTCTCGGTCCGGCGGAGAAGCCCTTTGGAACCACACTCTCCGACAGTGTCACTAAAACAGAACTTTCCGTGTCACCGTCGCAGTCGCTCGCCGCTTTTCTCCAGATGGAAAAGGTGGTAATCGACGGGCAAACCGACGGTTACACGGCGGTCCGGCTGCAGTTCCTCGGTGGAAGCGGCGAACTTTCGCCGCCGATCTCCGTCGAGGGTAAAGGCTTATTTTCAAGAGGATCTGCCTGGTCTGCGGATGGGCGCACTCTCTACCTGCAACGAGGCGAGCAGTATTCCTCCGTCGATAGCCGTCGTGGCACCGTGGCGAGCCTGCCGGGAAAACCGGAAACGGTACCTCCGACAACGACGGCGCGAGCGGCTTCTTTAAGAACCGTCCGGACACCGGGGATGCTGACTTCCGGCGAGACAAACCGACCTCTGAGCGCGATCTGGCTGGAAAGTGGGGAGTCCCGTATTCTGGCAGAGGCAGATACAGACGAGGATGGTGCCGTGACCCTGCTGCCGGATCTC
>JAZKEA010000760.1:3648-3920 GCA_040387315.1 Armatimonadota bacterium | reverse complement strand
ATGGTGAGAACCGAGTTTGTCGCGAATATTTCCCATGAGCTGAGAACACCGCTCGCCTCGATCCGGGCGATGGCGGAAACCCTCCAGGGAGGTGCCTTAGGGGACCCTGACGCCGGACCGAGGTTTCTGGAAACCATAATTCGGGAGGCGGACCGCCTTGTGCGCCTCTCGGAAGATCTGCTTGACCTGACACGCGCGGAGTCCACGGATCGGGACCGCAGCCGTTTTGACTTGCGCCTTCTGGTACGGAATGTCGCCGAACGGCTGGCACT
>JAZKEA010000760.1:0-3638 GCA_040387315.1 Armatimonadota bacterium | reverse complement strand
CTCATCGATAATGCCATCAAATATACGCCGGATGGCGGAAGAGTGACGTTGAGCATGAAGGAACACGACGATGGGCAAAACGTCTCCGTAACGGTCACGGACACCGGCATCGGGATACTATCGCAGGATCTGCCGCGAATCTTTGAACGCTTCTGGAGAGCGGACCGCGCACGTCGTTTTCATCACAACGCAACGGATGAAAAGGTTGGTGCGGGAACCGGGGGAACTGGACTGGGTCTTTCTATCGTAAAGCACATCGTAGAAGCCCACGGAGGATTTGTTACTGCGGAAAGTGAACTTGGCCAGGGTTCACGGTTTACGGTTACTCTCCCCCTGCTGCAGATCTATTAGGCCGTCGTTCCAAACCTAATTAAAAGAACCGTTCATTCCAGGAGCCGCTATGGACCCGACATCCTCCCCGCTGCCCGATCAGCTCGCCAATATCAGCCCGGTGATTGTTATTGCCGTTGTCATGGCGCTGACACTGCTGCGTCTTTGCCTGGCGAAGGTCAAAGACCAATGGGCGCGCACTATCTCCGAGACCTGCGACACGATCAATTTCGTGCTCATCCTTGCGTTCCTGTTGATTCGCCCCTTTGTCGCGCAGGCGTTCTATATCCCGTCCGAATCCATGGAAAATACGCTGCTCGTTCGTGACCGGCTGATCGTGGATAAATTGTCGTATCGATTTACCCCGCTGCAGCGTCATGACGTGGTTGTTTTCGAGGCTCCACCGGAAGCGACGACTGAGCGCAGGGACGGCATCGATTTCATCAAGCGCCTTATCGGGGAGTCGGGAGACACGATCCAGGTTAAAGAGGCGAAGCTGATCGTCGATGGCGAGGTCTTCAGTGACTCCGAGGGGCGCGATGCCCATGGCTACCTGCGCGAGAAACTCTCGCTCGGTGTCGATGATTCCATCAAATTTTTCCCCGACCATGTACTGATCAACAATAAGCTTTCGGTTGCGCCGGAGGAGATCGCAAATCGTCTCGGTCGCGCCGGGGCGAAGGTAACGATCATTCCGGGCCAGACATTGCTGAACGGTGAAGTACAGAACGAACCGTACACGCGAGAGGACCCCAGTTACAATTTTCCGGGAGGGACCGGATCGTACAGCGTTGATAAGATCGAGACCGACGGTTCGTACAAAATCCCGGCAGGCGACGTCTTTATGATGGGGGACAATCGCAACCGGTCGGCGGACTCCCATGTCTGGGGGCCGCTAGAGAAGAGGCGCGTGGTGGGAAAAGCGCGGGTGGTATTCTGGCCGCTGAATCGTATCGGCGCCATCCGCTAGAATCCAGACTTCAGCCTTTAAACTTTCACCAATGTGATTTGATATGAATAAAAATCGTCCGCACGGTGTGTATACCAATCTCATCGCGCCACGGGGGACGAACCTCCGGAGTAATCGCAGGCTGATATCGCCTTTGCTGTCTTCCGCCTTGTCTGAAACGGCAATGTTTCTGAGAAGGTGCGCTGGAGATAATCCCACCCTGTTCCGTTACGACGATTGGTGGGAACATGATGGGCTACATCTTCCCCGAAAAGATGAACTCATTGATTTTGATGTCTTGTTTTCTCTGGTTGAAACGCCTCAGTCTCTAGAAGCGGCGATGACAGGCGATTTGGATGTCGTCGCGGGAGTGGCTCCGCCGAATTTTCAGTGGTATCTCCGGTTCTATTTGGAGACCGAGAGCAGTGGTTCGAGCGCCCGTGAAAGAGAGGGTCGCTTTGACATCACCCTACCTGAACACTTCGTCGAGGACTATTGTCAGCAAGTGGTCGCGCCACTTGCGTTGCAGATGCAGGCGCAGGATTCCCTTGCTTACTACGTATCGATTGGAATGGGTTCTTATCCGTATTCTTAGAGACTAAATCGAGAGGTGACACGGACTAAAACCAGAAACCACAGAGGCAAAAAAGGGGGCAGGCAGGGTTCTTATATAAAGATCCTGCCTGCCCCCTTTTTATACTGTCAGTCAGGCGACTGCACGAGAGCTTACCTGCCGCCGACCGCTGAAGAAGCGCATCCACCCACGTGGCGCGGAAATCTGGTCGCCCGTGTTCTTAGAAGCAGGAGGGGTCAGAATCAGTGGTCGGTTAACCGCCTGGAGCAGGGATACGGCGGGCTGGGCTGTCTGCGGAGAGGCTGACTTCACGGCCGTCACTGCCGCTGCCTGAGGAGACGGAGCTACTGCCCACAGGATGTTCGCAAACTCCTGGGCTGAGACAAATCGATTCGCGGGCCACTTTGCCAGCGCCCGGTCCACGACGATCTGCGCCGGGGCAGCTGATTTTCCCAGAAGGTCGGGCTCCTGGTGCGAGACCATTTCGCGGAGCATATAAAGCCGGAGAGCGACAAACGGGGGGAATCCGGTAAGCATCTCGTAGAGCAGCGCACCGAGGCACCAGATATCGGTTGCCGCCGTCGCCGGTTCTCCGCGCACCTCCTCGGGAGAAAGGTACAGGGAGTCTCCAACAAAGGTTCTGCCTGACTGCTCTCCTGTGGGACGCGCCGCCGGTCCCGTCGAAGCCAGAAGCTGGACCTGACCGCCTGGCAGAAGCAGGATGTTCTCCGGCTTTACTGCCCCATAAACCTGATTATTGAGATGAATACCATCCAGCAGCTCGGCGACGCGGTCGATTATAACGGATGCCTCGCTGAGAGTCAGCGGTCCACTCGAATTCAGGCGATTCCGCAGGGTGGTTACGCTCAGCAATTCCAGGCAGTTTTCCACGTCGTTCATTCCCTTCCATACGCGCGTCCCACAAATCTCTGAAAAAAATCTATGATTTTATTATGGAAATATTCACAGATTTTTGTAGAGATAATTATGCCTATTATGGAAAACAGGTAATGTTGTGGGTCTGCACTTCCGGCGCGAGGTCAGCGGGATAACGACCAGGTGAAGACACGTCGGTTTGAATCTACGCCCAGGCCGGCCATTGTGTCCGGTGAGATCAACCTGCCGTTTTCCTGACCCAGATCGATCTTGGCGCTAGTGGCACGGGCGGGGGACGCGGTTGCCCAAAAGGAGACGCGACCAGTTACCGCTGAAAAAGTGCCTTGGATGGGGAACCGAAGCGGTCCCTGTTCCGACGTCAGTGTAAGAATGCCCTGGAACGAACCACTGCCAATGGAACGGACGACAAGGGTAGCAGGACGTTTCCAGATGTTGCCCTGCCATCGACCCAGTAACGCCGATTCTTTGAAACGTGCTGTCTCTGTGGAACGACTGCCACTATCCTCCTGGGGTTTTGGCGGCTTCTGAGGAGTGACCGTCGCCTTGGGTTCTGGTTCCGGTTCGGGGTCGCCGAGGCTATCGACCCGTGCATCCCAGGGAGGCGCTTCCGCAGCTTCCTCGGCAGCAGGACGGACCTTAGGGGAGGGTGCCGTGGTGGGCGTGGCAGTCGCGCGGGGTTTGGCGACAGCAGCGGCTTTTGGTGCACTTTTGGAAACTTCAGACGCGGAGGTTGGCGCTGGCCGGGGAGTCGCCTTCGCAGCGGGAACCGGCACAACCACACTGCTTTTCGCGACGGATGGGGCAGGGGGTTTCCGCTCCACAACACGAACCGGAGGCACGGATGGCGGCTTGACGGAGGCGGCAGCTTTCGGCGTCGGTGCCACTGGT
>JAZKEA010000759.1:6049-26713 GCA_040387315.1 Armatimonadota bacterium | reverse complement strand
TTGGATAAGCTGGATGTTGGGTAGGGTTTGCGCTTATCCTGGCCCCCTCTGCCCGCAAGCGGGCAGAGGGGAGATCAGATGCCCTATATACAAAAGCAGGTAGGCTACGAAATAGTTACCTGCTGGCCGGAGCGTGACGAGCGGTAGACACCCAGGATGATTTCCACGGGACGCTTGCCGGCTCGACCATCGATCAACGGCTTGCCGTTCGTGTGAATGGCATTGATAAAATCCTCGATCTGCGCCCGGTGCGCATCGCCCCAGACCGCGCCGGGATCGGCGGCGGTGTTGCTGTCGAGGCGAACGGCGGCTTCATTCTTGACACTCGCTGTGCCGCCACTGGCGACCGATAGCGCGTGGGCGGCGGCGGCCTCACCGTGGAACTCTTCGCCCGTCTTATACTTCAGGGTTTTGAGACGGTCCCCTTCCAAAACGGCGGTGCCTTCCGTACCATAAATGTCGATGCGCACGGGAAAACCCTCGTAAGCCGCGGTGGTCGCTGTCAGCGTTCCGATAGCGCCATTTTCGAAGGTGAGCGCAGCGGTGGCGACATCCTCGACCTCGATACGCTCATGGGCGGCGGTGCGCGTGTAGGCGAAAAGCGAAGAGACCCCGCCCGCCAGCCACTGCAGAAGATCGACGGTGTGAATGCCCTGGTTCATCAAAGCCCCGCCACCATCGACTGCCCAGGTTCCGCGCCAGTCGCCGGAATCGTAGTAGCCCTGCGTGCGCCACCACTTCACCGTCGCGTCGGCAAGAACGATCTTCCCCAGTTTGCCACTGTCAATCGCTTCCTTGACAATCAGGGTAGCGGCATCGAACCGGTGCTGACTGATAATGGCGAGCTTTTTCCCCGTGGCGTCCTCGGCGGCGATCATCCGGTCGCAGGCTTCCAGAGAAATCTCCATTGGTTTCTCGACGATGACATGCTTACCGGCCTCAAGAGCCGCGACCGCCCCGTCCGCGTGCATACCCGACGGTGTACAGATACAGACAACGTCGATGTCCGGGTCGGCGAGCAGCGCTCTTTCGCTGTCATAAACCTTCGAGACGCCGAACTTGTCGGCGACTTCCTGTGCGCGTTCATGCTTTACGTCCGCGACCGCGACCAGCTCCGCTCCCGCGATCTGCTGAATCGCCCCCGCGTGTGTCGGCCCAATCGCGCCACATCCGACGATGCCGAACCGTAGTGTTTTTTCGCTTTGCTCTGCCAATTCCGGTACCTCATTTTCTTTCACCGAACCTAAAGCTGTCGGCGATGTACTGTGACTAAAAGTCTAGCACGCGACGGGGCGAAGTGTAAAGGTTGCGCCTCGCCATGTGTATGATATACACTAAGCTATGAAAAGCGAAAAAGAACATGGTGCAAAGCAATCCGCCTCTGGCTGTCTCTTCGGGCTTGCGCTCGGCGATGCGCTTGCCGCCCCGGTCGAGTTTATGCGCCGTATCGAGGATATTGAGGCGAATTACGGCCCTGGCGGCCCGGCAGCGCCGGAGGGTAATCCTGCCCGTGTCACCGATGACACGCAAATGGCGCTTTGCGTAGGGGAAGCATTGCTGCAGACGGAAACTCCCTACAGTCAGACGACATTGGAGCAGCCTTTGCGGGAAGCATTTACCGCGTGGTTGATCAGTCCGGACAACAATCGCGCCCCCGGAATGACATGCTTAACCGCCTGCCGCAAGCTGCTAAGTACCCCTATCTGGCAGCAGGCCACTGTACCTGGTTCCAAAGGCTGCGGAGCGAATATGCGCGTCGCCCCAGTCGGGCTACTGACAGAAGCCGACGATATCACACGCGCGGGAATCGCCCAGTTTCAAGCGGCACTAACGCATGGGCATCCAACCGCACTGGCGGCCTCGGATTTAACCGCGTTTGCGGTGACAGACCTTTTTGGAGCAGGAAATCCACGGACATTACCCACCCGTTTGCGCAGTTACGCGCAAAGCCAGCGCACCGTTTATCATGACCATTGGCTTGGACCGCTTTGGGCGCGACCTGGGGCAACCTCGCCCGAGGAGTTTATCGCTCGTGGCTGGGACGAGTGCTTGGAGGTTCTGGACCGGCTGGATTCAGCCTTGCTCCACCCGGACCGCAATTCTGACCCCTGTCTAGCGACGGGTGCGGGATGGATTGCCGAAGAGGCGTTTGCGACCGGGCTGCTCTGCTTCCTGCTGTATCCCGACGAGCCGGTGACGGCACTGCGCCGTGCCACGGTGACGTCCGGTGACTCGGACTCCATCGCCTGCCTGACGGGCGCATTCGCAGGCGCGTATCATGGCATGGCGGCATGGCCCGCGGAATGGGTGGAGCGCATCGAGTACCATGAGAGACTCAAAGCCCTTGGAGATGCCTGGGATTGAGTCTTACCGCCCCGCTTTTAATGCAGCGGGACGGATGTCGTTCCTCGGCAAATCAGGCGTTCTCGTAGGTGTTACCTGCCTGATCCGTTCCGCGTGCCAGCCAGATTTTGTGCCCAACGTTCCGCTCCGGGTTCAGCTTGCTGGTCGTTGGGAAGTAGCGCATGGTGTAGCCGGCACGCCGCTTGGACGAGGTATTGGCCTTCGCCCCGTGGATGATGCGCCCCTCATGGAGACTGCATTCGTTGGGCTGAAGAGAAAAGTAGACGGCTTTGGTTTCATCGATCAGTTCCGGCTTGATCTCCGCGCCGAAGATATTCTTCTCTCTATCGACGGGCTGATACTGAGAGAAACCGTTCGTATGGCTGCCGGGAATGACCGCCATGCTGCCGTTTTCCGGGGTCGCCTCGTCGATCGCGAGCCAGACAGTGCAGATACCCGCCATTGTCGAGATCCGTCCGTTCCAGTACGAGGAATCCTCGTGCCACGGTGTCGCTTTGCCGGTCAGAGGTTCCTTGCTGATCAGGTGCGATGCCCACAGACCAATAGTGGGACCGACAACAGGTTCGACCAGATCCAGGATTTCGTCGGCGAGCAGGAATTCCAGCAGACGGGAGTCGCGCGTGTGAATCATATCCAGCTCCGGTACTGTAAATCGCAGCAGATCTTCCTCGAAGATCGCCTTGAGCCGAGCAAAGCGGTCAGGAGCCAGAACCGGCTGATGAAACTGAATGTAGCCGTCACGGCTGTACGCGGCGACCTGTTCCGGGTTCAGACGCGGGCGGGTCGCCTGCAGCGGCGCGGCCTCAGAAACAGCGATGTTTGTGGCAGTCATGATCAATTCTCCTTGGTTAGAAACGTGCTTTCATTTTAGCGGCAGTGCCGTAGCTCGTCTTGCTCTTTCCTGACACCGATTCTACAATACGAACATGGCGTCAGAAACCGTCCGTCGGCTGCGCTGGAATAGCCTTGGCTGCGACAGCGCCGCTTTTCATGCGGCGTTGTTCGCTGTCGAGCCCGGCCAGTCACAAGCGTTTCGTATAGCCCCGCACAATCACGATTTTTTCGAGATGCTCTATGTCATGACGGGCACAGGGCAGCATATGGTTACCGCCGGGGCAGAAGCCTGTCGGGATACGCCGCTGATGTCAGGCGACCTCCTGTTCCTCCGCCCCGACGACTGTCACAGTATTTATGTACCGTCGGGCGGGCGACTGCATTGGATGAACATCGCGTTTCCGCAGCCAGCCTGGGAAGGGTTTCGCCAGGCGGCGGGGCTGACTGAAGGAGACTGGGACAGTGCGCGGATGCCGCCCGCGGCGAATCTAATCGGCAGGGACGAGAAATCTGCCTGCCGAGTGGCATTCGAGGACGCCCTCGGTGCCTTTCAGCGGTGGAGAATTACAGGCGACGGGTCCGCGCCAAGCCGTCTTCACCTGTGCCGTTTTCTTTCTGAGGTGGCGCCATTTCTGACAGAGACTTCGGCGCAGCACGAGGATATGACAGTTCCTCTTGAGCCTCCCTGGCTGCGACGGACATGTCTTGCTTTCGCCAGCAGCCCGGCTTACATTGCCGAGGGTCTGCCGCGTCTCACCGCGCTGTCCGGCGTCACGTACACCCATCTTGCCCGCTCGTTGAAATCCGCCACCGGCAGGACACCGACTCAGTACGTCAACGATCAGCGTCTGGCACGCGCCGCGCTGCTCCTGACAACCTCGCCCCTGACAATTATTGATATCGCCGGGGAGTGCGGATTCGCGCAGCTATCCTACTTTTACCGCCAGTTTCAGCATCGCTTTGGACTTCCTCCCCACGCTTACCGCCAGGCCGCGCGGCGCTCGGTTGCTCCTCACTCGACGGTGTCCGGATAATCCCTGATAATCCCTGCGAAAACAGCTATCCCCTCTTCGACGTAAAGGCAAACTCATGTCATACTGTTGTCCAAAGCAGGCAGTCTGACAGTGTGAAAAGGGGGTCTGAGGCACCATGGGACAGGAAGAGAGCAAAGAAACAAAACCCGCCGCAAAGCTTCTAAGCGCTGCCGATGTCGCGCATCAGTTAGGCATCACAAAAGCGGCGGTGGAACGTCTGCGCGAGGAGGGCAAGCTGCCGGGTGTGCGGGGAAGGTGGGGCCGCTGGTTCTACCACCCGGACTCGCTCGCGGCAGTCATCATGGATGCCCCGGCAGTGGAGCCAACAACGCTTTCATCTATCATCTCAGAGATAGCGCCTCCCAAATATGATGATGACGACGTTGAGGATAATAAGCCTGCAAGCGAACAAGCTCCAATGATCCGCATGGCGAACGCCATTCTGGTTCAGGCTATCGATTCTCGTGCATCAGATATCCATATTGAATCTCACAGCCGCTATATCTTCGTCCGATGCCGGATCGACGGCGTTCTGCACGAGATTATGAAAATTCCGAATCATATAAAGGGGCCATTAATTCAGCGCTACAAGGTGATGGCGGACATGAACATCCTGGAGCGACGCGTGCCTCAGGCAGGCCGCATCCCCATTAAATACGCGGGCGCAGATTACGATTTCCGTGTGTCAACGCTGCCCTCAAGTTACGGCGAGAATGTCATTATACATATCCTCAAGCAGACTGAATCGCGTAAGGGGCTTAATCATCTTGGTTTTGGTCCCCCCACTCAGGCTCGTTTAGACAGTTTTCTCACTGAGGATCCCGCTGGACTGCTGCTCGTTACCGGTCCGGGAGGTTCGGGTATCACAACCACAGCTTATAACATGCTGTGGCGGATCAATTCATTTGAGCGGAAAATCCTCGCTCTGGAGTCACTGCCGGAGTACAACCTTGACGGCGTGATACACAGCTACTACGGCGGCCATCGCCTCTCTACGCTTTCTGAGACGCTGCGCCTGCTGCCACTGATGGATGTGGACACCGTGTTTTTAGGGGATGTCAACACAACGGAATCCCTCTCCGGTGCGGCAGAAACGGCGCTTCGGGGCAAGCAGGTTATCGCAACCATGGCGGCGGAGGACGCCTGCATGGCTCTCTGGCGGCTGTCCCAACTGACGATGTTTGCAGAGAAGAAGGTCGGACGGGAGGAGGCATATTCCCTTTTGCCACGCTATCAGACGCGTGTCGATAAGGCAGGGCAGCCCTTGCTGCAGACCGTCCTGGGTATTCTGTCCCAGCGGCTGCTCCGAAAAGTCTGCCCGGAATGTAAAGAGCCTTATTCCGCACCACCCGCATCGCTCTCTTCCTTTGGATTACCTACCGACGATTTGAACGCCGAAGTAACTCTTTTCCGGGGCAAGGGATGCGAGGCTTGCCGGAACTCGGGTTACCACGGCCGCATCGCTGTTTACGAACTGCTTTCGATGAATCCCGAAATCGCCGCGCTCGCCGCCCTTCAGGCTCCTCTCGGGGATATCCGAGAAGCAGCGCAAGCCAGTGGAATGCGGGATATGCGGACAGAGGCGCTGACCAAGGTACTGGAGGGTATAACGACGCCCGAGGAAGTTTTGAGGGTGCTGGGGCGTCCGAAAAATATCGGTCAGTAGCAGCCATGCCAATAACGGCACGGTTACACGAAGCAGTGATATAATTTCTCATGCTATTTGTGATACAGTTCACAAAGTTTCAGCAAGAGGATTGTGCGGCAAGCGGACGATAGAAAAGCGACATCAGAATGGCAGTCGAAGCACCGGAAACGCGGGATACAAAAAGCGACCCAGGAAAGCCTTCCGTGCTGCCTGCGCCAGAGCAGAAGCACGATTATGTGCGCACCATGTTCGATGCCATCGCACCGCGCTATGACCTCCTGAACTCTGTCCTCTCCGCGCGGCTGCATCATCAATGGCGACGTGTCGCGGTGGATCAGGCTGCTCTTTCCCCCGGCGATGCCGCTCTCGATGTCTGCACCGGAACCGGTGATCTGGCCTTTGAGCTGGCGCGTCGCGTCGGCAGGACCGGATCGGTAGTCGGCAGCGATTTCTCCGCCCCAATGCTTCACCTCGCGGAAAAGAAGCGTCACAACGGTTCCGACCGAAGTGGGGTCCGGTTTACCCTTGCGGATACGATGGCGCTTCCTTTTCCGGATAATACGTACGATGCGGTGACGGTCGGGTTTGGTATTCGCAATGTGTCCGATATACGGCAGGGGCTGCGCGAGATGGTGCGCGTCCTGAGACCGGGGGGGCGTGCCGTTATTCTGGAGTTCAGCCAGCCGCAAAACCCGCTCTTTGCCCGGCTGTACCGCTGGTATTCATTTACCCTGCTGCCGTTTTTCGGCGGCCTGGTTTCAGGGCGACGGTCGGCGTACGAGTATCTCCCTTCTTCGGTAGCCGCCTTTCATTCGCGTCAGGAGATCGTCACGATGCTGAATGAGGCAGGGCTTACGGAGGTTCGTATTAAGGAACTAGCTTTCGGCGCGGTTGTTGTTCATGCAGGCACCAAGCCGAAATGTGCCGAAAATGGAAAACGAGCATAACGAAATGGCTTCACTGGTCGTCGAGACAGCTCCGGCAGCCCCTACCTCCCTGCTTGGATTGATCGAGGAGGAGCTTCACCAAGTCGAGGAGCGCCTGATTCTGGAAACACGCTCTGACATCGGGGCGGTCCGCGATATCTCCGGGCATACGCTTCTCTCCGGCGGCAAGCGGCTGCGGCCCGCGCTGGGAATCCTCTGCGCCCACGCTGCGGCGGCGGGCCGACCGAACTACGTGTATCCTCAGGATCGTATCATCGCCGCGGGGGCCGCCGCTGAGATGATCCACATGGCCACATTGATGCACGACGATGTGGTGGACGAGGCGACCGAGCGGCGTGGGCGACCGACGGCAAGCGCCGTGTACGGCAACAGCATCACGATTTTGACCGGGGATTATCTGCTCGCCAAATCCATATCCCTGCTCGCCCACAACGACGAGAACCTGCATGTGGTACGGGTCTTCTCCGATGTCACGGTGGCGATGGCGGAAGGCGAAGTGCTGCAGGCGGCGGTCGCGCACCACCTTGATGTTCTGATGGAGACCTACGAGGAGGTCATCGAGCGCATGACGGCCCGGTTCCTGGCAGGCTGCTGTGAGACAGGGGCGATGCTCGGCGGCGCGGACCGCGCGGAGGCCGCCGCCTTCCGGGCTTACGGACACCACCTCGGCATGGCTTTCCAGATCGCCGACGACCTGCTGGACTTCCTGGGTGATCCCAAAAAGACCGGAAAGCTGCTAGGGACGGATCTGCGCGATGGACGCGTAACCCTGCCGCTGATCCACACTCTCGCCGAAGCGGATGATGAGACACGAGAGCACCTGCGGAACCTTCTGACACCCGCCGATGGGGTTGTCAGTGACACGGATATCGCGACGATCACCGCGACGATCCATCGGTTCGGCGGCTTCGAGGCGTCGCAAAAGATCGCGGAGGTTCGCGTCGAACGCGCCCTGCAGGAACTGACCCGCTTCCCCGCCAGCCCCCACCGGGACGCGCTGGAGCGGCTTGCCCGGTTTGTCGTCGCCCGCGACCGGTAGAGCCGAGAGCAGAGCCCTATGATCTCACTGCCGCAAGCGCTTTTGCTAATGGGCGCATCCGCACTGGCGGGGGCGATTAACTCCGTCGCCGGAGGGGGCACGCTGCTTACCTTCACGGCCCTGCTCGCCACCGGGCAGGTTTCCACGGTCGCTAACGCCACCAGTACGGTAGCGCTTTGGCCCGGACAGCTTTCCAGCCTGTGGGGTTACAAAAAAGAGATTCAGCAAAATTCTCGCTCCATCGTTCCCCTGAGTGTTCTGGGAGTTGTGGGGGGAATCGCAGGCTCGCTTCTGCTGACTCTTACCCCGCCCTCCGTCTTTGATAAGGTAGTCCCATTCCTGGTGTTGACGGCAACGGTCCTCTTTATGGTGCAGGAGCCGATTTCTCGCTGGCAGAAAGCAAGAGCGGCGTCCGCTAAAGCAGAGGCGACCGATACAGCTGCATCCGAACCGGTGGCTGAAGTGAAAGAAGTGGTCGCGAAAGCGCCCGGAATCCATCTGACGCTTCCCATCGGGCTCTTTCTGCTGGGTGTCTCGATTTATGGTGGGTACTTTGGGGCAGGAATCGGCATCCTGTGCCTGGCAGCATTCGGCTTGATGGGCCTGACCAACATCCACCAGATGAATGGCATCAAGGCGATCTTCACGCTCGGCATCAATGGTGTCGCCTCGGCAATCTTTATCCTTCAGGGACTGGTGGACTGGAAGATCGCGGGCATCATGGCGTGCGGGTCTATCTTCGGTGGCTGGGCTGGGGCGGGAATCGCGCAACGTATCGGACAGAAAAACGTCCGTCGCGTCGTTATTGCCATTGGCCTTCTGCTGACTCTGTCTCTGTTCCTTCCCCACTAACGACGGAGACGTGAGCATGCCCGAAACAGCAGATATTTCGGACATCGTTGTAAACGCGGCGATGAACCGGGGCCGTGGATTCTCAGGCGTCAACTCGTATACACGCGATCTGCGGCAGTTCGATATCGCGGCCTTTCTTCGCGAGCGACTGCAAACATACCCCTCCCAAACCATACGATGGCTTGATGTCTGCTGCGGCGAGGGACGCGCTCTGACCGAGGCTGCGCAGATCTGGGCCGGAACGGATTGGGGAAAGCAGATCGAGATAATCGGTCTGGACCTCTGGGATGATTTACCGGTCTCTCAGGCTTCCTCGGACGGCCCGTCGCTAAGGTTTGTCGCCGCGGACGCCGCCTTCTGGAGCCCCAACACGTCGTTTGACCTGATTACCTGTGTCCACGGCCTGCACTATCTGCCGGATAAGCTCGGATTTCTGGAGAGGGCTTACTCCTGGCTTGCTCCCAATGGCGGCGTTCTTCTAGCCCATCTGGATAAAGCGAATGTTCTCCAGCAGGATAATAAGACAGCGAATCTCTGGCCCATCCTGCACCGCCGAGCACGGCAGCAGGGCATCGCACTTCGGCTGACAAACCACCTTCTGCGCATGGAGCGAACCGCAGAGGGGCCTGACAACCTCTCGTTCGGCGTCACGTTCGTGGATCGAACGGTCTCACCGCGCCCGAACTTCTCCGGAATGACGGTTATCGACTCGTGGTACCGACGGGAGAAGACCCCGTAAAATACAGGGTATGCAGACGACTCAAAGACCTTCTTCCTTACTTGCGATTACCGGGGTGACCCTTTTCGATGGAACCGGCGCAACGCCCATTCCGGATGCCGTGCTTCTGGTGCGCGACGGACGTGTGGCGGCGGCGGGACCGCGCCGTCAGGTAGCGATCCCCGACAACGCGACCGTGGTGGAGGCCGCGAACCATTGGCTGATTCCCGGTCTGATCGATCTGCATGTTCACCTAGACGAAGATATCATGCCAGGGGCTTTTCCACTCTTTGGGGTGACGAGCGTTCGGGATGTGGGCTCGCGGCTGGTGACGCTCCAAAAGCTGAGGGCGCGAGCCGCGAAAGGCGAGCCAATGCCCCGCCTCTTCTGGATGGGGCGCAATATTGACCAGGGCAAACCCTCCTGGTCCGGCGCGGTAGCCGCTAAGACCTCCGGTGACGTTCCCGCCCTGCTTGCCGAGATGCAGGAGAAGCAAGGCGTCGATGGCGTCAAGCTGTATGTCAGCGCTCGGGAAGATGTCGCAAAAGCCGTTATTGCTGAGGCGCACCGACGACGCATGCCCGTTACCGCGCACCTCGGCGAGATGACGCCGGAGAGAGCCGCACAACTGGGTATCGACAATCTGGAGCATATTTCGACACTCTTTACCGCTCAGCTTAGTCGGGATGCCGCAAAAAAAGCGACAGGAACACGCAAGAGCCATGCGGGAGTCGCCGACATCGATCTGGATTCGCCGCCCGTCCGCCGCCTGATCGAGACGCTGGCACGGCGTAAAGTCGCGGTCACCCCAACGCTTTCGGTCTCTCTGATGCCGATGGCGGGGGAGAAAAACGCGGACCGTATCTATCGCGGCTGGGCGGATATCCCGGGCGGCTGGAGGTCGTACTGGCAAGACGCTTACTGGAGCTTTCTGCAGCCTCTGGGATGGACCACAGCAGATTATCGGGAACGGGAACGGGCGAATCAGCGGTTCCTGCAGATGGTGGCGCGACTGGAAGCCGCAGGGGTTCCGATTGTTGCCGGAACCGATTCGCCAGCACCGTGGGTTCTTCCCGGCGCGGGACTGATCCACGAACTCGAACTGCTGGTACAGGCGGGTCTGTCGCCGAAATCCGCCCTGCTCGCCGCAACGGGGCGCGCCGCAAAGGTGCTCAGGAAAACCGGCGAGGTCGGAACCCTGGTACCGGGGGCGCGGGCCGACTTCCTGCTGCTCCCTGCCAATCCGCTCCAGGATATTCGTGCACTACGCCGCCTGAGCGCGGTCTACCAGAATGGGAAGGCGCTAGACACCGCCGCCACCCGACGAGCCTTTGAGCAGGTTAAGGCCCCGCCACCTCAGAAACCCGCTAGCTAAAGCAAACTCAATACCCGATGGCGGCCCCGGTACCACGGGGGTCTGAAGCGCCGATACGGATGCCCGTGTTTGGCTCGACCAGGATTCCCTGGGCATTCCCCCAGCGTTTGCCGCCCTGAAAGCCCCCCTTCGGGTTGAAGACATGGCCTCGTTTTTCGAGCGCGGACCGCACCTCTGCCGGAGCCGCGAACTCCTCTGTATCGATCGCATCCGGCAGCCACTGATGGTGCAGGCGTCCGGCTGTTATGGCGCGGGGCAGGCTCATGCCGTGATCGATGACATTGACGATGGTCTGCAGAACCGTGGTGATAATCGTCGGGCCGCCAGGGCTGCCGATCACCATAAAGAGTTTGCTGCCCCTGGTCAGGATTGTCGGAGTCATAGAAGAAAGGGGACGCTTCTTAGGCGCGACGGCGTTACGCTCCCCCTGAACTAGCCCGAAGCCGTTGGGAGTACCGGGTTTTGCCGCGAAATCATCCATCTCGTTGTTCAGGATTATGCCGGTGCCTTTCGCAGTCACTCCCGAACCGAAGCTGTTATTGAGCGTATAGGTGCAGGAAACGGCGTTTCCGACAGCGTCCACGACGGAGTAATGGGTCGTCTGCTGAGATTCGTAGGGAGCAGGATTCCCGATGCCGACGTCTTTGCTCGGTGTCGCGCGGGAAGAGTCGATAGTGCGGGAACGCTCGGCGGCGTAGGCTTTCGATGAGAGGCCGCGTGCGGGGACCTTGACAAAGGCGGGGTCCCCGAAGAGTTCCGACCGATCCGCGAAGGCACGCCGCATACTCTCAATCAGCAGATGATCCGAGGCAGACGAGCCATAGCCAAGGGATTTTATATCGTGCGGCTCCAGGATGTTGAGCATCTCCAGCAGGCAGGCTCCCCCGGAGGAGGGAGGCGGCATGGTCAGAATATCGTATCCACGGTACGTTCCGCGCAGCGGGGCACGTTCGATGGCAGTGTAGGTTCTTAGATCCTCTCGCGTGATCAGTCCCCCATTCGCGGCCATATCGCGGGCAATCAGGATCGCGGTCTGCCCCTCATAAAACTCGCGCGGGCCTTTTTCCATCAGACGCCGCAGGGTCGCGGCAAGGTCCGGCTGACGAAGCAGATCACCTTCGGCATAGGGACGCCCACTTCGCTGAAAAACGCGACGACTTTCCGCGAATCCGGAAAGGGCTTTAGAGCCTTTGAGAATCCGTGCTAGATAATCGGTGACGGGAAAGCCCTGTCCCGCCAGACTTACGGCGGGCGCGACGACATCCCGCCACTTCAGACGCCCGTAGCGGCTCTGTGCGAGAGCAAGTCCGGCAACCGTTCCGGGAATGCCTACGGCACGGTAGCCAACGCGCGAATCCGCGGTAGGCCGCCCGTCTTTGCCCAGATACATAGTGCGCGATGCCTTCGCTGGGGCGGTTTCGCGGAAGTCAATAGCGGTCGTGCGTCCGTCCGCTAAGCGGAGCAGCAGGAAACCGCCGCCGCCCAGATTTCCCGCTTCCGGATACGTTACCGCGAGAGCGAGCCCAACGGCGACAGCGGCATCGACGGCGTTCCCACCTTTTTTGAGGATAGCCACTCCCACACTTGATGCCAGTGGCTCCGCGGAGGCAACCATACCATGGGGCGCCCGTGCCTGCTGCGGCCCGTAGGCAGGCGGTGCGGCAAGAGCGGGCTTACTGATGGCACCGGCAGCCAGCAGGACCGCGGCCAGAATCGTTATTCGTCCCCGTCGCAGACAGCACGTTTTTCCAGAGCGTGAGAGCAAAAGTGGTTTCTCCATTTAGCGTTACGTTAAAGGGCAGGCGCAATCGTTAGCGTGATAGGAGCCCTGGTAACGCCACGGTTCTTATCCCAGACATACAGTGACATTGGAACCTTCGCGCCGGGCTTTGCTTTGGGATCGATCTGGATCGTGAAGCCGCCGGAGAGCGGCGCTTTGCGGTACTCGCTGGGAACGAAAACTTCGGGACCCTCGCTGACCAGCACTGCGTATGCCCAGTCACCGGTAATTGCAGGCGGGGTCCATTTCACCGCAGCGCCCGGAGAGAGCGTGCGGTCCGTGGTCCCCGCCCCCGGCGCGACTGTAATCGTCCCTTTGTAAGCAGTCGGCAGCGCACCCGCCGCCTCGATTAGATAAAGAAGCGGCCCGCGAACATTCTCGGCGTACTCCGTGTCGATCTCAGCGGGCGGCGCGTAGCGGGCGCGCACTCCGGAGGCGGCAGCTTTGGGCGGGGCGAACTCCAGGTTCATCGCATAAACCCCCTGCGTATAGTAGACCCAGGTATAGGTAAGCCCTGAATCGCCGCCACGAACGCCCGGCGCGGGCTCGGAATCCTGCCGCAGTTCGGTAATGCGATAAGGCTGTTTCTGGCGGGAGCGCATTCCATCGAGCAGCGTTTGGTAGCGATAATACTCCGCCCCCGCAAGATACGTAGGCGCATAGATCGCGTGAAGCGGGCTATGGATATCGAGAAAGACGCGCAGGCGACCCTGCCGGGATTGGATAAATTGGGCCAGTGCCCGGTCTTCCGGTTCACTCAGGGGCGCAGGCCCTTCATAGATGTTCGTTTTTCCGTCCAGGGTCGAGCCGTTCCAGCTGGTATCCACCGCATGGTTGCCGCCCCACCGGACGCCCCAGTTGCGGTTCAGATCGACGCCGATACTGCTGCCATCCGGGTTCGGGTGTCGGTTCTTCCGCCAGTCTGCGCCGCGTGTCTTCCCATCGCCATGCTGCATGTCGTAGACCTTGCCGTCGACATTGAAGACCGGCACGATCCAGATCACGCGCTCGCGCAGCAGTTTGGTAAGAGCCTCATCTTTATTGTATTTCGTCAGGAATTCATCCACAAGAGCGGCGATTCCGATCTGTGGCTGCTGCTCGCGCGGGTGAATCCCTGAAAGAAGCAGTATCTCAGGCACCATCTCCGGTGAATCCACAGGAACCGAGGAAAGACGCACGAGGGGAATATCCCTTCCCTCGAACGTTTTTCCAAGCGAAGATATATGCACCAACTCCGGATGTGTCCGCGCCCAGTCTGCGATTCGAGTCTGCATCTCCGGGTATGTCAGATACGGTCCATAGTCGCCGTCTGATTTATCCGCGGGCCGGGACTCCAGCAGTGATGGTGGCTGAGAAACAGCGGGCGGAGCCGCGACCGCGCCGCCCCCGAACAAAAGCAAAAGAGCGAGGGAGGAGTTGAGGCGTTTCATCTTATGGCTGCTCCTTCACCGGGTACAGCGCATTAAAGAACAGGGGGAAACCCATATAAGGCTGCCCTCGGAAGGTAACATCGAAGCCAAAGACAACGACTTTTCCCTTTCCGATCTGATAGGTCAGTGCCGCGGCACGGTTTCGGATTACCTGATCCTCAATGATCCAGCCGGAGAGAAGCGGGTTCTTATCCGGGTACCTGACGAACGCGCCTCCCCTTGGCGTCGTGGGCAAAGACGATGCCGTGGTTTCCCAGGCAATCCCTTTGTCAAAGAAGATATTCATATCCGGCGTCAGCCCCCAACAGAGCGGGGTCTCCGGGTTTACCGTGACACGAAAGACAGAACCAGGCGAATAAAATTTACTGTCCTTAGTCACCTCACGCACCGGCAGACCGAACAGCTCAACCACGGATTCCGCTGCGCCGTCCAGCGCGACGAGAGTTCCCCCCTCTTCGACAAATCGGCGCAGGTTTGCCTGGCCTTGGTCCCCGATTCCGTCAAGCCGTGTCTTCACCTCCGGCGCGTATGATTTGGGCGCGGGTCCCCCTAGAAATCCCGGCCCCATAGCCCCCGCATCATAGGCAGTGGGCGCTCTTCCCGCGGTCGCGGCACGGGTTCCCGTGGCACGCGTCCGGACATTTGGGAACACGGGCAGAACAAGCGTGTCGATCCGCTCATTCAGGTCTCCCGCACGCAGGTCCGGGTTCGTTACGGTAAAGTGCGGGAAGTCAAAGGTTTCCAGAACATACTGTGTCCACCCCTGCGCTATGTTGCCGCCGTACGGGTCGTATGTAGCCACACGAGGCGCGCCAAGGGTGATGCTGCCTGCCCCAGCGGCAGTCGACACAGCAGTCACCGGCAGACGCAGATTGGCGACGATAGCGCCAAGGGCTTTTTGTGAGGCTTCGGTGGCCGGGATAGCAAACGTTCCCGCCGCCCATGTTTTCCCGTTGACGGTCCGGGCCGCAGTCCACCGACTGACGGGGATGCCCGCCGCCAGCAGCCGATTGGCGGCCCGGAAGGAGCTGTTACGCTCCGCAGGGAGCAGATAAGAGCCCCCCGAAGGCGCGGCGGCAGGAGCGGGGGGCGACGGAAGTGCGATTGGTTTGGTGGCGGGAGAACGCAAAGCGCCGACCAATTCCGCTGTTGGCCTTGCGGTCATGGGTACCGCGCTGACACCCATTTGAAGCGTCAATGTCCACCCGGCGATGTCGTAAGGGGGAATCGGCGGGCCACCGGGACCCTGCCGCCGCATGGGATGGTTCTGCGGGAGGACCATGTCCATCAGTTGAGGCCGGTTCGCCTGCGCGGCAAGCAGTACCGCTGTTCCTGCCGGATAAGACACTGTTCCCTGGGTGAATGCCTTTTCCGCCAGATGCACTTCCAGGCCACTGAGACGCATTCGCTCCAGAAAAACGGCCGCGGTGTTCGGGTCGTGCTGACGTTCCGCATCCAGGGGAATGATAAAGCCGTAAGGCGCTTCCTGTGTCCCCTTAGCAATCGCGGCCTGCGCCATGCGCCAGCGGTCCGTCTGCACCGTTTCGGCATTACTCGCGGCCCAGGCCAGCAGTCCCTTGCTGCCCGTATCCATGTACGCGACCGTATCCGCGAAGCGCCATGTTCCGCCTTTATACGGGTTGGGATACCAGGCGGTCGGTTCCTGCTGCGCTGCGGAGGTCTTGTACGTCACCGGATACGGCGAAGCATGCGCGACCTCGGTGAGTATGCCAATAATGTTGTGGAAAAACGGCGTCGTGCGCATACCCCCGTTCCACCACGTGGAGTACGTGTCGAGCGAGATGATGCCGGTTTTGCCCTCTTCCTCAAACCGGGTATGCATGGCGGTTCCGACCGCGTTGATCCCCCGCATCACCAGAGGCGGAATATTCGGGTTCATCGGGTCGTCGTACGGCGGCACGAACATACGCTCGGGATACATCCCGGCTGCCTGGTGGTGGTTATAGACGATCTGGGGGAACCATTCTTCGTACAGCAGACGTGTCATGTTCCGCGTTTCCGGCAGGTTGAGCATGTACCAGTCGCGGTTGTTATCATGCCCCGCGTACTTCTGGTACAGGACTGGGAGCGCGGTCCCCTCCTGCGGAGTACCGTAGTTCTTGTTGAACCAGTCCGCGACCAGGTTCTGCCCATCCGGATTGATAGAGGGAATCAAGATAACGACACTGCGGTCGCGGATGCTCTGGAACTCGGCATCATTTCGCGCAATCAGGTCGTAGCCCAGGTTCATGGTGTGCTGGGCGCTGCCAACCTCGGTCGCGTGCATCCCACCGTCGATCCAGACCATCGCTCGGCCTTCTTTTGCGAGGGATCGTGCCGCGTCCTCGGATACTCGTCCTTCCGCCAGTGTTCGCGCGATGGTCTTGAGCCGGTCGAGCCGTGCGAGATTCGCCTCGGACGAGATGACAGCAACCAGCATCGGTTCGCCCATCGCGCTCTTTCCGGCATCAAAAAGACGCATTCGGCCTGTCTCTTTACCGATCTTTTGGAAGTAGGCGTAGGACTGCTTGTAGTTTGCCAGCTTGTAGTCGTCTCCCGGCGTAAATCCGAGGAACGCGCGCGGCGTCGTAACCTTCGCATCCACCGTCGCCAGAGGGGCCGTCTTTTGGGCGGCGGCGGGAACCGCCAGGGCGGCACAAACGGGCAGAAGCAAAAAACCGGCGAGGGCGACAGAGGGAACAGAACGGAAATGCATAAAGAGGTTAACTCCAGGCAGCCTGCGAAGTAGTCACGCAGGTATTTTATCCCACTGCCCGGTCCGGGAGTGAACACCGAAACCGGACTTCAAAACTTGTAGAGCGGATTCGCTTTTGCTACCCGGCAGGCGTGAACGAATCGGTCGAAAAGGATATGGGCAGCAGAATCGCTTTTTTCGACAAGAAGTTCCGGGTGCCATTGAACTCCAAAAAAACGATCCGGCGAATTTTTATCTTCTATGCCTTCGATGAGACCGTCTTCGCTCACGGCTGCTGTTCGGAGCGAGGGAGCGACCCGATCACAAACCTGCCGATGTAGCGAGTTGACGCCCTGCAAGGAAGCGGGCATCTGAGAAGCAAGCCAGGAATCCCCGGCCCAGGTGACGGTATGAGCGGTGTCTGCGGCTATATCCGACCGCAGATGCTCGATAATGGTGTCAGGCAGCAGGTCACGGTACCGCCAGGCGAGACTCCCGCCACGGTAAACATTCATCACCTGGCAGCCACGGCAGATACCGAATACCGGTTTACCATGGCTGTCGGCATGATCCAGTATCGCCCAGTCCAGCGCGTCTCGCCTCTCGTCGCAGTAGCCCCCCTCCGGTACGTCTCCCCTGCCGTAGCGCTGGGGATGTACATCGGCGACACTGCCCGTGAGCAGAAAGCCATCGCAGAGCGCAAGAAGCGGCGCGGCGGCATCTTCCGTAAGGGACGGTTCGAAAAGCGGCAGGATGAGCGGCGTGACTCCGAAACGAACGAGGGTGTCCGTGTACGCCGGGGCGACACTCAGGATGCCTCCCGGTTCACGCCGCTGAACCGGGAGACCGACGACGATCCTGCTCTGGATTACGGATACAGACATCAGCGAGCCGGTTTAGTGGTGTCGGGGGTGGGAGTGGGAGCGGTGCGCGTCGCCCACAGAACGGCACGGTGCAGCAGCGATTCCTGACCCGCAGTTTTTTCCGGATGCGGGCTGAAGCACACCACCCGCCCTGACCCGTAGGGAGCAGCGGCAACGGCTGTCGTTCCGGGCATCACCCCTTTGGGCGCTCCCTTCAGAGCGATTTCCCCCTCATACTTAGCCCACGGCTCGTAGGGCGGAAGTTTGGTATCCTCTGCCGGTGCGAGCAGTGGCCCCTGACCGTACTGGATCGTGAGGTTATCTCCGGCAACAGAAAGCTGCTGCTGGCCTTGAGGGGTGAAGGCGACATCTACCGGACCGGTGCCTCGTGCCCAGTGCTTTTTATCCAGTACATGCGCATTGATAATATTCAGCGACCAGGGATAATCGCACGACGCGAGATAGGACCCGGCGCAGATACCAATATACCCGCCTCCGCCCTTTACAAAGGTCCGAATCCGCTCGCGGCCCTCTTCTTCCAGCGCTTTTCCCTGTCCGCCGCCGCTTCCGCCGGACTGCACCAGAACATCGAAGTCGGCAAGTTTTCCCGCGCGGATATCCTCCGGCGAAACGATCTTGACAGCCAGATTGGGGTTCTTCTGGAACGCCTTAAAGGCGAGGCTCTTGGTGGCATCAAGCGCGGCTCCTGGCCCCTGATAAAAAGCCATTCGAAGCGTTTTGTGGTTACCAACCGGGGTCAGTGCCGCCTGTGGTTTCGCCGCGGGTGCCGGAGTCGTGCTTGCTGCCAGTGGCGTCTGCGGAAGGAAAGCGGGCGTTTGACCGGGTGTGACCAGCAGCAGAAGGCCGCTCAGAGCGGGAAGAAATCCTCGCATAGTTACTGGCACCCCTGACTTGGATTGAGGCATGGTGATGCAGGCGTGAGTGATGCCGTGGTCGGCGGCACCCAGAAACTCTCGACCTTGGCGCTTTTTACATGCCCATCGGCCCACAGGACATTGGTCATCCCGGCATGGCGAGCCGCGGGCGCTCCATAATCGATAAAGTTGTTTCCGCTGCCGCCATAAGCGCCATTGAGGTTCGTGCTGCCTGCGGTAACCAGAATCCAGGACGTACGCCCACTGATAGGAAGCGAACCTGCTGCCCCAATTCGAGCAGGCCACTTCACCGGGTCAACATTAACCTGAGGGGTAGAGGCGCCGTCAACGACCATAACGGTCTGTGCAGGCTTGACGATTTCCGGCAGCGAGGCGGTAGGTACCGCGGTCGAGGTCGCTGCGGCATCCGGTTCGCGGTTCCCGCCGATCGAAAGATTATAAAGATACGTGACGACATACCCCTGCGGCAGAGTACCGCAGCCGCCGGGAGCGGCGTAGGTTCCCGGTGTCACGCCGAGGGGTTCCGAGGTATAGGAGGGGCATCGGAATATCTCCACGCTCTTCATGTAAGGCTGAATGATGGTCGGCCAGGAACAGACGGTGCCACTCGGTGAACCACCCCACAGCAGACGTGGGCACATCTCGTCATAGTCCTGCGAGTAGCTCATAAATGCCGTCCCCATCTGCTTCAGGTTAGACAGGCAGGCAGTTTGTCGCGCCTTCTCCCGTGCCTGGGCAAAAACGGGGAATAGTATCGCGGCAAGGATAGCGATAATGGCGATGACGACGAGCAGCTCGATCAGCGTGAACGCCGCAGACGACGTTCGTCCCGCAGACGACGTTCGTCCGCTTGCGCGGCGGGCAGTGCGAGGCAGAGCAGAAACAAAGGCAATATGTGGCATATACGGTCACCCCTTAGCAACGAGAACAAAAAAATCAGCTATGGAAACCCTGAGGAAAAAGCAAGAACTGCGGCACCGCCCGCTCTGCCCGTGATTCTGGTCATACCAGATGATGCCTACGGTAACACAGGTCGTTTTGCGTGTCAAGTGGTATGACCAGTTATTGACAGAAAAAGATTTGGGTGTTACCGTCACGGTACAAAACGTTCTCTTCTTATCAGCGACGCAGCCCTGCAGGATCAACGAAAACGCATGCCCTCCCCAGAACTTGACATCGTACTTGGTGATGATAGTCCCAAAATCGATAAGCGTAAGTCGGTACCTTCTATCTTCAAACGTCTGCACCGGGAAGAGGCCGAGGCGGGAAGCAGTCTGGTTCCTTCCGTTATTTACGAAAAGGTCATTGCCCAGATTAAAATGCTCCTGCGCGAGGGCCGGTACAGCCCAGGTGATAAGCTCCCCTCGGAGCGCGAGCTTTCGGAGCGGCTCGGCGTCAATCGCAACGCGGTGCGGGAAGCAATCCGCGCACTTACCTTGCTGGGCGTCATACAAACCCGGCCTCAGAGCGGCTCTCATCTCTCCACACAGGTCGAAGGGATGCTGCACCTGCCCTTCGAATTTTTGATGCTGATGCTGCGCCCGTCGTATCAGGAAATCCAGGAACTGCGTGGCCTAATCGAGGTGTATGCGGCGGGCCGCGCGGCCGAGCGGCGGACGGACGAGGACATCAAAAATATCGAAGCCGCACTCGAAGAGCTGTATGCGACAAACCATCAGTTAAATTATGGGGGCGGCCCGAACCGCCGTTTCCATCGCGCGGTCGCCGCCGCGACCCATAATCGCTTGCTGGAGTATCTGCTGTTCTGCCTTCTGGAGGCGAGGAGCAGCTATATACACTCTCTCTCCCCTACGGGCACCGGAAGGCGGGAGCAGAACCAGCATCATGAGCGCCTCCTCCTCGCCATTCGACAAAAAGATGCCGCCGCGGCACGAGCGGCGATGCAGGACGATATGGGAACCGCGGCGCAGGTAGGTGAGATAATCCGTTCCTCCACGACGGATTCGTAACGACCTGACGCTAAATCCCGGTATAAATAGGTAGCGAACAAAGCGTGAGGAAACGAATGGCAGACGACCGGACTCTGGGAGAAATAATCCAGGGTCGAACAATTCAAAGCACCGAAAATAAAGATGGCGAAATGACCATCGGTTTCAGTGACGGCAGCACCATGTGTGTCGGTACAGGCTCCGGCTCCTCGAACGTAGCGGCGACAGGAGGGACTATTC
>JAZKEA010000759.1:0-6039 GCA_040387315.1 Armatimonadota bacterium | reverse complement strand
AGCACTCAAAGACATGCCTCAGTCTCGAACTGGTCAATGGAAAATCGCTGGTTATTCCGCTCGCCGATGCGAACCGATGCGTCCTGGTTCAGGACAAAAATGGGGCTACAGAGTACGAAGGCTGATGTGTTTTGATAGCAGGCGCAGTTAAAATCGTCTCTCCCTGATACCCTATGCAGGAAAGTTTTCGATTACTACCGAAAACGGGCAAGGGAATCGCTTATTTGAAGATTGCAGTCATAATGCCCCTCGCCGAGGCTAGGGGCGGTGCAGAGCAGGCATTCTGGGTATTGCTTCAAAAGGGTCGTGATGCAAACACAGATTTCGTTGCGATTTTTTTGCGCGATGGCCCACTTGCCAGCGAGGTAAAAGGGCTCGGCATTGCCTCTTACGTGGTTGAGGCGGGGAAAATGCGCGAACTGCACCGTTTCGCCAGCGCCACCCGGCAGATTGCCGCAATTCTCAAAAAAGAAAAGGTGGATGCGGTTATCTCCTGGATGGGAACCGGACACCTCTACGGCGGTCTCGCAGCCGCCCAGGCGAAGGTCCCTGCTGTCTGGTTCCAGCACGGCGTTCCGGTCGATAAGGGGCTGATAGACCGCATCGCCTCACGAATCCGCACCAGAGGAATCCTTGCCTGCTCGCAGGCCGGCGCGGACGCCCAGGTCCTTCTGACACCGCAGCACACCCCGCGTGTTGTTCATCCGGGCGCTGAACTGGACAGATTCGACCCGGCATCTCTTCCCTCTCCTGCCGAAGCCAGGCGCCGCTGCGGCCTGCCGGAAACAGGACCCATCATCGGTATCGTGGGACGCCTGCAGAGATGGAAGGGAATGCATGTCTTCGCCGAGGCGATGACCGGGGTCCTGAAGGCTCACCCGAACGCCTTCGGGGTGATCGTGGGCGGTGACCATGAGTTCGAGCCGGAGTATCCCGCCTTTCTCAAGCAGCGCATTTCCGAGTTGGGCCTGACCGACAAGATAAAGCTGACCGGTATTCAAAAGAACGTGCCGGAGTGGATGCAGGCGATGGATGTGGTGGTTCATGCCTCCGACAGCGAACCCTTTGGCATCGTCATCGTTGAAGGTATGGCCCTGGGTAAGCCGGTGATCGCGGGCGATAAGGGGGGACCGACCGAAATCATCGAGCCGGGCGTTACCGGAATTCTCACCCCTTATGGCGATGCCACCGCACTTGCCGCAGCCATTAACCGCTATCTGGACGAGCCCACTTTCGCCGCCCAGGTTGGGGCCGCTGCCCGGAAGCGCGCGCAGAACTTCTCTGTCGACAATTACGCTCGTAACGTCGTGAAGGCTATCCACTACTTTGTTGATGCTCCCGCCAAATAGTTCAGGAGTCATTTAGTGGCGCAAGATTTATCGACCGGTTAAAGTTTGAAAAATTAGTATGAAAAACTTTCATTCCCTGTATTCCCATGGCTTTGTGCGGGCCGCTGTCTGTATTCCGTCCGTAAGGGTCGCGGACCCCGCCTATAACGCGGAGCGCATTATAGGACTAGCACGTCAGGCATCGGAGAAAAAAGCCGCCATCGCCCTTTTCACCGAAATGGGCGTTTCCGCCTACACCAACGACGATCTCTTCCATCAGGATGCCCTGATCGAGGCTACCGCCGCCGCTGTCGGTCAGATCGTTGACGCGAGCCGTCATCTTTCGCCTGTCCTGCTGGTTGGTGCGCCGCTTCGGTTTGAGAACAAGCTGTTCAACTGCGCCATCATGATCTACCGGGGCACGATTCTTGGGATTACACCCAAGACCTATCTTCCGAATTACCGCGAATTCTACGAAAAGCGGCAGTTCGCCTCAGGCCGAGATGCCATTCATCGCGAGGTGAGCTTCGGAGGTCAGAGCAGCATTCCGTTTGGCAGCGACATCCTCTTCGAAGCCGAGAACGTTCCCGGCTTTGTGCTGCACACCGAAATCTGCGAGGATGTCTGGACCCCGGTTCCCCCCAGCACCTGGGGGGCGCTTGCCGGGGCGACGGTTCTCGCGAACCTTTCCGCGAGTAATATCACCGTGGGTAAAGCGGATTACCGTAGGGAGCTGTGCGCGACCCAGTCCGGCAAATGCATCGCGGCCTATCTTTACAGCGCAGCGGGACCGGGAGAGTCAACGACGGATCTCGCCTGGGACGGTCATGCCCTGATCTATGATAAAAACGAGCTTCTGGCAGAGTCGGAGCGGTTTCCTCAGGGCGAGCAGATAATCACTGGCGATATCGATATCGAGCGGCTGGTTCAGGAGCGGATGCGACTGAGCTCTTTCCAGGACACCATCGGCGATTATCGAGACCGAGTGCGTGCTATGCGGCGCATTCCCTTCACCTTTGAGATTCCCTCGGGCGCTCTTCCCCTGGAGCGACCAGTGGAGCGGTTCCCCTATGTACCGAGCGCCGCCGCGGCCCGCGACGAACGCTGCTACGAGGCCTATAACATCCAGGTACACGGACTGATGAAGCGATTGGCCAGTACGGGGATCAAGAAGATCGTTATAGGTGTTTCGGGCGGTCTGGATTCCACGCATGCCCTGATTGTCGCCGCGAAGACGATGGACCGTTTGGGGCTGCCGCGCGAGAATATTCTGGCCTATACAATGCCTGGTTTCGCCACCAGCGACAGGACTCTAAAGAACGCCCTCGCGCTGATGAAGTCGCTGGGGACAACCGCGACCGAACTGGATATTCGACCGTCGTGCCTTCAGATGCTGAAAGATCTGGGGCATCCTTTCGCAAAGGGCGAACCGGTTTACGACATTACCTTTGAGAATGTCCAGGCAGGCGAGCGAACCTCGCATCTGTTCCGGCTGGCCAATTTTCACAACGGTCTTGTTCTGGGCACAGGCGATCTGTCCGAACTGGCGCTCGGCTGGGCCACCTACGGCGTCGGGGATCATATGTCGCACTACAATGTGAACGCCAGTGTCCCCAAAACGCTGATCCAGTATCTTCTGCGCTGGGTCATCAGCACCCGGCAGTTCGATGACGAGGCAAGCGCGACCCTTCTCAGCATCGTGGAGACAGAGATATCCCCGGAACTGGTCCCGCATCAGGAGGGGGACAAGGACGAACCGGCACAGAGCACAGAGGCGAAGATTGGCCCCTACGCGCTGCAGGATTTCAACCTGTACTACATTACCCGCTACGGATTCCGGCCCAGCAAGGTAGCGTTTCTCGCGCACCACACGTGGGGTGACCGGACGCGCGGCGCGTGGCCGGATGGAATCTCCGAGGAGAAAAAACAGGAGTACGATCTGCCGACAATCAAGAAGTGGCTTGGGACGTTCCTGTTCCGCTTCTTCCAGATCAGCCAGTTCAAACGCTCCTGCATTCCGAACGGTCCCAAGGTGGGGTCAGGCGGATCGCTCTCCCCGCGCGGCGACTGGCGTGCACCGTCCGATTCAGAGTCCGTTGTGTGGCTTGAGGAACTGAAGCAAAACGTCCCGGATTAGCAATGAGAAAGGCGGCCAGATGAGAAACAAGCAATACTCACTGACAGCGCTTCTGGCGTTTCTGGTCGTCTTTGTACTGGGAGCGCCTGCAGCGTTCGCCGGATCGGAGATTGTTGTTTCTATACGGTACCTAATGCCAAAAGGGATGAGCCATGCTCATCTTTTTCTTTACCGCGATGATGGAAAGCTTCTGCGCCAGCTAACCAGGGAAAACTCTGGACAGGATTTCAACCCTATCTTCTCCCCTGACGGCAAGAATATCGTCTTTACCCGCGAGAAACCAAATGGCGCTCTGGAGCACTGGAGTATTCAGCCTCTTGGGCGCGGCTTGACACGCCTGAAAAACGTCCCTGCTTGGTACAAAGGGGCGAAAGATTCGCCTCACTTCGCCAATATCGACCTCAGTCGGTCTCTGGAAGCCACACCCCCCGGTCCTCCACAATACGGCTCCCCCGACAGCTCAATGGTGATAACACTGCGTGTTCTGCCAGATGACCCGGATGCAGAGATCAATGGGCCGAAGCATGGCAAAAACTTTCTAATAAAAGATCTAAAGACCATCGAAGAAGCCGAGGCGGGAAAGCTGCCCGGCTTCGAGGGGCTGTTTAGCATTCTCACCCTTACGCAGCCGCTGGAGCAACATTTCCTGATCGAGAGGGGCATGCGCCTGGCGTTTTTCGGCCTGCATCTCAACAGCACGGACGGAGACACGAGCTATGTGCTTGACCTTTTCGGGCCAGCCGCCAAATGGCGCATCGTCAGGCTTTCTCCGAACTGGGCGATACCATTCCCGCTGCCAGGCGAACCTGCCTTTCTAACACTGACTTCTGTGCGTAATGTCCGGCTCCCAGGAAGCAGGAAAACGATCGATAGCAGCTATATCGAGCGGTGGGACGTCGGTCTCCACAAAGCTCGCTTTGCCCGCACGGGCAATGCCATTTCCTATGGTGCATCAATGTACCGACCGGGAAAAACCCCTTCAGTTGTGACGATTCTCCGACGAAATTAAACCCGCTCTTTGTAGTGCGTCTCCGGTAGGGCTCGGAGACGCTCCGCGGCCTGTTCCGGCGTTAGATCACGCTGCGCTTCTGCCATCATCTCATAGCCCACCATGAACTTTTTTACCGTCGCGGAGCGCAGAAGCGGTGGGTAGAAGTGGGCATGAAGCTGCCAGGGAGCGGTATCCTCGCCCATCAAGTCGCCGGTCGGGGCCCCGTGCCACCCCATTGAATAAGGGAACGAGACCTCGAACAGGTTGTCGTAGCGGCTCAGCAGCCGCTTCAGCGTGTGGGCGAGATCGGTGCGCTCTTCAGAGGTAAGATCCGGCAGACGCCCAATCGCGCGGTTGTGGGGAAGCAGCAGGATCTCGAAAGGCCAGACAGCCCAGTAGGGAACGACCACCGTCCAGTGGCTGCCCTCCACGACCACACGTTCGCCTCGCCGTCGTTCGTCGGCAATATAATCCAGCAGCAGTGAAGAGCCATTTGCGGCGAAGTATTCACGCTGTCGCTCGTCCTCGCGATCAGGGAGTGTCGGCAGATAGTCCCCTGCCCAGACCTGCCCATGGGGATGCGGGTTCGAGGACCCCATGATCTCGCCTTTATTCTCGAAGACTTGAACCCAGCGCCACTTCGCGCCAAGCTCAGTTATCTGATCGGACCAGAGATCCACCACGCGCGTGATTGCCTCCGTGTCCATCTCCGGCAGTGTCAGATCATGGCGCGGCGAAAAGCAGATCACCCGGCACTCCCCGGAGGCCGGGGCAGATTTCAGCAGCGGGCTTCCCGATTCCGGCGCGGCGCTCTCCGGCAGAAGCGCGGCGAAATCATTGGTAAAAACGAAGGTGTCTGTGTAGGCAGGGTTGTGCGCGCCTTCCGCCCGCGTGTTACCGGGGCACAGGTAGCACTTTGGGTCATACGAGGGTCGGTTATCCGGCGTTTTCTCCTCCTGTTTGCCCTGCCAGGGACGCTTCGTGCGGTGCGGCGACACCAGCACCCAGTCACCGGTGAGCGGGTTGAAGCGCCGATGCGGCCTATCCGAAGGATCTAAACTTGTCTCAGACATGAAGCAAGGATAACGGTACTCAGGGACTTCCGCAACTGCACGGTACGCTCTTAACCAAGCATGGCGTGCATTTCGTGGAGAAGCACGGCGGTGTCGTCCCAGCCCAAACAGGAGTCGGTGACGGAAACACCGTACCGAAGATCCGCCAGATTCGACGGGATACTCTGCTTGCCTGAGGAGAGATTGCTCTCGATCATGACGCCGAGCAGGGACTTCGTTCCCTCACGGCGCTGGCTTGCGGCGCTGAAACAGGCCGCAGCCTGACGGGTGGGGTCATAGGCGGAGTTGGCATGGCTGGCATCTACCAGAATGTTCGGGTGCGCGAAGCCTGCCGCGCGAAGCCGTGTCTCGGCAGTCGCTATGCTCTCCGAGTCGTAGTTCGGCACACTGCCATGCCCCCCGCGCAGCACCAGAAGTGAGGACTCGTTGCCCAGGGAACGAACCGCGGAAGGCCGCCCGTCGTCGTCCATAGCGACGAAACAATGTCCCTCTCGCGCGGACACCATGGCG
>JAZKEA010000758.1:1149-3489 GCA_040387315.1 Armatimonadota bacterium | reverse complement strand
TCGCATCCGCGCCGCACCAGGTCGACCGCCTCCTCCGCGTTGCCGAACTCGCGCATCGCGATGGACCGCGGGGCAGCGGTATTCTGCTGTGGCTCCGCAGGGCAGGTCCAGACTCCCTGGTTCTTGACATAGGGGTCAAGCAGGAAATTGAAGAGCGTACTGGTGGAGGTCGTTACCTGAAAAGGAACAAGGGCCTCGTCATAGTCCTGTGCGTACTGGACCATCGCCAGACCGAGTTGCTTCATGTTGGACAGGCAGGAGGTTTGGCGGGCTTTCTCACGCGCCTGAGCGAAGACGGGAAATAGTATCGCGGCGAGGATAGCGATAATAGCGATAACAACGAGCAGTTCGATGAGAGTAAATGCAGAGCGTCTGCTGGGAGATAAACCCCGTGAATGAGGTGAACGAGGGGGATGGGAAGGAGGAGTAGCCAGAGAGAAACGAGATTGCGACATATGGGAAGTCCCTTTCTGAACAATCGGTGACGATAGACTCAGAAGCCTATTTAGAACCTTGGGCAGTAAAGTATATAATTGAAATCAACTATATCAGGTATTTTGGGAAATGGTGGCATTGATTGCGTTTTGCTTGCTTACTTTTTGCCGCAGCCAGTGACGTTGAGCCACGTCTTCGATTTCAGGTTATGGTTGCCGCAAATCTTTCATATACCTCCCGGCAGTTTGATGTCATCGTCTGTCGGCACCTACTGTGGGCACTGCCGTCCCCGGACCAGGTGCTTCGCCACTAGGCAGACTTGCTGAAGCCAGCGGGTCGTCTGTTTTTGATCGAGGGGTACTGGCACACGAGCGCGGGCTTACACTCCGCCGAGGTTGTGAAGGCACTGCCGCCCATTTTCACGGATGTAGAGGTCGAGAACCTGAGTATCCACACAGAGTCATGTAGTCATGGGGCAAAGCCGTTACGGATGAACGTTATATCGTTCAAGCGACACTGGCCAAAGCGGCCTGAAGAGCCAGTCCTATTTCAGGATGTTGTACCTCGCGTCATTAGGCAAGAAAAGATTAACCAGAGAAGTGAAGGTTCTTGACAGTGCCAGGTTCAACAGGGTACACTTCCCTCAACAAGACTAATCCTATTAAATTGGTATACATTGTCAAGTTATAGATTGTTGGCTTGGCGGCGTACGTTTCTTCTTACAGTGCCGACGAAGAATTACCAACCGATATATCCTTTATATTCAGTCATCCGAACAGGACAGAAAGGGGACGACCCCATGCGCAGTCGGAGTCGCCGTGCCTTTACGAATCGCCCCAGCGGGTTCACCTCACGTAAAGCAGGCTTTACGCTCATCGAGTTGCTCGTTGTTATCGCCATTATCGCTATATTAGCAGCTATATTATTCCCGGTTTTTGCCCAGGCACGAGGCAAAGCACGTCAGGCTGCCTGCGCCTCCAATCTCAAGCAGATTGGGATCGGGTTTATGGCCTACTCCCAGGACTATGACGAGACACTGCCGCCCAGCAACTATCCGTCATCCCGCGGCAACAACACGTCGTGGCAGTTCATGATCGAGCCGTATGTCAAGGCGAACTTCCCCGACCGCGTTACCGATTCCGTGGACAAGGAACTGAGTATCTATGTCTGCCCGGACTACATAAAGACGGCCGATAACTCACAGGTCACGCGTCCCTCCAGCAGCTACGGCGCAAACGCGAATGTGATGCCGTCGTTCGATACCAACGGTCCCCAGGCCGGGACGGGCGCGGTCACGCCGCTTCCGGCAATCGACGCGCCGACAAATATTGTGCTGCTCTCGCCGCACCGGGGCAACTGCGTCTGGTCTGAGGGAGACGACCGCAACAAGGGGCAGTCGGGTCCCGTGCCTTCGTGCAACCGGGGCTACGTCGTGTCGCGGAATCGACACAGCGGTGGCGCCAATTACCTGCTCGCGGATGGACACGTAAAATGGTTCAAGGCACCGTCCGTTTGGGATGCACAGAGCGCCAACCAGATCGTATGGCGACGAACTCTGAGTCCGGGAGCCGCGGGCTGGTTCCGAGAGGATTGATGTACGAATGAACGGGGCCGACAAAGTCGCGGCAGCGGTCGCCGCGACGGTGCTGGTGCTGATCGCGGCTCGTCCCGCGGCCGCCCAAGAATTTACCACGACCCGCACGAAACCCAACATCGTGCTGCTGATCGCGGACGACCTGGGGTGGACCGACCTCAGTACGGGGCGCACCACCGGCGGGCACGGCTCGAAGTTCTACCAGACGCCGAACGTCGACCGGCTCGCGTCTGAAGGTATGTCCTTTACAAGCGCCTACGCCAACCAGAACTGCCAGCCCTCGCGGGCATCCCTGATGACCGGGCAGTACG
>JAZKEA010000758.1:0-1139 GCA_040387315.1 Armatimonadota bacterium | reverse complement strand
CGCGCCGCGCAACGGCGTGTATAACGTCGGCTCGCTGAGCCGCGGTGCGGCGAACCCGAAGCTCACTCCTCCGGCCCAGAGTACCTCTATCCGCGCGGAGGCGATCACTTTTGCGGAAACGCTGAAGTCCGCCGGTTATGTCACAGCGCATGTGGGCAAGTTCCATGTCAGCGCAACGCCCGAGGCGATAAAAACGCAGCACGGCTTCGACGTCAACTACGGTGGCGGTGCGAAGGGGGAAGGAGGCTCAGCGGGCTACTTCGCCGTTCCCGCTGGAAATGACCGCACCGGCGCTTGGCGTTTCACCAACATGGGGCCGAAGATGGCGCCGTTCGCCACCCCCTATACCGCCGAGTACATCGAACGGAGCCTGAGGCCCTGGGCAAAGGGGAATGACCCGGCGACGCTCGTGGGTACACCCAAACACCTGACGGACGCGCAGGGCGATGCCGCACTTGACTTCCTCGACCGCTATCGCTCGGGAACGGACCGCGATAAACCCTTTTTCCTGAATGTCGCCTTCAACGCTGTCCATACGGCGATCCGTCCTCGTCCCGATCTCGCGGCCAAGTACGCGAAGCTCCCCCTCACGGACCCACGCCATACCAACCGGGACTATGCCGCCTTGATCGACCAACTGGATCAGACGGCCGGCCGTATCCTTGCCCGCCTGGACGACCCCAATGGCGATGGCGACAAAGGAGACAGTATCGCGGCCAATACGCTCGTACTCTTTGTCTCCGACAACGGCGGATTCGCCGGCGCGACGGTGAACACGCCGCTCCGAGGCGCTAAAGGAATGTTCAGCGAGGGCGGCATCCGCGTGCCGATGATCGCCCGGTGGCCGGGTGCGGTGCCGGCGGGCGCGACATCCGCGGCGGCGGTTCATCTGGTGGACCTGTACCCAACCCTGACGACTGTTGCCGGAGCGAAAATGCCGGATACGAAGGCGCAGCCGCTCGACGGCGTCTCCCTGGCGGCGGTGCTGCGAGGGCAGGAGAAAACTCCGGCGGGACGCGACTCCCTGTACTGGCACTTTCCCGGCTACCTGGATACGCGGGCGGTTCCCTGCTCGGTCATCGTCAAAGATCGGAAAGAGGAGGGGCGTCGGTTCAAGCTGCTGTACTTCTACGAGGACC
>JAZKEA010000757.1:26656-33119 GCA_040387315.1 Armatimonadota bacterium | reverse complement strand
CAAACAGGCAGACTATGTGATTGACTTAGGGCCGGAGGGCGGGCACAAAGGCGGCGAAATCGTCTTCTGCGGAACGCCGGAAGCTCTGTCAAACGAACCCCGGTCGTACACCGGTCACTTTTTGCGCGAGCATCTTGCAAACCCTTCCGCTGTGTAACTGGTCCCTATGGTAAAATTTAAACCATGTTAATCGGTGTTCCTCGCGAGATAAAAGAAGACGAAAATCGTGTCGGGTTACTGCCTTCCGGCGTTGAAGCGCTGGTGGGAGCGGGCCATACGGTTCTGGTTGAAACCCAGGCCGCCGCGGGGATCGGAATCGCCGATAAAGACTACCGCGCCGCGGGTGCGGAGATAGTCACCTCGCCGGAAGAGGTTTACGCGCGAGCGGAGATGATCGTCAAGGTCAAAGAGCCGCTGAGCGCAGAGTATCCCTACCTTCGGCCCGGTCAAATACTGTTTACCTATTTCCACTTTGCCGCCTCCAAGCAATTGACGGACGCCTGTATCAAGAGCGGCGCTGTTTGCATCGCCTATGAGACCGTCGAAACCAGAGACGGCGCACTCCCATTGCTGGCCCCAATGAGCGAAGTCGCGGGGCGCATGGCGGTTCAGGAAGGGGCGAAGTACCTTGAGAAAGCCATGGGGGGGCGCGGAATCCTTCTGGGCGGCGTTCCCGGAGTTGCCCCCGCGAATGTCGTCATTCTGGGCGGCGGCGCAGTAGGTACCGAGGCCGCCAAGATCGCTTCCGGTATGGGCGCGCGCGTGACGATCTTTGATGTCTCGCTGCCAAGGCTTCGCTATCTGGACGATGTTATGCCCGCTAATGTGGTAACGCTGTACTCCACGCTTGCGGCGATTCGGGAAGCCGCCAAAGAAGCCGACCTGCTGATCGGCGCCGTCCTTCTGAAGGGAGCAAAAGCCCCTGTCCTCGTTCCCCGCTCGGTAATCGCGCAGATGAAGCCGGGTGCGGTCGTGGTGGATGTCGCGGTCGATCAGGGAGGATGTATCGAGACAACCCATCCGACGACGCACAAAGACCCCACCTACTTGGTGGATGGCGTTCTTCATTACGGTGTCGCGAACATGCCGGGTGCAGTGCCCTATACCTCTTCGTTTGCCCTGACAAATGCCACGCTGCCGTATGCGATGGCGATTGCAAAGAAGGGCTGGAAGAAGGCGCTGACCGATGATGCCGCCCTCCTGCGTGGGCTGAACGTCGTTGATGGTAAGGTGGCGCTGCAGGCGCTTTCTGAGGAATTTTCGCTTCCCTATCACGCACCGGAGACGCTTCTCGGTTAGGGACGCAATCCGTGTGTCAGGCCCGTGTCCACGGGCAGAGGAACCCGTCATGCACCAGCGACGGCGGCAGTACCGCTTACCAGACGCCGCAGTTTTCACGGCACGTAAACGCTTCGGGTTTACCTTGATCGAACTGCTCGTCGTCATCGGTATCATTGCCCTGCTGGCGGCGATCCTTTTCCCCGTCTTCGCCGCGGCGCGGGGAAAGGCACGGCAGGCCGCCTGCCTTTCCAATCTGCGTCAGATAGGGACCGCGACCCAAATGTATATGTCGGACTACGACGGCTACTTTCCCTACGCGAAAGACTCGTCCGACAAGTGGGTTCCGGAAATCTGGGCGGGCGCTCCGGCGAAGTGCCGGGCGAAGCTCGTAGACATGCCGCTCCTGCACCCGGAAAGCCTTCCGACGAGCGATCCCGGCGTTCTTGCTCCTTATCTTCGTAACCGGGAGATCTGGCGCTGTAACGGCGATACCGGCTTTGACTTCCTGGACAACAATGACATCTGCGGCGGGCCGTGCCCGATGGCGGCGCGTCCTACGATGTACGAAGCCTACGGGGCATCGTATCTCTACCGAACCGAGTTTTCGTTCCGTCAGATCAATGTCGATACCGTGACCGCGACAGGCGCGACCTCCGGCAGAGAGTTAGGTCCGGCCAGCCTGATGTACCTTTTCGATGGCAACGGGTCATGGCACGGAAGCCCCTTCAAGCTGGGCCGAAGCGCTCTCCGGTATAACTGCCTTTTTGCCGATGGTCATGTGAAGTCGCTCCCGAACGCCGACTATCAGGATGCCTGGCTGGCCCGCCTGGATGCTCCTGGGAGTGATCTATGTCCCTAGCGGACACGTTCCGCCACGCGGAGGGAATGGTACGCCTCAAAGCCAAATGGGTCCTTCCTGTTGATCTGCCTCCCATCGAAGACGGCGAAGTTCATATTGAGGATGGGGAAATCGCCTGGGTCGGTAAGGCTTCCGGACGCGAGCCTACGGCGGATTTCCGAATGGCTGCCATCCTGCCGGGACTGGTAAACTGCCGTGCACAGCTTGAGCATACGGTTCTGCGAGGTCTTCTGGAAGACATCGATTCTGCGGCACGAGCCCATGCTATGGCGATGCTCAAGGCACAGCTTTCCCTCGATGACTGGGTCACCTCGGCGACCCTTGGAGCGGGGGAGATGCTGTCGGGAGGAATCACTACGGTTGCCGATTCCGCGGACTCCGCCGCTTCGCTGACTGCGCTTCTCACTTCCGGGCAGCGCGGAATCGTGTTCCGTGAAGTTTCCGGCAGGGAGCGTGACCTGAATACGGACACGACGATCTCGGTGCTCAGGAAGCGAATTGGCGAGATGCAGGATCAGATCGAGCGCCATCATGCCGAAGAGAGGATCGATATTGGCATTTCGCCTCATTCGCCCTACGCTGTCAGTGGGACGCTTTTCCGGGAACTGGCTGCCTTCGCCGCGAAGCGCGGTCTGCGACAAACGATCCGGATTGCGGAGTCCCCGGCGGAAGAGGCGCTGATCCGGCGCGGCGACGGTCCTTTTGCCGAAACTTTTCGACAGCGGGCGATACCGTGGAGCGTGCCCGGAGTATCGCCGGTTCGGTATGTGTCCGACTGCGGCGCTTTCAATGCCCCTACTCTTGCTGCGCACTGCGTGCAAGTCGACGATACAGATGTGGAACTGCTTAAAGAGCAAAACGTCTCCGTCGCCCATTGCCCACGGTCAAATGGGAAACAGGGAGTCGGAACTGCTCCAATCTCGCTTCTTCTGAAAGCCGGGGTGCCGGTTGGCCTAGGAACCGATTCCACTGATGCCTGCGGCAGTGCGGACCTTTTCGAGGAGATGCGGTTTGCCGTCTACGGCTCCCGCGCACGAACCCTGAGCAGCACCAGCCTCACCGCGCGGGATGCGCTGCGGATGGCAACACTGGGCGGGGCAACGGCTCTGGGTTTGGACAAACAGGTCGGGTCACTGCGCCATGGAAAACAGGCGGATCTGTGCGTCGTCCGTCTGGACGGTCTGCACATGACGCCGACCGCGGACGATAACCCCGAAGCAGCGCTCGTTTACAGCGCCCGAGCCTCGGATGTCCTGCTGACTATGGTCAATGGGCGTGTCCTGTACGAAGTGGGAACCTACCCCCGCCTGGATATGGGACGTCTCCGAGCCGCGGTGGCACACACAAGGCAGCGATTAACCAGGGAGGCAGCGAAAGCGCTTGCGAGCATCACCAAATCAGCGGCGGCATAAAAGCGGCTCGCCGCGGGTCAATCTGGCGACCCAGGCAGCGATCAAAGCCAGTGATCGCGCGGCGGGATGGGGAACTCTCGCACTGGGTATGGTCATCTCCTCTTTTCTCTACTGGAAGAACCATTTCACCCGTATGGGGTTCGAGGAATACTACTTCATCAACAACGCGATGCTGCTCTGGGTGCCGCTTTGCTTTATTCTGATCCTCCTGCGGCGTGATGCTTCCGAGTTCGGTCTGACCACAGGCGAACTCAAAAAAGGCCTTTTGTTCGCGCTTATCGGCTTCCTCCTGTTCCTGCCCGTCCTGTTGATTATCGCCCCTACCCATGATGCGCAGAACTATTACATCGGCAATTCGCTTGCCCAGTCCCGCGCGATCTTTGGCGTTCGGCTGGCACCGGACGGGGGATATACGGGCGGTACCATCGACTGGGGGCGACTTGTCTTCCATGAGTGCGTCTTCGGGTTCTATATGTTCTGCTGGGAGTGGTTTTTTCGCGGCTTCCTGCTGTTTGGAATCCGCAAAGCGCTTCCGGACTGGTTCGCTGTTGTCCTACAGGCGATACTCTTCTTCGCCCTTCACTGGGGCAAGCCCATGCCGGAGTTGTACTCCTCGCTTGCCGGGGGACTTCTGCTCGGCGTTGTCGCGCTGCGCCTCCGCTCTTTTCTGCCCTGCTTTTTGATCCACTGGTCTATCGCGATGGCCTTTGATTTCGCGGTGCTCTATTTTCATTTTCGGTCGAGCTAGTGGTCAGGCAGCTGCCGAAGCTATTCAAACGATTTAAATCTTCTTGACGGCAGTCGGAAATGCGTCGTATAATCCTGCGACGAAAGGGATAATTTTGGAACCGCAAAGCGCCGATATTGAGCCGGATGGAGTAGATGTAGAGACTGCGGATGAGCCGCAGATCATTCGACAGACCCGGACAGACCATGGGGTTACGGTGGTTGAGGCGCAGGGGGAGATAGACCTTGCGACGACGCCGCAGCTTTCTTCCGCGCTTTACGAAGCGGCAATAACGAGCCCGTACGTTATCGTCGATCTTTCCGCCGTCACCTATATGGACTCCAGCGGTTTTGGAGCACTGCTTGGGGCGACCAAAAAGCTACGGCCTGATGGGGGCACCCTGTACCTCGTCGGATGCAGTCCGAATATCGAGCGGATGCTGGTAATTACCCGTCTCAATACTATTTTCAGTATCCATTCCACGGAAGCCGAGGCCCGCAGCGCGATTGCGGCGTCCAAAGCGGGGCAAGGCGGCTCGGAGACTATTGTCGCCGACTGAGAGTGGCTGCCGCAATCGCTGTGAAAGCTGCGCCGCCGCAGAGCGCACAGAATAGCCCAATCCGGAACGTATCGAAACCAGCTGTCTGCGGCGGCGGCGCAGCGGTCCCACCTGCCGGGTTCTCGTAAATCCGCAGATCGACTCCTTCGTAAACCTTTCGCAGCCCGCCTGTCGGCAGAGATTCCTCCGGGATTTCCGGCGACATCACGATAAGCTTCGCGCCAAGGTTTACCGCTGTCTCAACCCGCTTTACAAAAACAATGTTGCCGTTGGCAGGCGGTGACGGGTCCTCGCCGCCTCCCGCGTCCCGTGCCTGTTTTTTTGCGTCGCCGGGAAAGAGCGAGTCGTATCCGCCCACATCATGCAGTTCATACACGGTAAGCGCATTTGGCGGAAGTGCCGCCCCACGCGGGGGAACCGCACCCAGTGTCCAGTTCCGGTTGATAACCGCAATGCGGGCATCTTTACCATTTTCCTGCAGGAAGGCAATACCGGGTGTCACCGGGTACACGAGGGCAGGGGAAACGGACGGATTGTATCCGGCTCCCCAGATGAGAAGATCCACTCCAGCAAGCCCCGTGAGAACAACCCCGCCCAAAAGCCGCCGATCCGACGCAAGACGCGGCAGAATCAGCAGCGCTCCTCCGGCCAGCACCAGCAGCACCACTCCCTTTGAAACATCCGGCTGAGCCAGCGCCATAAGCTGACCAAAGGACGCACCGGGAACGTTCTGTGCCGCATACTGGGCTCCCTGGCTCGCCCCGATCGCCGCCGCCATCACGGGAACGACGAGTGCAATGAACGCCGCGCGACGCTTGGCGTCTCGGGAGAAGTTTTCCTGCCGCAGCGCCTCCATGCCGATAGCGCCCAGAACGGAAAGCGAAAGCGAAAGCAGTATCAGAGACCGGGCCGGGTTTCCCGTCTGGCTGTACCCTGGCACAAGAAAGAACAACGGGAGGTTCAGCGGCGTCCCCATCGCAAGAAGGAGCGTAATGGCGGCAAGCCCGGCAAAAAAGATACGCTCTTTCGGCAGGCCGTTTTCTGGCAAACTGCGCCAGGGCAGGGCGAGTGCGAAAACCGCCAGCAGCAGCGGGACCACACCGACATAGAGTGCCCACTCCGCATAGTTATTCCCGCCGGGGGAGCCGCTGTTTGTCCAGTGCGTGCCGCTGTTGGGGTGACCGAAAAAATCCGGCGAAAGCAGCGTCACCAGCTGACGGACGGGGAGAGCATTCCCCACATAGGCGCTGTAATCGCTCATCGACGGTGGCGCGCCTGTCGCGCGATGGGAGATGCGGCTAAGAGAGAGAGCCGGGAGCACCTGTGGCAGAGCAAGGCTGACCGCGAGAAGAATCCCCCCCGCACACGCGGCAGCCCAAACACCACCTCTCCCTGAACGTTTGCCAGGTTCCGCAGGACGAACTACCCTCGGAGCCTGCCAGAGCAGGTACAGCCCCCCGGCGAGCATCCCGTAGAACGCCATCTGAAGGTGCCCTGCCAGCAGTAGTGGTTAGATCTTGGCGATTGAAACTTCGGTTGCCTTGACCAGGGTCAGCACTTCCGTGCCTATCTGCAGATCCAGTTCCTTGATGGAACGTGTGGTGATGACCGAGGTGACGATGCCG
>JAZKEA010000757.1:16674-26646 GCA_040387315.1 Armatimonadota bacterium | reverse complement strand
CCCGCCGTTGCGCCCGCACCGATAGCGGCGAGCCGTCCGTTTCGGGTTCCTGCCAGGTCGTGTGCGCGTTTGATCAGCAGCAGCAGCCACGGTATCCAGGCGGAAACCGCCAGAAAGGTCGGCAGAGACAGCCACGTAATAACAGGAGCGCTCAGGGCAAACGCCACGGCACCAAAAACTGACGACAGACGGCCAAGCGAGAGGGCGCGCAGAAAGCGATAGAGACCACTGGCGGCGAGAAGCATATGGAGCGCGGCGGACAGGCCGAAGGCGTACCAGAAGCGGTCAAGCGGCGTCAGATAAAACAGGACGTTCGGCGGGTAGAGCGGCGCTGACTGCGAGTTTGCCAGCAGCGGTGTGCCGCCGCGTGCGGCGAACTGGAAGGGGTTCCAGAGGGGGATATGCCCGGAGCGTAGAGAGCGCGCGGCCTGCAGACGCCACGGGTAAAATTCCGTGATGCCGTCGAACCGAAGGACATTCCACGCGATCCCGCCCTCCGGTGCGGCGGATCCTGTCCTGGAAGGGGCTGAAACGCCCTTCCACGGAGCAAGAGGCTGTAGAAGATCTGCAGGCAGGAACGCTTCGCCCAGAAACAGGGGCCGATAAAAGACACAGAGCGGCAGAAGAAGCAGAATCGCCGCCGCGATGAGACGATATCCGGGTCGCGAAGACGAAGCGTCAGGCACGGATTTATCCGAGGTACTGGAGGTTTTTGGTCGCCTCTTCGTTCAGCGGGTCTACCTTCAAGACGTGGTTGAAGGCCATTTTCGCTTTGTCGTCCTCGCCGAACATGGCAAAGGTTTTTCCCAAATCGACCATGTATACCATGGATGCCGGTGCGAGCTGCACGGCGCGAAGAAGGTGCTTCAGGCTTTCATCCGATGCCCTGTACCCGTAAACCAGTCCGATTTCATGATGCGCTTCCGCATTGTTAGGCTGTTCCGCGATGATTGACTTCAACAGGTCTTCTGCGCTGTCGTAATCACCGCTCAGCCTATGCTGAACCGCCCGTTCTAACCGCTCTGCGACGCTACCCCCGTCGGCCATGCACTAGCTCCTGACTCCCACGTTCGGGCAAAAACGGCTTTTCTCTGGTTTCGGTAAACCATTCCTGCTCGGCAACGATTGTAGCACTAACCGCATTGCAAATCAACGGTGAACTCATTTCTCGTTATACCGAATTCTTTGAAAGCAAGGGATATCCCGCCGCCTCACGTGACTGAAGGTAGGAGAGGCAGCATTTTCGCGCGAGGGTTCGGCAGCGGTTGATGTACGCGGCGCGCTCCGTTACGGAGATAACCCCGCGAGCGTCCAGCAAATTGAAGGTATGGGAGCATTTGCACATCAGGTCAAAGGCCGGGTAGCAGAGGTTGGCGGCCTCCAGGATACGATGCGCTTCTTTCTCGTGCATATCAAATAATGAGAAGAGGTAGTCTGTGCTGGCCTGCTCGAAGTTAAAGACGCAGTTCTGGACTTCCGCATCTTTTTCCATCTCCCCATAGGTGATGACCCCACCCTCCGGGGTTCGCGCCCAGGAGATATCCCAGATACTCGGCGCGTTCTGAAGAAGCATACACAGCCGCTCTGTCCCATAGGTGATTTCGGCGGCGACCGGTCGGCACTCGACGCCGCCCATCTGCTGGAAATAAGTAAACTGGGTGATTTCCGTACCATCAAGCCAGACCTCCCAGCCGACCCCGGAGGCGCCCATGGCTGCCGATTCCCAGTCGTCCTCGACAAACCGTATGTCATGTTCTTCCGGGCGAATGCCGATAGCGCGCAGTGAGTCCAGATAAAGGTCAACGATGTTCTCCGGCGACGGCTTCATCAGGACCTGATACTGGTTGTACCGCTGAACACGAATCGGGTTCCTGCCATAGCGTCCATCGGCGGGACGGCGGGACGGCTGAACATAGGCCACATTCCACGGTTCCGGTCCCAGAGACCGGAGTGCCGTCGCCGGATGCATAGTTCCTGCTCCGACCTCGACATCATACGGCTGAACAACGGCGCAGCCCTGCGCTCCCCAGAACGATTCCAGCTTGAACAGCAGTTCCTGAAAGGTTAATCCCGTAAGCGGCACGGGAGAATGAAGATTTTTGTCGAGTGTCTTAACAGAAGGATCAATGACGGTCATGACCCCATTTTAACACCGGTTACCTTTGTTGAAAACCCCACGAACGATACGCCGTTCTATGGCTGAATGCTTCTGTTTGACACTGGTGCTATGGACCGATACAATTCCGGTACCGTGACCACAGAATCCACGCGAACGGACGACGGTGGCTCCACGCCTCCCAATCCCGACCAGCCAACAACAACGGAGACGGTACTCGCCGAGGCGGAGCAGGCCATCGAGGAGGCCGGACACCTGACGGTCGGTCTTCTGCGCGACGTTTTCGTTGGCGTCATCGCGTACCTGGGTGAAATTTTCCTGCTTCTTGCACAGAGTGTACGTGGGCTGAAGCGCGGCGTTAATGTCGGAGATGTTCTTCGCCAGATGTCCGCCATTGGGGTCGAATCTATCCCAATTGCTCTGCTGACGGTTGGTTTTTCCGGCGCGGTACTTGCTCTCTATACGGTCGGAACGCTGAAAACCTATGGCGCCAGCGGCCTTGTTGGCGGAATCGTCGCCCTTTCCATTGTCCGAGAAACCGGTCCGATCCTGACAGGCGTCGCGATTGCGGCCCGCGCCGGGTCCGCGATAACCGCCGAGATAGGATCGATGAAAGTTACCGAACAGATCGATGCTCTGCGTTCCATGGCCGTTTCTCCCACAGACTACCTGGTGTCGCCACGACTGATCGCCTCGCTCATTATGCTGCCGCTGGTTTGTATCTGGGCGGATGTTGCCGGGGTTGCCGGTGGCGCGATTGTCGCCGCCGCAAACGGCGTCTCCTACGCGGCCTATCAGGAATCTATACGCTTACTAATGCAGCCCGATGGCTCCGATATCACCCGTGGCCTTGTTAAGACCGTCGCCTTTGGTGCAATTATTGCTCTGGTTGGCTGCCGCGAGGGACTAGAGACCTCCGGCGGAGCGACGGGTGTCGGGCAGGCCACGACACGCTCGGTCGTCCTTTCCATCGTCCTCATCTTTTTCGCCGACTTCCTGCTGACCTTTTTGTTGTTCAACAACGGACTCTTCTGATTACAACACCGTGCCTGAAGAAAACAAGCCTAAAATTGATATCCGTGACCTCCACTTTGCCGTTGAGGGTCAGTCCATCCTGGATGGTATAACGGTCGCGCTTCAGCCGGGAGATATTCTCTGCGTCATGGGGCTTTCCGGAGCGGGAAAATCTACCCTGACACGCTGCGTCGCGGGTCTTATCAAGCCGACATCCGGACAGATCCTCATTGATGGCGAGGATATCGCCCCCTTGTCGGAGGAAGACCTGGATCGTATCCGGGAAAAAATGGGCGTGGTATTCCAGTACGCGGCGCTGTTTGACTCCATGAACGTTTTCGAGAACATCGCTTTTGGTATTACCAGGGGACCGCGGCGCAAAGAGAACAAGAATCTTTCCCGAATTGCGTTGATTCGACGTGTCGCCGAGCTTCTTCACGCCGTGGGTCTGCCGGGTGTCGAGAAAAAACTTCCTTCGGAACTGTCCGGCGGTATGCGCCGACGTGTTGGGCTTGCACGCGCTCTGGCGACAGATCCGGAGATTGTTCTGTACGACGAACCGACATCCGGTCTTGATCCTGTCACTGCCGCCTCGATTGATGAATTGATCTTGTCGACACGGGATAGGAACCGGGTCACCAGTATTGTTGTCTCCCACGATATGGGCAGCATTTATCGTATAGCGGACAAGATTTTGCTGCTTTATGATGGAAAAGCGCAAATACTTGGCACCCCCGATGAGATTAGGCGGTCCAACGACCCGATAGTCTCTCAATTCATCAATGGCGAGATTAATGGTCCCATCCAGATCCGCCGCCGCTAGTCTCTCCCTGAATGGTTCGCTGCCAGCGATGAGTCACTCCAAAACGTATGAATAAACGCGTTCGTCAAAATTTTCTTACCGGGCTTGCGATTGTGCTTGCGGTAGCCGCGGCGGTGGGGGGGCTCGGATGGCTCAGCGGAACGCTCTCCTTCAATCGGAATACGCATTACACGGTTATCTTCGACAATGTAAAAGGGCTTGCCGAGGGCTCCATTGTCCAGATGGCGGGTGTCAGTATCGGCAAGGTCGATAAGGTTGACCTGACGCGGAATCTAACGGGTTTCGCGGACAATCTGGCGCGCATCGATCTGTCCGTGAATCCGCCGCACCGGATACCGGAGGGGTCTCGCTTCCTTATCGCCACTCCGGTTTTTGGGAATGTGAACACGCTCACGGTCGAACCCAACCCGAAGCCAGCGGACCCGCTTGAGGATGGTGCAATTGTTAAGGGCGAGTCGTCCCCCGGTCTGGACGATCTGCTGAAAAAGTCCGAGCCGCTAATCGCGCAGACACAGTCGCTTCTGGCGACCGTGCAGAAGTCCGCGGAGGCTGCCGCTAAGATTACCAACGATGCGCAGACACAGAGAGACCTGAAGCTGACGCTGCATAATCTCGCTGAGACAACGGAGCAGCTTCCCAGCTTACTGCGTCAGAGCGAGCGGCAGCTCAACATGCTGGCGGGGCAGACACAATCACTGCTGATCAAGGTAAATCGCGCGGCGGACAGCGGACAGCGCCTTGCGGCAAATGCCGAGGGTTTGACGGGTGACCTGCGTGCGACGGTAGGCGAAAATCGAGCAGGGCTTAAGTCTCTGGTGCAGAATGCCAGCGAAACGGCCTCCAGCTTTGCCACCCTAGCCGATAACATTGCCGGGACCATCGGAAATAAGGACATCCAGCGTAATCTTGCCACGGCGACCGAAAACCTTGCCGCCATCACAAGCCGTCTGGATGCGACCGCCACGGATCTGAACCGGCTGTCCTCTGACCCACGCCTCACTGACGATGTTCGGCAGACGGTCGCCACGGTTCGGGAGACCGCGGATAATCTGCGGGGCACCTCGGAGTCCATTCGGAACCTGGCGTCACGGGTCGAAACGATACGTATTCCCGGAGAGCGCCGCCGCCCAACCGGGCAGTCATCAAACGCGCCACCCGCGCCGCCTCGTGCGTTTTCCGATACCTCGCTTCTGGAGCCGGGGTTGGTCTTCGACACAGTGTATGATACAACGGTGTCGCGACTGCGACTTGATACGAACTTCACGCTGCTGGCTGGAAAGCCCGGCAGCTTTTATCGGCTTGGCATCTATGATTTAACCGAGCGCAATCGGCTCAATCTTCAGATAGGCTCGTCCGCCCGTCTCCCCGCAAATTTTGCCATCCGATACGGCATCTTTGCGGGAAAGCTGGGGACAGGGATCGATCTGCGGACAGGGCCGATTGATCTGCGTCTGGATGCGTATGATCCAAACCGGTTCACATTAAACGCACGCGCCAAGGCGTATCTGAACGCCAACACCAGTATTACCGCCGGTTTAGACTCTATCGGCAAAGACAACCGAGCGACTGTGGGCGTTCAAATTCGAAGATAAAGAAGGTAGTAAGAGATGAAGGTTATTCTGCAGCAGGATGTTGTAAAGGTAGGTAGTGAAGGCGAGGTAGTGACGGTCGCCGACGGATACGCACGGAACTTTTTGCTCCCCCGCAAACTGGCGGTTGAGGCGATCGGTGGCGCACTCAAGAATATTCAGATGCGACAGGCGCTGGACGAGCGGCGCACGGAGAAGCTGAAGGCATCCGCAGACGTGAATGCCGCGGCTCTCGAAGGCAAGACGGTTAAGGTTCCGGCGAAGTCCGGCGCGGGCGATAAACTCTACGGCTCGATCACCGCACAGGACATTGCCGATGCGATCCAGAACTCACTGAGCGTGTCGGTTGACAAGCGCAAGGTACAGATCCTGCATCCGATCAAGGCGCTTGGAACCTTTACTGTTCCGATCAAGCTGCACCGCGAAGTGACGGTTCCTCTCACCATCGAGGTCGTCAAGGCTGAGTAAAGGCGGACGTCCTTAATTGGCAATAGACCGCTTTAATGACGGTACAAACGGGAACAACGGGGGGCGCGGTGGAGGTTATCCACCGCGCCGCCGTTTTTCGTCTGGCGGCGATGGGGATGACGGTGGGATGTACGGTCGCATTCCCCCCCAGAACATCGAAGCCGAGATGGCGGTTCTTGGCGCGATGCTTCTCGGTGACAGAGGAGCGATTGAAAAAGCCTCTGAAGTTCTTCAGCGCGAGGACTTCTACCGCGAGGCGCACGCACATATTTTTGAGTCTATGGTCACGCTCACCGAAAAGGACGAGCCCGTTGACATAGTCACCCTGAAGGACGAACTCAGCCGTCGTGGTAATCTGGACGCCCTAGGCGGCATCCCGTACCTTATGGCGCTCGCGGACTACGTCCCCACCACCGCGAACGTCGTCTACTATGCCAACATCGTGGCCGAGAAGGCGGTCCTTCGACGCCTGATCGAGGCATCCGGTCAGATCGCCGGCATGGCCTATGGTGAAGTAGACGAGGTCGCTACCCTTGTCGATCATGCGGAGCGGTCCATTTTCGAGGTTGCTCGGCGTCGCACCGGGCAGGCATTTTCCCCTCTTCGCCCCCTTCTGAACGAGGCGTTTGAGAAGATCGATACGCTGTACCACGAGCGCGGTATCACCACCGGCGTCGATACCGGCTTCACCGACCTCAACTACATCACCTCCGGCCTCCAGGACGGCGAACTGATCATCCTCGCAGCTCGCCCGAGTATGGGGAAGTGCCTTGCCGCCTGGTCGCTTATCGATAACCCGCTCACTGGTGAACGTGTAACAATACAGGAGTATGTGAAACAGCAGATACCACTGGTTAGCAGCATCACTGCCTGTGGGCGTGTCAACGCTGCCCGAATCTCCCATTGGGTCGACAGCGGTATCAAGCCGTGTTGGCGCGTTACAACCCGTACCGGGCGATCCGTAGACGTTACCGGTCACCATCCCTTTTTGACTGCACACGGCTGGATACCACTGCATGACTTGTCGGTCGGTCATCGGATCGGAATACCCCGTGTGGTACCCGTGTTCGGTACCAATGACCAACTGCCACGGTCGTCAGTGCGCCTCATGGCCTACTTCATCGCCGAGGGTGGGTTAACGGCTAAATGTCCGACGTTCACGAACACTGACCCAGTGATGATAGCCGACTTTCAGGCGATCATCACGGAGCACTACCCGGAATGTGTGGTGCGTCAGGAACGCATCACCTACAAAGTCGTTCGTCCCACCCGCGGCGAATGGACACGTTCGCCGAACCGGCTAACGGAGTGGCTGCGTGAACTGGGGCTATGGGGGAAACTCGCGGAAGGCAAGTCATTCCCTGACTGTGTTTGGACCTGGCCGCGAGAGCACCTTGCGGAGTTCTTGCGCGTCTTAATGAGCTGCGATGGCAGTGTCTATGCCATGGGGGGCTACCCGCGTATTGAATTTGCCGTTGCCTCGGAGCAGCTGGCCCGCGACGTTCAACATGCTTTCACGCGGTTTGGGATCGTAGCCAAGTTCTGGAAAAAGAAAGACCGATGTTGGCGTGTCGAAATCACGGAACCTCAATCCGTTTCGACCTATCAGGAAGCCATAGGATGGATCGGCGAGAAGTCACAGCGCTCTTACCTGAGCACTCCAGAGAAGATACGGCGTAGTAATATCGGACACCTGTCTGGTGAGGTTTGGCCTTTAGTCAGAGTGGCTGCCAAGCATAAGGGAATCTCATTGCTGGAGATGGCCTGCCGTGCAGGTGAGGACGTCGGGGATAGACATAGTAGTGGTTTTAATCTTCATACGAGTCGAGGTCTGTCACGGAGTCGACTCGCTGCGTATGCTGAAGTCCTGAATGACGATCACCTCAGGCGCATTAGTGGCCCAGACCTTTATTGGGACGAGATTACCTCCATCGAACCTATTGGTGAACATCCTGTTTATGATTTAACGGTTCCAGATGGAGCGAACTTCATCGCGCAGGATATTTGTGTCCACAACACTTCGCTTGCCATGGGTATCGGGCAGAACGCGGCCCTGCGGGCAGGGAAGAACGTTGCTGTTTTCTCTATGGAGATGAGCAAGGAGTCGCTGGTTCAGCGCATGATTTGCTCTGAGGCGCGGGTGGACGCCCACCGTCTCCGCACGGGGTACCTGCAGGACGATGACTGGACACGTCTTGCGGAGGCCGTTCAGCGGCTCTGGGATGCCAATTTATATATCGACGACTCCAACGATATGAACCCGCTGGAAATGCGTGCGAAGTGCCGCCGTCTCCGCGCCGAGCAGGGAGGGCTGGACCTTGTCATCGTTGATTATCTCCAGCTGATGAGCGGGAGCAAAAAGGCGTCTGAAAATCGTAACGTAGAAATAACGGAAATTGCGCGCGGTCTAAAAGGTCTTGCCCGTGAGCTTCGTGCGCCCGTCGTTGCCCTTTCTCAGCTGTCCCGCGCCGTGGAAAAAAGGGAAGACAAACGTCCCATGCTTTCTGACCTTCGAGAATCAGGAGCGATCGAGGCGGAGGCAGACATAGTTGCGTTCATCTATCGCCCCGCTTACTACGAGCGCAAGGAAGCCGTTTCCGAGGCGATGGATGAAAAGGCGGAAGAGGACCGGCGACCCGGAGAATATGATGGGGAGGAAGCGGAGGTCATTATCGCGAAACAGCGAAACGGGCCAACAGGAACGGTGAAGCTTTCGTTCCTGCCGAAGTATGCCCGGTTCGATAACCTGGCTGAATACCGCGAGGAGTCTCCTTTTTGAAAATATTGGTGGTGGGCGGTGGTGGCCGCGAACATGCGCTGTGCTGGAAACTGGCTCAAAGCCAGGATGTCCATAAGATTTACTGTGCCCCCGGTAATGCCGGGACTGCGCTTGTGGCTGAAAATATTGATATCGCCGCCGATGATATCGCGAATCTCGTGCTCTTTGCGGATCATCAGAATGTCGATCTGACGGTAGTTGGGCCGGAGCGCCCTCTGATACTCGGGATCGTCGATGCGTTCGAGGCACGTGGCCTGCGTATTTTCGGCCCCTCCCGCGAACCGGCAATGCTGGAAGGCTCCAAAGCATTTTCTAAAGAGATCATGAGCCGGGCGGGCATTCCTACCGCACCCTTTGCCGTTTTCGATGATCCGCAGCAGGCCCGAGATTTTCTGAAAGCGCAGGCGTTCCCTATTGTTGTCAAAGCGGATGGGGAAGCCGCGGGTAAAGGCGTTGTGGTCGCGAAGGATTATGCGGAGGCGGACGACGCGATCCGGCGCTTTATGGAGGAGCGTATCTTTGGAGCCTCCGGCGATAAAGTGGTCATCGAATCCTGCCTGAGTGGAGAAGAGATCAGTGTTATGGCATTCGTCGACGGTGAGACCGTCGTGCCGATGCTGGCAGTGCAGGACCACAAACGCGCTCTCGATGGTGATCTGGGGCCAAACACCGGGGGGATGGGGGCATACGCACCAGTCCCGTCCGCGCCGCTGTCCGTTGTTGACGAGGTGACTCGCCGCATCCTACGTCCCGCGGTTGAAGCCGTGCGCGGAACCGGAATTCCTTATCGCGGCATTCTATACGCCGGGGTGATGCTTACCCCGGAGGGCATCATGTGTCTGGAGTTTAACTGCCGTTTCGGCGACCCGGAGACCCAGGTTGTTCTGCCGCTCCTGACCAGCGACCTCGCGGATATCTTTGTGGCCTGTGTCGATGCGGAACTGGAAAAGGTGCCGGTGACGTTCGCCCACCGTTCCGCGCTGACCGTTGTCCTAGCATCCGGTGGCTATCCCGGCGACTATGAGGTTGGCAAACCGATTCAGGGCCTTGAGGCCGCCTCGAAGCTGGATGCCGTGGCTGTTTTTCACGCTGGCACAAAGAAGAACGACGAGGGGCAGACTGTTACGGCGGGCGGTCGCGTCCTTTCCGTCACCGCGACCGGGGAAATCTTCGCCGAGGCACG
>JAZKEA010000757.1:12995-16664 GCA_040387315.1 Armatimonadota bacterium | reverse complement strand
ACGAGAACGCTGCTATGCTGGGGTCAGCCGTATCCAGTTCGAGGGAATGCAGTATCGAACGGATATTGGTCACCGGGCACTGTAAGTCCGGTATATTAAGACGCAACTACTATGACACTCAAATCTATCTCCGCGGTCGACGGTCGCTATGCCGCCGCTACTGCGCCGCTTTCTGAATTTTTCTCCGAATACGCGCTGATCAAGTTCCGCGTTCTGGTCGAAGTACGCTGGCTCCTAGCACTGTCAGAATCGCCTGCCATTCCTGAAGTTCGGGCATTTACCGCCGACGAAACGGCGTTCCTCAACTCGATTACCGATAGTTTTGGCGAAGCGGAGGCGGAGCGTGTCAAAGCGATTGAGAAGACGACGAATCACGATGTCAAAGCCGTTGAGTACTTTGTCAAAGAAAAACTGGCGGAGACATCGCTTGCCGATGTGCGCGAGTGGGTGCATTTCGCCTGCACTTCCGAGGATATCAATAACCTCGCCTATGCCCTGATGCTCAAAGGTGGCGTCGAATCCGTTCTGCTGCCGATGGCGGAGCGGGTCGTGGCTGCGGTGGCTCAGCTTGCCGAGAGCACGGGCGCTCTGCCGCTTCTGGCACGGACGCATGGACAGACCGCCTCGCCGACCACGGTGGGCAAGGAACTGGCTGTCTTTGTGTACCGCTGGCAGCGGACCCTGCGGCAGCTGAGGTCTCAGGAGTACCTGGGCAAGATCAATGGCGCTGTCGGAAACTTCAATGCCCATGTCGCCGCATATCCTGATGCCCCCTGGGAGCAGATCGCGCAGCAGTTCGTGGAAAGCCTTGGTCTGGTGTGGAACCCGCTGACCACCCAGATAGAGCCGCACGACTATCTGGCCGAGTGCTTCCACACAATCATTCGCTTCAATACCATTACGCTGGACCTTGACCGGGACATCTGGGCGTATATCTCCATAGGCTACTTCAAGCAACGACTGATAGCGGGTGAAGTGGGTTCTTCCACAATGCCCCATAAGGTGAACCCGATTGATTTCGAAAACAGCGAGGCCAACCTAGGCGTGGCAAATGCCCTCCTCGATCATCTTGCCGTAAAGCTGCCTGTCTCTCGTCTGCAGCGGGATCTGACGGATTCATCGGCTCTGCGCACTATTGGAACGGGTATCGGTCACACGGTGATCGCGTATAATTCCCTCCTGCGCGGACTGGGGAAGCTGACCGTAAACGAAGCGGCACTCGCCGCGGATCTGGATCGTGCCTGGGAAGTCCTTGGCGAGGCGGTACAGACGGTGATGCGCAAGCATGGGCATCCGAACCCGTATGAACAGCTAAAGGCTCTGACACGGGGCGAGGCGATTACCTCAGAGACGATCAAGCAATTCGTGGAGGGTCTGGACCTCCCCGAGAGCGAGAAGCAACGGCTTCGGATTATGACTCCCGCAGATTACGTGGGAATCGCCCCGAGCCTGCTGCGCCATATCAAACAGTAACGAAGGGGTAATGCCGGTGCAGGTATTTCGCAAAAGTGCTGGTCTTATCGCCTCCATTCTCCTCGCGGGAATGGGGTGCCTGATGCTCTTCGGCGGTATGCGCTTAGTTGGGATGCCGCTCTTTTTCGCGGGACTGGCGCTTGCTCTGTGGCAGGGGATCACGCTCACACAGAACCGTCCTGACCCCTACGATCTATCGCGCCTATGGGAGACGGAACCGGAGCCCGCGGACGAACCCGATGAAGATTGGGACGGCGATAAAAGCCTGGGTTACTGCGATGGCTGTGGACATTCCGTTCCTGAGCCCTATGCCCGCTGCCCCGACTGTGGAAGGCCCGTTCGCTGAAGACGCAGGGTTACGGCGCGGATTCTTCGAGACCCCGGAATAGGTGACCGATACGGTCGGCATCGTGGGATTCGATGACGGCGTAGGAGAGATCGAAGGCAACTGCCCAGAGCATCGTCACGGCTTCCGCTTCCGGAAGGTCAAGAACACGGGCAAAGAAGGTCCGCATCACCTCTTCATAGGACTTGGCGGACTCCTCAATCACGATTCGACCGTCCCCGTTGATTCCGGGTGTGAGGGGGATCGGAGTTTCCGTCTGGAGATGATCCAGGAAATCGCGGACAGTCGCAGGTGACGCGCGGTGTAAATCGTCACCGAACGAGCGCCGCACTTTCTCCCGAAACTCCTCAACGGACATCTTCTCGTGGTTTCCTGTCTGGGTGGGGTCGCTTCGCTGCGGGATGAGACAAGAGGACCGGGCGCGAAACGCTGCAATTAGCGGCGCTAAACACGCCCGGAAAGCTTGGACACTATTATACCATTGTCACCGAAAAGTGGCGATACAGTTCCTACTTGAAGGAGACTTTCATCAGGTCAAGAAGCGCCGGAGGGACGACCTTGAGGGTTGCTGTCGCTTTCACGATGTCAACGCCTTTGACCTCCGTGCCAACAAGTGCTGCCATCTGACCGAACGACTTCTCCTGTACGAGTTCCGCGGCCTTGACGCCAACCCGCATTCCAAGAACGCGGTCGAAGAGGGTGGGGGAACCGCCGCGATGGACGTGTCCCACGACCGCTGAGCGAGTCTCCCAGCCGGTGCGCTTCTCGATCTCGTCCGCCAGGAACTCGCCGACGCGGCGCTCCCCAAGCTGAACGTGACCGAACGAGTCCACTACCTTCTCGTCGCTCTCGGACGGCACTTCCGTTCCCTCGGAGGCGACTACGAGAGCATACTTCTTTCCCCGTCCCTTGATCGCGTTCAGGTGCGCCGCCATGGCATCCAGGTCCAGCGGTTCCTCAGGGAGCGTGATCCAGTCCGCGCCGCCAGCCAGTCCGGTGTACAGAGCGACCCAGCCCGCGTGGCGTCCCATTACTTCCAGGACCATGACGCGGCGGTGGGAACGAGCCGTATCCCGAAGACGGTCCAGAGCCTCCATGCCAACCCCTGCCGCGGTATCGAATCCGAAGGTGAAATCGGTGTCGTTGAGGTCGTTGTCCATCGTCTTGGGCACACCAACCGTCGGGACGCCATGCTGTGAGTAGAGCTTCGCCGCGACACCAAGGGTATCTTCGCCCCCGCAGGCGACAATCGCGTCAAATCCCGCGCTTTTGATGTTGGCGAGGACCGCATCCAGGTCTTCCTGCTTCTTGAAAGGATTGGTGCGCGACGATCCCAGGATGGTACCGCCCTGATAGATGATCTCTTCCACATCCGGCAAGTTCAGGGGCTCGTAAATGCCTTTGACCAGGCCGCGCCAGCCTTCCTGAATGCCCACAAACTCAAAACCGAAGTCCAGGCCGCGATACACAACGCCACGGATGGCGGGGTTCAAGCCAGGGCAGTCGCCGCCGCCCGTCAAAATGCCGACTTTCATACGCTCGTTAATTGCTCCTTGAGAGGTGCTCATCACAAGATTTCGCGGCAGGGGCGCAAACCTCTGCCGCGAAATTCCTGTGCCGAGACAAATACTATCGTTCCGGCTCTAGGATACCGTAATTCCCGTCCTCACGTCGATAGAGAACGTTTACTTCGCCGCTCTGGGAGTTTTCGAAGACGAAAAAATTATGCGACAGCAGTTCCATCTCATCGACGGCATCGCCGGGGGAAAGGGGCTTTATACCGAAACGCTTGTGTCGCACGATGCGACCGGTTTCAGGCTCCTCTTCCAATCCCTCAATGACGACAGGAG
>JAZKEA010000757.1:9528-12985 GCA_040387315.1 Armatimonadota bacterium | reverse complement strand
AGCGGTACGGGGAGTCGATACCTCACCATGATGACCGTAGTGATGGTGATTGGTGCGAATGGAGCGATCTTTGTACTTCTGCATCTGACGCTCCAGCTTGCCGGCCACCCGGTCAATCGCGGCATACAGATCGTCGCCCCGGTCCTCGCAGCGGACCTTGACCCCATCACCTTCGAGCTGCACCTCCACACGATGCATTTTGCCCTGGATGGTCTGAGTCACGACTGCCGTGTGCAGGCTATGAAAATGCTTGGTCAGCTTATTGACCCGCTTGTCGGCATAGTCTCTTAGCGCCTCCGTCACCACGACACCCTTGCCGCGTACCTGAACTTGCATGGTTACTCTTGCCTCCTTAGAAACGGTTCTCCTGTTTTGTTAGCGAACAGCCATTAAAAGCGCTGTCGCATGAACCGCGATTCCCTCGCCACGACCAATAAAGCCTAATCCTTCGTTAGTGGTCGCTTTGATACTTATCTGTTCGGGCGTAATACCCAATATTTGTGAAATGACTTGTCTTATCTCTTCTACGCGCGGTCCGACCCTTGGGGTTTCCGCCAGCACCATTACGTCCATATTACCCACCACCCAGCCTGCCGCCGCGATGGACTGACCGACCTCCTGCAGAAATTCCGTGGAGCGCCGATCTTTATGACGGCTGTCGGAAGGCGGGAAATGTCTGCCGATGTCGCCCAGACCCGCGGCACCCAGAAGCGCATCGCAGACGGCATGGAGCAGTGCGTCCGCGTCCGAATGTCCCTCTAGCCCACGATCCGCTTCCGGAAAATGAACGCCCCCCAGATACATCGGTCGCCCCTCAGCAAAGGGATGGACATCATATCCGTAACCGATACGGAAGGGGGGAGGGGTGTGCCTGCGTATCAAAATAGCCTCAGCAAGAGCCATGTCTTCGGGACGAGTCACTTTCAAGTTCTCCGGCGAGCCGACAACGACCCTGACCCGACGTTCGGGTGAACGAACCAAGCTGGCATCGTCTGTGACCACAAGATTATTTTGCAGAGCGTTTTCATGCTCTTGACGAAGAAGAGCCGTTCGAAAAACCTGAGGTGTCTGGATCGCACAGGTATTCTCTCGTTTGATCGGCTCGTCGACAAAAAGATGGTCATTCTTGTCGATACCGAAACGATTCAACGTGTCCGCAAGAGGAAGGGCCACGGTCACGGCATCGGACTCACGGGCTGCCGCCACCGCCTCGGTAATGAGCAGGGGGGTTACGCAGGGTCGCGCCCCGTCATGAACAGCTACAAACTCGGCATCGTCGGGACAGGCGGTAAGGCCGAGCCGCACCGAGGATTGGCGGTCTGAACCGCCTTCGACGACCGCATGGAGCTTGCCGCCAGCGTACTGTTCACCAATCTCGCGCAGGCGTGGCAGGTCGTGGTTACTGCCGATGAGGACTATAGTCGATTGCCTCGCAGTCGGCGAACGACTGAAGGGTCCAAGCGAGCAGGGGACGGCCCAGAAGTGGGATAAATACTTTGTTCTCGCTGCTTCCGAACCGGACGCCGCGCCCCGCTGCAGGGATAAGAGCGCAAACTCCGCTCAACCTCGCCTCCGTCATTTTATCCTTCTACCGTCGCTGTTGTTTGTTCCATCACCAGCGCCATTGTTCTGCTGCAGGTGCGCGAAGATCATGATCCCTGATTGTGTGGGATATACCGAGGACACTACCACCTCAACGGTTTTGTTCAGGTGTCCTCTGCCGTTTTCCACCACGACCATGGTGCCATCATCCAGGTAACCAACACCCTGCGAGGGTTCTTTACCCTCTTTTATCAGAGTGACGTACATTACTTCACCGGGGAGGACACGGGGCTTCAGGGCATTTGCGAGCTCATTGAGATTCAGAACGGTCACGCCCTGAATATGGGCCACATTACTGAGGTTTCGGTCGTTGGTGATAATGGAGCCATTCAGCGCCTTCGCCAGACGCACCAGGCGTGCATCGACTTCCTCCCCCGACATTTTAGGTGCGAGGCGGTCGTATTCACGCACCACGACATCCATGGTCTTCAAAACATCGAGCCCGCGGCGACCCCGGGACTTGCGCATGGCATCCGAGGAGTCTGCTATATGCTGCAGTTCATCTAGAATGAAGCCGGGCACGTAGATCGGCGCATCGACAAAGCCGGTACGCGCTATATCCGCGATCCGACCGTCGATAATGACATTGGTGTCCAGAAGCTTGAACTTCTCGTTCGGGACCTTCTCTTCTTCCGGAGCAGGCGGCATGTAAAAGCGGATCTCTTCCTTCATCGAAAGCGCCGCAACCGTGCAGAGATACATCACCGCAACCCCCAGCAGGAGGGCAACCGTCACCGCGATGGCGGGAGAGTAGGGGTTCAGAAAAAGAATCACCGGAATGGAGAGGATCGCCGCCAGAAGCAGGCCAATCGCCAGCCCGCCGATTAAGGCGACCTTGTCCCGGGTCGCCATGCCGCGCAGCTTATCTCCCACATTCTCGATACGCCGAAAGATGGCTGCGCCCAGAGCAAAGCCGAAGATTGCCCCAACCCCGATAAAAGTCGTGCGATACAGGATGCTGAGCCAGTCGCTCCCCTGGGTTGCCGAGAAGTATTTGGAAAGCTCCGGGTCCGCTATAGCCCAGGTTAAAAACGAGGCGACCGCATTCCATCCGAAGACTGCCAGCATGGTGGACAACAGAATGTTAAAGAGCAGACGCCATACTTTACTTACCATGTCCGCTTGGGTCTCCGGTCTGTTAGAAGCGCACCGTATAACGGCTGACCCCTCGTGCCCGGCAGTGGACAGGAGGGGCCGAAAAGTTGATCCGTAAAAATGTTAGTTTGTCCGTCAGGGGCGATTTCCACCAATGCGAATCGCGGCCTGAGCGCGACGCATCTCTTCTGTGGCGGCAGCGCGATCCAACTCAGCGGTGTCTCCGGCATCCAGCTTTGCCAGCATCTCACGGGCGCGGGCCAGGGAGGCTTCGGCGCGGTTGACATCGATTTCCGCCGCGAACTCCGCCGTATCCGCAAGAACGGTCACTTTGTCCCGGGAGACTTCCACGAAGCCGCCCGCGATCACTAACTGCTCTTCCGCGCCGCTCGAAAGCTTTACCACACACTCGCCCACCGAAAGCTCGGCGAGAAGCGGGGCGTGCCCGGCGAGTATACCCAGGCTGCCGTCCGCAGCGGGAAGCTGAACGGCCTGAACCGTTTCTGAAAGGATTGTCTTTTCCGGGGTGACGATACTGAGCGGGAACGTGGCTGCCACGATGTCTTCCTTTAGTCGGCGTTCGGACGGGCCTGTTGCCCCTGCCGAACACTGAAATTGTTTCGATTGTTCTGCCTATTGTACCTCACAATGGCTTCCGCCGGTCAGGGTAAAATGCCGATAGAACCGCTTTCCAAAGGGTTGACAGGAACCGGGAATACGAACACAAAAATGCGAACGCACGCTGAACAAGCGACCGAAG
>JAZKEA010000757.1:7570-9518 GCA_040387315.1 Armatimonadota bacterium | reverse complement strand
AGCCGTCATAGCGCCTCATCCGCACCGGATCAAACAAAACGAAGGCATCGGGGACGGCGACCGGGGGATGCCGAGGAGCGTCGTCGCCGTGTCCAGGCCGCGATTGCGGATCTGGAATCCGTTCGTATACCGTTCACTATGACCGATGTCGCGGAACGGGCCGGTATCTCACGGGCGACCCTCTACCGAGACGCGGGGCTTCGTGATCTCGTCGGGACGCAGGGGGATGGCCCGGCAAAGCGACCGGTGGGCCGACGGGATTATGACACGCTGCAGGAGAAAGCGGAGGCGCTTGCACAGGAGCGCCGTGCCCTTCGGCGAGCGCTTCGCGGTCTGGAAGAAAGAGTGCAGGCTGCGGAGCTGCTGGCAGACGAGCTAAAGGCGGAGGCGCGGGCCGCGAACCGTGACCGTAAGGCGTCGGAACGGACAGGGGGAGACGCTTCCGAGAAGGTTCAGAAAGAGGCCTACGCCGAAGGATTCGCGGCTGGGGTCCGAGCAGCCGCGCAGCGAGGAGGAAATTCCGCTCGCGGCGGGTCTTCTTCCTCCGGTGAACTGCTGTCAGTCGCATCGCGTCTCCCGAAGCCGACGCTCCAGGCGGCCCGTCGTACGCTGGCACGCCAGCTGCATCCGGACCTGTTTACCCAGGACCCCGCCGCCGCGATGCTTGCCACCGAACTTCTGAAGCAGATAAACGCTCTCGTCGGGCCCGGCGGGTCCTAAATTCCCCGCAGGGGTTTTATAAGCAGCATTGCCGGGTATTTCCACCCGGTATGGATAAGAAGTTCAGTGATTACAGGCAGGCGGTGCGCCGGTTTCGTCAGAGCAAGAAGCGCAAAGCGAAAGTGCGGCTGGTATCGTCTTGCCTGGCGGCGTACGCCACCGTTTTTGTAATCACGGTTGCCGCCTCGCGGGGAACCAATTCGCAGACCTCAGGTCCACAGGCAGCAGCTGTCTCTGTCCCTATAACAAATGCAGCGATTTCCGTTCCTGCGATCCCAAAACGGGAGATTCCGCCGCCCAAAGAGGCTGCCGAGTCCTGGGATAGAAATATTCATGCGCTGCCGTCTCGGGGAGATTTCAAGCGATTTTACCGCGTAACCGCCACCGCGTACCGTCCCATCAATACACGGATGGAAGGTGGTCGCTGGACGGTGACGGAGCGTGATGGGAAGGCCGTGCATGGAGTAGCGGTCGATCCCGACATCATCCCTCTCGGGTCGCGCCTCTGGATTCCCGGTTACGGTCATGCGGTCGCCGATGATATCGGGGGCTGGATCAAAGGCCATCGCATCGATATCCGGTGCCAGGACGATGATTCGATGGATAACTGGGGGCGTCGCAAAGTGCGTGTCTACGTGCTGGAAGATCCGGACGAAACCGCGGAGTAATCGCTTGACACAAGCGTCAGTCACGATATACTGGGAGAGTTGTTTGTCTGCAGCGTCTTCAGACGTTTCCGGCACACAATAAAAACGGTTTCTACCCATTTTCACGCAGCGCGCAGGGGAGGAGCGACGAAGTCAGCCGATTAATCAGTTTGCTTCCGAGTTTCCGATACTGCCCTGCGTATGGCCCGTTCTCTCTTTTTGAGAATGCCGACGACGCGGGGTTTTTTGTTTGGCGGCGAGTTTCGACGTCAAGTAACCCGTTTCGCTCCCCTGAGTCGGGGCGGGCACTGTTATCAGGAGCAAAAGAAAGCACAATGCCGACAATCAGTCAGCTTGTTCGCAAGGGTCGCCAGAAGGTGACCAAGAAGAGCAAGTCCCCTGCTATGAAGGGCAACCCGCAGAAGCGCGGTGTCTGCCTCGTCGTTCGTACGATGACCCCGAAGAAGCCGAACTCCGCGCTTCGAAAGACCGCTCGTGTCCGTCTCACCAACGGCATCGAGGTGACAGCCTACATTCCCGGTATCGGTCACAACCTGCAGGAGCACAGCGTCGTTATGATT
>JAZKEA010000757.1:0-7523 GCA_040387315.1 Armatimonadota bacterium | reverse complement strand
GTGGCGGTCGCGTCAAGGATCTCCCCGGCGTCCGCTACCACATCGTTCGTGGCACACTGGACACCGCGGGCACCAAGGATCGCAAGTCGTCGCGCTCCAAGTACGGCGCCAAGAAGCCCAAAGCGGCTGCGGCAAAGAAGTAACGGGAAGGGAAATTAGGTAACAAAACATGCCACGTAAAGGTCCTGCGGAAAAGCGTCCCGTGACGCCCGACCCGATCTACAACAATCGGATGGTAACGCGGTTCATCAACCGTATGATGGTCGACGGTAAGAAGTCGGTCGCCGAGCGTATCTTCTATACGGCTCTTGAGCAGGCGGAAGCAAAAGCGGGCCGCCCCGGCATTGAGGTCTTCGAGGAGGCGCTTCGCCGCGTCATGCCCGTGGTCGAGGTCAAGCCTCGTCGCGTCGGTGGCGCAACCTACCAGGTGCCCGTCGAAGTTCGTCCTGAGCGCCGCACCGCCCTCGGAATTCGCTGGATGGTCACTTACGCTCGTCGCCGCAACGGTCGCTCTATGACCGATAAGCTGGCTGGCGAACTGCTGGACGCCGCAAACGGCTCCGGCGGCGCGGTCCGCAAGCGCGAAGAGGGCTTCAAGATGGCGGAAGCCAACAAGGCGTTCTCTCACTACCGCTTCTAGATTCCTTGTTCCGAGAAAAAACAAAGCCCCGGTTCCCATTTGGGAACCGGGGCTTTGTTTTTGCGTTCGTTCTTGCACCAAAACGATCAGATTCGGTTGAACACCTGCCGGATGTTGGTGGCTAAAGCCGTTTCAGCCTTGGACCTAGTCGTTGACAAATAAGAGGCAATAGGGAAAACTAATCCACACAACAGCAGACGCAATCCCTGTTATTACCAATTTTGCGGTTGCCGGGACAATAATAACCCACGCATCCATTTTAAACTACAATCTTTGAGGTAGTCAGGCGGCCCAATATGAAAAAGCAACTCTCCTTGTTCTTGGTTTTGCTGCTCGCCTTATGCTATAGCAGGCCTGCCCTTGGCGATGTTTCGATAGATATTAACAGTAACGCAGATAGCAGGGCCGTCATTGGAAGGTCTGTCGACACATTACAGGATAGCAACCTCCGGGAGAAAATAAGTATCACCGCGCCGGGTATCACGTTGGCTGAAATTTTTGCCACTATTTCCGCGCAGTGCGACATCCTCCTTAGTGCCACAAGACCAGAGAGTGATCAACGCTTTACCATCATTACACACGACTTGCCTCTGCATACCCTTATGGATGAAATCGTACGAGTGCTCAGCCATACAGACAGCGGACCAGTCCTTTACGAATGGCGGAAAATAGAGAGTAAAGGGAGAAACCAGTACACTCTTGTGAGCCTCGTATCTGCTTCATCACAGCGGCGAACAGCGTTAACCGCGCAGAAGAAGCGCATCCGGTTACTGCTATGCGAACTGCGTGATCTTTTATCCAAACCAGATGCTGGAGGGTCTGAAGTTTCGTCACACTTTATGCCCGAACTGCTCAACCGACGTGATGCGTTCTTCGCCGTTTATCACCAGGCCATTCGCCATCTCAGTGACCGGGATATAGATACCCTGGTTCAAGGGGGCCAGGTTTCCGTTTCTCCCTCGCTGCTGACAGCGGCGGTTACAACCTTGAACCGTGACACGCAAGAAGCATACGCCGACGCGGCAACCCGTTTGCCGCAAGGTCAAGCACTGCCTATCCCCGCACCACTCGAGGTTAAGCAATCACCGTATCTTCGCCTGAGTCCGAACGATTTCAACGGTGAACATCCTGGTCAATGGTTTGAGTACGCAATCATGCTCGAAGGCGTCTTCAATGGGCAGTGGGTTGTTATTGACCCTTACTATAGCTCTGAACCTCCTTTGACATCTCCCGGCGAGGAACATCCACTTTTGGATCTGACGCCCAATTTAAAAGAGATGACGTTATACAAGGACCACTTACCAGCGACCCTTATCGCTATTGCGCGAGCCGCGAAAATCAATATTGTCGAGGAGCATTTCTACAAGGTCAACCGACTCAGTCAGCCAATAGATGGCCTTCTTAGGGAACAGCAAAAGGGGAAATTATCGACAATCGTCAATGACATCTGTCGCACCTGGAAATACACCGCTGTGAAGAACGGCAATATTTATCGTCTTTGGAGCTTAACGTGGCCTGTGGATCGGGACTGTGACATCCCGGAGCGCCGCCTCACTCAATGGCGTAAAACCTTGGCGCGTCAGGGGAGCTTGACCATTGACGATCAGACACGATTGGCCACAGAATTAACTTGGGGACAGATTACGGTTACACTTCGGCAAGCGTTTCCATTAGATGTTAAGGCAGGTAAAGGAGTCGGTGAAACCTCTGCTACATTTTTTCCTTTTCTCAACTCAATTGATCAATATAGCCGATTGCGATTGCAGGGACTACTCAACGGCGACGAGCGACGGGCGGCCCTTTCTAGTGAAGGATTAGCTATAAAGGACCTGCGGCCCGAGCTGCTTGAGGAAGTCTTTTGGGTAATACTCATTCAGGAAAGAATTCCTCCAACTCAGAGCAGAATAGAGAGGGTACGCTCGCAACTCGCATCGGCCCGCCTGTTTTTGAAAGCGCCATCCCCTGCCTTTCTAAAGCCACAACCCATGGGTGTTCAAATCCTAGCGACACCCAAATAATAGGTTTCGTCCATTCTCAGCAAAATAATGTCACCGATAAGGGTGAGTTTTTGTTAAGAAAGATGGCCCAAACGAGCAGCCAGGTTATAGGAGGCTCATACCCGCCCTGCGGCGACAGCGGTCTCCCCCGGCGTGGTGGGGGCGATCTCGGGGCGGCGCAGGAGGTCGGCGGCGGCGCTCAGGACTCCGCCCTTATCCATGCCGCAGAGGCCGCGCAGGACAGGGATCGGGCCATGTTCGACGAAATGGTCGGGGATACCCAGTGTTCGCACTTCGACATCCGTGACACCATGGGCGGCGAGCGTCTCCAGAACCGCGGAGCCAAAGCCGCCGTGGATCGCGCCGTCCTCAAGCGTAATGATACGGCGCGTCTTCCCCGCGACCCGTAGAACCATCTCTTCGTCCAGGGGGCGCACCCAGCGGGCGTTTACCACTTCCGCCTCGATGCCATGTTCGGCTTTCAGTTCGCGGGCTGCTTCAAGCGCGACACTTACCATGGGACCGTACGCGAGAAGCGCTATGTCGTCACCGCGCTGGAGAGTCTCAGATTTGCCGATCTCGATGGGAGCCGATGTTGCCGCAATAATCTCGCCGGATCCGCGCGGGTAGCGCAGGGCAATGGGCCCGCGCTTGTACGCGAGCGACCACTGCATCATCGCCCGAAGCTCTACCGTGTCCTTGGGAGAAAGCATCAGCAGATTCGGAATGTGTCGCAGATAGGCGATATCGAAGACGCCGTGATGGGTCGCGCCATCGTCGCCGACCAGCCCCGCACGGTCGAGCGCAAAGACGACGGGAAGATCCTGCAGGCAGATGTCATGAACGATCTGATCGTAGGCGCGTTGGAGGAAGGTTGAGTAGATCGCGCAGACCGGCGTATAGCCCCCGGCGGCAAGCCCGCCCGCGAAGGTCACCCCGTGCTGCTCGGCAATACCTACATCGAAGTAGCGGTCCGGATACTTTTCGGCGAATTTTGCCAGGCCGGTGCCGTCGGGCATCGCGGCGGTGATGGCAACCACTTTTTCATCGGAGGCAGCGACTTCGTTCAATGTCTCGACGAATGCCTGGGTGTAGGAGACGCCGGTCACCTTTTTTTCCATTTTGCCGTCTTCCACCGTAAACGGCGTGACCGCATGGAACGTTCGCTGATCCGCTTCCGCGCTCGGGTAGCCCTTGCCCTTGGTCGTCAGAACATGCAGCAGGATCGGGCCTTTCAGCATCTTGGCGTGCTCGAAGACCGCGATCAGGAAATCAAGATCATGCCCGTCGATGGGCCCGATGTACTGGAAACCCAGTTCCTCGAACAGGAGACCGGTATTAGCAGGGGCCGTAAAGTGTGTCGCCGCATGCTTCGCACCCGCTGCGGTTCGGTATAACAGACTGTCCTTGTGCAGGGACTTTTTTACTTTGCGCTCGACACGCTGATACACCGGCGACAGCCGTAGCTTCGCGAGATAGGTCGCCATCGCACCGACGTTTTCGGCGATACTCATCTTGTTGTCGTTGAGGACAACGATCATATCGCTGTTCTGCGCCCCGATGTTCAGCATCGCTTCAAGCGCCATACCGCCGGTCAAGGCTCCATCGCCGATGACCGCGACCACACGGTCATCGGTTTTTCGGAGGTCACGGGCAACGGCAAAGCCCAGGGCGGCAGAAAGGGAAGTCGAGGCATGACCCGCGCCCCACTGGTCGTAGGGAGACTCATCACGGCGCAGGAAGCCGGAGATACCGCCGTACTGCTTGATTGTTGCGAGACGATCCCAGCGACCGGTCAGCATTTTATGCGGATAGCACTGATGACCGACATCCCAGATAATCTTGTCGTGGGGCAGATGAAACGTCTTGCAGAGGGCGACCGTCAGTTCGACCACGCCCAGATTCGGGGCAAAGTGTCCACCAACGCGAGCAATCGTCTGAATCAGACCCTGCCTCAGCTCGTCAGCGAGCTGGTGCAGCTCCTCACCCTCCATCGCCTTGAGGTCTTCAGGACCGGTAAGGCGGTCAAGTAACGGGAAATCGTTTTTCATCGCGCGCAAATGAACCCTTATTCTAAATGACGAACTGAAAACGCGACGCTGCGTTTTGCTGACTCAATTATGGTATCAAATTGTACCCACAGAGGCAACGCGCTTCACATGCACTCGTCGCTTTGTCAGGCAAAGTAAACGATGCTAGTCTATCTGTTGGATGGGTAATTGTCAAGACGCGGGAAAAATGCGCGGCATCCCCAGGAGGCGTGATATAATCAGTCTCGTTATTCCCCGCTTGTGGGGGATACTCAGGGTGCCGTAGCCAAGTGGTAAGGCAGAGGCCTGCAAAGCCTTTATGCACCGGTTCGAATCCGGTCGGCACCTTTGTTTCACTCGTTCCCTGCTTGTGGTGCCGTACCCAAGGGGCTAAGGGAGAGGTCTGCAAAACCTTCATCGGCGGTTCGAGTCCGCCCGGCACCTTGGATTTCTCGATATCAAACAAAACTGCCCCCTTCCAATGGAAGGGGGCGGTTTTGTTTACGGTCTACTTTGCACGGTAGTGCTGAATCGCGTGTTTGAAAAGCGTCAGTTCATTTCGCTCCGCATCCACGAGATGGATCGTTACGGAATCGAACCAGCGTACCGAACCCTCGATCTCCTGGCCATTAAGAAGGGAGAAGGTGAGAACCCTACGCTCGTCTCGGTAACGGATCATCTCGGACTCACTCAGAAGTACAACAGTTGCTCGGTCTTTTGATCGGTCGATTCCCAGGTCCATGGTAGGCTATCCTTCCGCTTTTCGGGGGGCGCGAGCAGGTCGTGCTGCCGCAGGTCGTGTCGCAGGGGCGGCTGCCGCGGTCGCGGCTGCGCCCGTTGTCGCTGGTCCCTTATGCTCCGCCTTCCAGCGGCTTTCACGCCGCTTTCGCGCCGCTCGAAGCTCTTTTTTTCGAATCCTCATTGGTCTTCAATTCCTTTCATCATCGAACTGTTTATATCAGATCAAGCCGCTGCCTGAATGATTGCCGCAAAATCGGCGGCTTTCAGGCTTGCGCCGCCGATCAGTCCACCGTCAATATTCGGTCTCGCGAGAAGGTCAGCGGCATTGTCCGGCTTCATCGATCCGCCATACTGAATTCGTACCGCTTCGGCTGTTGCCGCGTCGTACAGCGCGGCAACGGTCTGTCGGACGACGCCGCAGACCCGGTCCGCCTCATCCGCGCTGCAGGTCAGGCCGGTTCCAATCGCCCAAACCGGCTCATAGGCAAAGACAATTCCGGCAACTGTTTCGGCGGTAAGGCCCTGAAGCGCCCCGGTAACCTGCGCCTGAACGACGCCATCGGTATGGCCCGCTTCCCGCTCGGTTTTGGTTTCCCCAATGCAGACGATGGGGATAAGACCGGCGGTGACCGCCGCCCGCGTTTTGCGATTGACCGTCGCATCGGTTTCACCGAAAACCCTCAAAATATCGGGGGTAAAATCCGGCTCAGCGACTCCAAACCGTCCGCGCGTCTCTGAGTGACCGAGAATCACGTAAGTGATACCGGCATCGATGAGCATCTCCGGGGAAACCTGGCTTGTGTAGGCGCCGCTCGTTTTCCAGAAGGCATCCTGCGCACCAATCGCGATACCGTCAAAGTCGCCGATTGCCTCGCGAACGGCATGGAATACCGTGTACGGGGGGCACACAACGACATCCACCGCGGGGGTGAGTCCGTCGCTGTCGGGCGTCTTTTTAAGGGCTTCTACCAGGTCTGCTGCCAGGTCTGTCGCCTCGCGCGCCGTTCCCTTGTTCATCTTCCAATTGCCGGCAATAATGGGCCGTCGTGCCACGTCGGTTCTTCTCCTGAACTGCTGATTCGTTAAAATGTCTTGAAATCCTTTCGTGTTTAGGCAGTGTTTATCCTTCCCAACGTGCGCAACCAGCCCAATCTATGGCAAAATAAGAGGTGAGATCAAGGAAAACCGTATGAAGAAAAGAAATGCATCGCCGCTTCTTGCCGCCGCTGCCCTTCCGCTTGCCGCCCTTATCGGGGCGGGCTGTGGTGGAGGAGGCGCAACATCACTGGGAAGCAATCCGGCCAGCCTTTCGTCGCAGTCGCTGGACTCCGCCCGAAATGCGTCGGGCGGGGTTACCGCCCCCGCGGGAGCCACACAGCGTGCGGGCGTCTTTCTCACGGGCGCGGCCCCCAGCGGGTATGAACACGCCTGGGTGACTATCCACAAGATCGAGGTGGTGGACACCGCGGAAAAGGCAGCGACTATCTGGGAAGATAGCGACGGGCAAACGGTCGACCTTGGGATTCTCCAGGATAAGGTCGGGGCGCGCTATGCCCTCGTTACCAGTGCCGCTATACCTTCGGGCCGTGCCCACACACGAATCCGTGTCACCGTTGGTAAGGCCGCTCTGCTTTATAAAGCCAAGGCGTCGGTTGCCGAAACCTTTTTGATCTCAGATTCTCTGCCTCGGGATGGTGAGGGACGTCCAACTATCTCCTATTCCCTGAAAAAAGCGCGCGATCTTGGGTCGGGTAATGATCCCATTGTGATCGCCTACGACCCCAAGAAGATGGCACTGAACGGTGGTCGTGCGAATCTGGTGGCGTCCGATGGCAGCAGCGCAAAACAGGCCCTCGCGGACTCCGGACGACAGGAACCTGCCCTGTTTATCGGAACGGTCGGGGACACCGCCAAGGTGACCAGCGACAAGACCGGTGTGGAAACCACGTTTACGCTTCAGGAACCCGGCGGTCAGAGCGTTGTCGTTGAGGTCGCGTCGGGTGTGCCGATTACCGATGAGGGAGCCGCGGCGACAACCGAAGTAAAGAAAGATGCCGCAATTCCTGCGAGTCCTGCGGCGACCGCTCCTGCCACGGCGACTGGCGTGGTGACCGG
>JAZKEA010000756.1:12319-21945 GCA_040387315.1 Armatimonadota bacterium | reverse complement strand
ATTGGGCGCTTTTGGCGAAACCGGTGGCGCCGCCGCGCTGGGCGGCACGGCGCGCACGGCCGAAGAAGGCACTTTCACGCTGGGCGTGGAAGCGGCGACGCAGAGCTTTGACTTTGCGGGTGGCATACTGACAGTCAGGATCACAACCGCTGTCCTGGCTGTCGGAAGCCTCCTGCTTCCTTTCGCGGTCTCCTTGCCTGCCGCAAGCGCACAGGAACAAGTACAGGCCGAAAAGCAGGCCAAAACCGACAAGCCAGATGTAACACCGCGGAAGGGCGATTTGGAAACGGACGCTCTGCCGGGAGGGTATCTGCCGGTTCGACAACAGTTATCGCGGCTCTCGACGTTCAGCGGCTATAGGTACACGGCGGACAAGGAGATGCCGAACGCACGGCTCTTTATCGCGGTGGGGCCTCTCGACAACACGGACGCGGCGAATCGACAGGAGGTTCGCAACCAGATTGCCGAACTGCTTACCGGTCCAAAGTGGCAATACCTCTGGACGGCGCAAACGGCACCGGAAAAAGAGGCGAAGGAGCCGAAAGCCTTTGTCCTGGGGCGTCATGCCATCACGGAAGCGGAGCGGCAGGCGAAACTCACGAAGGCTTACAAAGAGAAACTTCGGTACCTGGCTGATCTGGTCGAAGATTGGCCCGCGCAACAAGAGACGCTAAAGAAAGAAAATATTGATCTAGCTAATGATTTCAACGCAGCGTTTGTACGAGGCGGTATTTCTTTGCTGGACAGCCTGCCGCCGGATGTAGTAAATCAGGCGCTGTCAGGCCAGACAACAGATATTGCGGCGGCGACGCTTTCAGACGAACAGCTTGGTTTTCTAGAGAAATATAACAGCCAGTACTCCTCAGCATCTAAAGCGGATTTGCAGGCTAATTATGCGATCCGGCTGTTACCTAAGGGTAATGAAGGTGGTTTGATTGTAGGCCTTTATACGAAGGATAAAGCAGATTTTCACGGATACGACGTTCTTGATCTCACCCCTATTGATGAGTTTGCAGAAGAGCGCCAGAAGATAGGGAACGTCGGTCTGGCGAAGGTAGTAAAGAAAGACCGCGTCACGATCCGCTGGGATATCCCCGCCGCCTCTCCGGACGAACCGCCACTTGCCGCGTATCTGCGCAGTTTCGCAGAACAGACCGGTTTAACAGTGCTTGGGCGATTCCCCGACCCAAAAGCGCAGGCACCGGATAAAGCAGGTAAGGCCGCTGCCCGTCTTTACAACCGCCGTATGAGCAAATCCATTGTCAACAAACCGCTCGCCGAGGCGCTCAACACACTTTGCAGTGTGTATCAGTCGTACTGGATTTTGGACAAGCCGATAAACCCGGAGGCGGGCGTAACGGTGGCGTCGGATGTACCCCAGAGCGCCGCAAGCAAAAAGGACAGTGATCTGCCCAACAAGAAGAGGGGGCACATTATTCGCTTTTGGGCCTATGTGGTGACTCCGGCAACGAGATAAGCCAGGCTGCGTATTGAACATCTCCAGAGCCGTGCCGTCTGTGACGTGGAAATCTAGGGGAGAAGGCTCGGCAGGCGACTGCCGAGCCTGTATTATCTGTGTTATGTCTACTCCGTTCGCACGAATGGCGCTCTGGGCCGTTCCCGCTGCCGCTCTTGCCCTCACGGCAGTCAGCGTTTGCCTTCCCGTGGTACGCCCCGCAGCAGTCCGCGCTACGTTATCCACAGCGCCGTCCGGCATGATCACGATTCCTGCAGGCCAGTTCACCATGGGCAGCGACTACGGCATGTTCGAGGATGCGCAGCCGCTCCATAAGGTCACCCTGGACCGCTTTTACCTGGATCGGAATCTGGTAACGAACGCGCAGTTCGCCCGGTTCGTCAAAGCCACAGGCTATCAAACGGTCGCGGAGCGAAAGCTGGACCCGAAGCTCTTTCCCGGCGTTCCCGCCGACAAGTTGGTGCCCGGTTCCGTTGTATTTGTGCCCCCGCCCAAAGAGGTGCCGCTGGATGATGTCTCGCAGTGGTGGCGTTATGTCCCCGGGGCCAGCTGGCGTCATCCCGAAGGCCCCAAGAGCGATCTGCGCGGGCGTGAGAAGCATCCCGTGGTTCAGGTCTGCTGGGAGGATGCCGCTGCCTACGCGAAATGGGCGGGTAAACGCCTGCCGACTGAGGCAGAATGGGAGTACGCGGCGCGGGGCGGGCTGAATCAGAAGCCGTTCGTCTGGGGGGACACCTTTCAGCCAAAAGGTAAGACGATGGCGAACACCTTCCAGGGTAATTTCCCCAACCGCAATACGAAAGCGGACGGATTCGCTCGGACGTCACCCGTAGGCGCGTTCCCCGCCAATAAATTCGGGCTCTACGATATGGCCGGTAATGTCTGGCAGTGGTGCGCGGACTGGTACCGCCCCGACTATTACGCAGTCAGCCCAAAGCGCAATCCCCAGGGGCCATCCGCGAGCTTCGACCCGCAGGAGCCGGGTATTCCGAAGCGCGTCCAGCGGGGCGGATCATTTCTCTGCACAAGCCAGTACTGCTCCCGCTACATGCCGGGTGGGCGCGGCAAAGGCGAGATGCTTACGGGAACATCGAACACGGGCTTTCGGTGTGCTGTTTCTCCGGCAAAGATCGCCGGTGTTCGAAAAGGAATCTGACTATGCGTTCAGTGTTTGCTCGTTTGGTTTTGCCGTGGCTCGCCGCGCTTCCCGCAAGCCTTTTGCTTTCCTCATACGCCCCCGCACAGACGCCACCGGCAGCGGCTCCTCTCAAGGCCGCTGACAAGCGGCCCAATATCATCGTGATCATGTCGGATGATATGGGATACAGCGATATCGGCGCTTATGGCAGCGAGATCCAGACGCCAAATCTGGACAAACTCGCGGGGGAGGGACTGCGCTTCCGCCAGTTCTACAACACCGCCCGCTGCTGTCCCACCCGCGCCTCTCTGCTGACAGGGCTCTACTCCCATCAGGCGGGGGTCGGGCATATGACCCAGGATCGTGGCTTACCCGCGTATCAGGGCGAACTCAATGATCGGTGCGCGACAATCGCCGAGGTTCTGAAGCCTGCAGGGTACGGCACCTATGCGGTTGGCAAGTGGCATATCGCTCGCAGCGCCAAGCCCAACGGTCCCAAGAACGCCTGGCCCCTTCAGCGTGGTTTCGACCACTATTACGGGATTATTGGCGGCGCGGCGAACTACTACCACCCCAATACCCTGACCAGAGACAACACGCGCATCAAAGCGGCGGAGGACACCGAGTACAAACCGACACGTCCCTACTACTTCACGGATGCCATCAGCGATCACGCCATACGTTACGCGGACGAAAGCAAGCGTCAGAATCCCAACAAACCGTTCTTTATGTATGTCGCGTATACCGCCGGGCACTGGCCCATCCAGGCGCCCGCCCCGGAGATTGCCAAGTACAAAGGCAAGTACGACGCGGGTTATGAGCCGATCCGCAAGGCACGGCTGGAGAAGATGAAAAAGCTGGGCCTGCTGGATCCAAAGTGGAAAGACACGCCCGCCGTCGGTGACTGGGAAAAGGTACCCGATAAAGCCTGGGAGGCGCGCTGCATGGAAGTGTACGCCGCCATGATCACCCGCATGGACGAGGGGATCGGTCGCCTGGTCGACACACTGAAAAAGAACGGGCAGTACGATAACACGCTGATTCTCTTCCTGCAGGACAATGGGGCGTGCGCGGAGGACATGGGCCGCAACAACCCGGCGCAGCGAATGAAACTGCCGGGAGGGCCTCAAACCAATGTCGCCTACGGCGAGAACTGGGCGCATGTCAGCAATACGCCGTTCCGTTTGTATAAGCACTGGGAGCACGAAGGCGGTATCAGCACGCCCCTGATCGCCCACTGGCCCAATGTGATCCAAGGGGCGCGCCAGGGGACTCTGGTGAATGGACCCGGTCACCTGATCGACATTATGGCGACCTGTGTGGACTTCGCAAAAGCGACGTATCCGAAGCAGCACGGCGGGAAAGCCATACCGCCGATGGAAGGCGTCAGTCTCCGCCCTGTTTTTGAGAAATCGGACGAGGTGAAACGACCCACGCCGATCTTCTGGGAGCATGAGGGGAACCGCGCCGTTCGCGACGGGAAGTGGAAGCTCTCGTACGAGCACCGGCGCAAGGTGTGGGAACTCTATGATACGGATGCGGACCGAACGGAGATGAACGACCTTGCCTCCGCGCAGCCGGACCGTGCCAAAACAATGGCAGCTCAATGGGATGCCTGGGCCAAACGTGTCGGTGTCGCACCCTGGCCTGCCGGGAAGGTTCCCGAGAAAGCACCAATCGAAGAATGAAAAACTATCTCAGAAATTGCCGCACCGTCCCTCTGATGGCGGGCGTGGCACTCGTCTCTGCCTTTCCGCCGTGCGCTGCCGCTCAGACGCCGCGGTCGCGGCCCAACATCGTGCTGATTATCGCCGATGATCTGGGCTGGACCGATCTCAGTACGGGACGTACGTCCGGGGGCAACGGGTCACGGTTCCACAAGACGCCGAATATCGACAAACTTGCCGCGGGAGGTATGGCCTTCACCAGCGCCTATGCGTACCAGAACTGCCAGCCGACACGAGCCGCCCTCATGACCGGGCAGTACGCCCCGCGTAACGGCGTCTACAATGTCGGATCGCTCGCCCGAAAGGTGCGAGGGCAGACACTTGCGCTGACACCACCCGGTCAGCGCGTTCGTATCCTCCCGGATGCCGTAACCATTGCCGAAACGCTCAAGGCGGCGGGCTATCAGACCGCACACGTCGGGAAGTTTCATGTAAGCGCCTCGCCGGAAGCTGTGAAAACGGTCCACGGCTTTGATATCAACTACGGAGGCGGCATCAAAGGGGATGGTGGTCCCGGTGGTTACTTCGCCCGCAAGGGTCCGCAGCGCGACTGGCACTTCCAGAGCCGGGGGCCCGAGGTGGACGTCTTCGCCGCACCGTATACAGCCGACTATATCACCAAGAACATCACGCCTTTCGCCTCCGGAGCGGATACCAAAGTTCTGGAGGGCACCCCAAAACACCTGACCGATGCGGACGCGGATGCCGCCATCGATTTTCTGGACAAACACCGGATCGGAGCGGAGCGGGATAAGCCGTTCTTTTTGAATCTCGCCTTTGGCGCGGTTCATACCGCCATTCATCCCCGCCCCGATCTCGCGGCACGCTACAGTGTCCTGAAGTCCGCCGACCCGCGTCAGAAAAACGCCGCGTATGCCGCTCTGACCGAAGGCATGGATCAGGCGGTGGGACGCGTCCTTGCCCGTCTGGACGATCCCAATGGCGACGGAGACAAGAGCGACAGTATCACGAACAATACCCTCGTCGTGTTTATCTCCGACAACGGCGGCTTTCAGGGGTCGACAAACAACACGCCGCTCCGGGGCGGCAAGGGTATGTTCAGCGATGGGGGCGTGCGTATCCCGATGATCGCCCGCCTGCCGGGACGGATCGCCCCCGGTTCGCTATCCGACGCGCCTGTGCATGTTATCGACCTATACCCGACCTTCGCCGGTATCGCGAAAGCGCCGCTCCCGGATTCGAAAGCATATGTTCTCGATGGGGTTTCGCTTGTTGATGTGCTGACCGGGAAAGAGAAAAGCCCCAAAGGTCGCGAGGCGCTTTACTGGCATTTCCCCGGCTATCTCGACACCCGCTCTGTCCCCTGTTCCGTCATTCTCAAAGACATCGGTGACGGCAAAGCCCGCAAGCGCTACAAGCTGATGTACTTCTATGAGGACCGCCATTACGAGCTCTACTGCCTCACAGACGACCTGAGCGAAAAGAAAAACCTGGTTGCCTCCGCGACGGTTCCCACAGGGCCGACGCGAGTGATCGCCGAAAATCTTCGCACCGATCTGGTCGCCTGGCTGACACGCATCACGCCTTCGTACCCATCTGATCCCGCCACCGGTAAACCGGTTTCGCCGCCGGTTCCGCTCTCCGAGGCACGCTATGGAGGTCCACGATTCGAGGGTCGAACCGGACGCGCGGGGGACGACTAAAACCGGTATTTCACCATCCGGAGTTCTCGCTGGGAGCGTGTGTTTGCGTTGACGCTCCCAAAGGCGGCGTGTTATAATCCGTTCGTTACTAAAGAGCAAAACCGCACAAACGCACGAAGCGTTTATCGTCACACGGCCCGCGCGAATTACCAGACTGATCCTCGCTCGGAGACCGTGTTTTTTTACGCGAAACAACAACGAAACGCGCGGTGATGTTATGGTTTTTAGACCTCAGGTAGATCTATGAGCGGGGACATGGCAACGACGTCGGCAAATAATACAGAGTTTGCGGCGATAGTCCTCGCAGCAGGCAAATCTACGCGAATGCGGTCGAAGCTGCCCAAGGCGCTTCACCCCGTTTGCGGCAAGCCGATCCTTGCCCATATTCTGGATGCGCTTGCCGGTGCGGGTGTCACACGGCGGGTAGTTATAATCGGACACGAGGGCGACACTGTCCGCAGGACGCTGGATGACCGCTATGGCGCAGACGCGCTTCAGTACGCGGAGCAGACGGTCCAGAAGGGCACCGGTCATGCCACCCAGATGGCGGAGCCACTGCTCGCTTCCCACAAAGGCATTGTCCTGGTGCTTCCCGGAGATACCCCCCTTCTCAGCAGCGACAGCCTGCGGCGTCTTCTGGAGACGCACATATCCCGTGGGGCAGCTGCCACTCTGCTCACCACGGTTTTGCCGCACGATGCGGGCTCTTATGGGCGTGTCCTGCGGGATGCCGACGACCTGGTAACAGGGATTGTCGAGGCACGTGACGCGACGCCGGAGCAAAAGGCGGTCCGCGAGATCAATACCTCGGTCTACGCTTTTTCGGCTCCCTCGCTGTTTCGCGCGCTGCGGGACCTGCGCCCGGACAATGCGCAGGGTGAGCTGTACCTGACCGATGTCATTCAGCTTCTGCGGCAGGCCGGTGAGACGGTCGCCGCCGAAGTGACGTCGGACCCGGACATCGTTCTCGGGGTTAACACGCGCGTAGAGCTGGCCGAAATCAACGCCAAGATGCGGACGCGCCTTCTCCACGATCTGATGCTTTCCGGGGTCACGATCACGGACCCGGCGACAACTTATGTGGAGGCGGGCGTGACGGTGGGACAGGACACGACCATCCTGCCCGGCACCCACCTTCTCGGGGACACGCACATCGGCGAGGACTGCGTCATCGGCCCGAACGCCGTTATCACAGAGACTACCATCGGAGACCGTGTCGTTCTGCGTCTTTCCCTTGCGGACCATGCCATAGTCGGCGATGACAGCAGGATCGGTCCTTTCTCTCACCTGCGTCCGGGCACGAGGCTCGGCAAGGGCGTGCGGATCGGAAACTTCGTGGAAACCAAAGCCGCCGTTCTTGAGGACGGGGTCTCGGCGAATCATCTGACGTATCTGGGAGACGCCACCATCGGGGCGAAGACCAATATCGGTGCGGGCACCATCACCTGCAATTACGATGGTTACCAGAAAAGCCGCACCAATATCGGTGCGAACACGTTTATCGGGACGAACAGCACTCTGGTCGCTCCCGTCACTGTCGGCAATGACGCCTTCACCGCCGCCGGGTCCGTTATTACGGATAACGTTCCTGACGGTGCTTTCGCGGTCGCGCGGTCGCGTCAGAGCGTTAAAGAGGGCTGGGTCCAGGCCCGGCGCGAAAAGCAGATGCAAGCGAGGATGGCCTCGCAGGGTTCGGCACAGGCCGAGAAGGGCGAGGGTTCAGGCAGGTAATGATATCCACACTTACCGCGGAAGCGGCGTCAGAGGTTTCCGTCGCGGTTTCGCCCACGACACTGCACCGTAACCACCGGGACAGCCCCGGCAATCTTCGTCTTTTTACGGGCAATGCCCACCGTGCTCTCGCCAGCAAGATCGCGCATCATCTGGGCGTTCCCCTTGGTGACATGATGACGACCCAGTTCCATGACGGCGAGATCCGAGTCCAGGTTGAGGAGTCCGCGCGCGGGATGGATGTCTTCATCGTTCAGCCGACCTGCTGCCCGGTGAACGACAACCTGATGGAACTCCTGATCATGATCGATGCGTTCCGCCGCGCCAGCGCGGAACGTATCACCGTGGTTCTGCCCTACTACGGCTATGCCCGCCAGGACAAGAAGGTCAAGCCCCGTGAACCGGTCACAGCGCGCCTCGTCGCCGACCTGATTACGGAAGCGGGAGCGACCCGCGCGGTCTGCGTTGATCTGCATGCCGGGCAGATCCAGGGCTTCTTCCGTATTCCCGTCGATCATCTCTTCGCCGGTCCGATGCTCGCCGAATACTGGCTGGAGCAGGGGTTCGGCAACGGCAACACCTGTGTCGTTTCGCCCGATGTCGGTGGTGTGACCCGTGCCAAGTCGATGGCGGAGATGCTGAAGACCAGTATCGCGATTATCGCCAAGCGTCGTCCGGAGCCGAACAAGGTCGAGATCATGGAGATCATCGGCGATGTGCGCGGCAAACAGTGCATCATGATTGACGACATGATCGATACCGGCGGGTCCATCGTCCATGGCGCGGAGGCGCTGATGGAGCGCGGCGCGGCGGCGGTCTACGCCTGCTGCACCCACCCGGTCCTATCGACCGGCGCTATCGACCGAATCGCCGCCTCTCCCATTAAAAAACTGGTCACCACGGACACCATCCCCTTCCACGACGCCGATTCTATCGAGGCGGGTCATATCGAGGTGCTTTCCGTCGCCCCGCTCCTTGCGGACGCTATCCGGCGCATCCACACCGACGATTCCGTTTCCGAACTCTTTGACCGTTCCTGGTAGCTCGGACGATACGGTAAACGTGAAACTCATTATCGGCTTAGGCAATCCCGGCAAGGAATATGCCGGGACACGCCATAATATCGGCTTTGACCTCATCGACGCGCTTGCCTCCGCCCACAAGATAAAGGTCGACCAGCGTCTTTCCGGGGTGCGTGCCCTTGTCGGTCGCGGGGTTATTGCCGGTCAGTCCGTGCTGCTTGTCAAGCCACAGACCTTCATGAACCTCTCCGGCGAAGCCGTCGGTCCCCTGATGCGCCGCGAATCCACGCCGCTTTCCGACATCCTCGTACTGAGCGACGATATCCACCTGCCCGTGGGCAAACTGCGCCTCCGCTCCAAAGGCTCGTCCGGGGGACAGAACGGGCTGAAAAGTATTGCCGCCACCCTGACGACGCAGGAGTGGGCACGAATGCGCCTCGGCGTCGGAGAGCCGCCTCCCGGCCTCCAGATAGACTGGGTACTGGGCCGTTTCAGCAAATCGGATCAAAAGCTCGCCGACGAGATGCTGATTGTCGCCATGGGAGCGGTCGAGATCTGGCTGACCGAAGGCATCGAAGCCGCCATGAACCGCTTCAACGGCGACGGTGGCTCGGTAACAGTGGGTTAGCTGCCGTATACTAAGGCAGCAAAATCCACAGAATACGGATGGTTACATCTCATGCCAGCCATCGAACAAACCAGCAGTCAGGAACAACTCTCACTACGCAGCCTCGTAGAGTGGCGAGATTCCGAGCGTTTGAGTGGCGTCCCTTGTTTCACCAACACCCGTGTTCCGATCCAAACCCTCTTTGACTACCTAGAAGCAGGTGACAGCATCTATGACTTCCTGGATGCCTTTCCCGGAGT
>JAZKEA010000756.1:0-12274 GCA_040387315.1 Armatimonadota bacterium | reverse complement strand
CCTTGGGAAAGCGAAGTTGTTAGAGGGGCTTGAGCAAGAGTTTTCCCGTTAAACTTCTGCTCGACCACTGCGTACCGCGCCCGTTGCGAACCCGTTTTGCCGGTCACGACGTTCAGACTACGTATGAGCGTGGGTTGGGCACCTTCAAGAACGGGGTGCTTTTAGCGGCAGCCGAGAGCGACGGTTTTGATGTTCTTATCACTACCGATCAAAATCTGCCCTATCAGCAGAACAGCACCGGATGTCAGATCGCGATACTTGTTCTCGTCGCCAGAAGCAATCGCGTGCCGTAACTCGCGCCACTAATTCCCGATGCAATTTGCGGCACTCGATACGTTCCAAGCATGCCAAAACCTCAGGATGTACTTCAAACTAATCAAGTTGCACTGGCTATGCAACGAATAACCTGTGCGTTCAGGTATTACCTTAAAATATACGGACTCAATTTTAGGCGAATTTATGCAAACAGTTTCTGTCAAAGTACAAAATGATCACTTGGAACGCGTTGCAAAAGCAAGAAAGCCGATTCTAGCACTAGCGGAACTTGTTTGGAATGGGTTAGATGCGGATGCGAAAGAAATTAGAATTGATTTAGTAGAGAACCTTCTTGGGGGTCTCGAAGCTATAACAGTAACAGATAATGGTCATGGCATAGCTTACGCTGACGCAGTACCTGCATTTGAAAGTCTCGGAGGATCTTGGAAAAGAACCCAAACACAGTCGCGTACACTTGGACGCGATTTACATGGTAAAGGAGGACGGGGGCGTTTTCAAGCATTTTCTTTAGGTTCTGTTGTTGAATGGACAACTAACTACTCCGAAAGCGGTCAATTTCTCCAATACAAAATTAAAGGTTCGCTTGACGATATTAGTAAATTTGTTATTGAAGAACCCGAAGTAACTACCAAGCACATCACAGGAACCACTGTTTACATCCGCGATATATTGACAGAATTGCCATCATTACTGACTGAATCTGCTGTGGATGGCGTAGCCGAGCAGTTAGCTTTGTACCTGATGAAATACGCAGATATATCTGTCTTTTACAATGATGTATTGATTGACCCACAGCGTGCTGTCGTTAAGATGGATGAATTTGTACTTTCACCAATTACGATGGATAACGGCGAAAAAGTTAACAGCGAATTAGTTATCGTCGAATGGAAATCCTCAGTTGCCCGTAGTCTTGTGCTTTGTGACAAAAGTGGCTTCCCACTTCACGAAGTAACTCCAGGTGTACAAGCACCAGGTTTTAACTTCACTGCCTATTTGAAATCTGACTATTTACGGACGCTGAATGACGCTAACGCTCTTCAGATGGAATCGTTAGATCCAGATGTTAATCAGATTGTCGAAAATGCCAAAGATAGGCTGAGACAACACTTTCGAGTTAAAACTGCAGAGCAAGCAAAGAATATAGTTCAAGAATGGGTTAAAGAAGAAATATATCCCTACTCTGGAATTGCATTAGATCCTGTCGAGCAGACCGAGCGCCAAGTATTTGATGTACTTGCTCTTAGTGTTAATGCCTATCTTCCAGAATTTGCGAAAGTAGATCGAAAAAGTAAAAAGCTATCATTTCGTCTTTTGAAGCAAGCAATCGAGCAAAATGCTTCTGCTGTATTAAAGATTTTACAGGAGGTACTTGATCTTCCTAAAGAAAAGCAAAATGAGCTTGCTAATCTACTTGAAAAGACATCGTTAACGGCTATTATAAATGCTTCAAAAGAAGTATCGGACAGGCTTGATTTTCTTAAAGCACTAGAATTTCTCGTTTTTGATGATCAGTCAAAACAGAAGTTGTTAGAGCGTAAAGAACTACATCGCTTCCTGGCACAAGAAACGTGGGTATTCGGTGAGGAATACCGTTTGACAGTAGACGATCAGTCACTCACCGAAGTTCTAAATAAACACCTGAAGTTACTCGGAGAACGATCAGATGTAGACGATCCAGTGGTTGTACAAGATGGTGGTCGTGGAATCGTCGATTTGATGCTATCTCGTGATTTGATGCTAGCCCGAATGGTCCCTCAACCTCGCGCCGAAGAACGCGAACACCTTATCATTGAATTAAAACGACCGCGACAAAAGATTGATGATGATGTGGTTTCACAGATACGCAAGTATGCTTTTGCAGTCGCTAGGGATGAACGCTTTTTCCATACGCATACCCGATGGAACTTCGTAGCCATTTCAAATGAGATAACTTCAGATGTATGGATGCAAGCGAAACAAAAAGACAAACCCATCGGGCTTGTTTATGACTCTTCAGAACTCAATCTATCCGTTTGGGTTAAAACATGGGCGCAAGTTATTGAAGAGGCTCGGGCGCGCCTCCACTTCTACCAAGAACGTCTTCACTATCAAGTAGATAAAGATTCTGCAATCAGTTATCTAAAGAAAACGCATAGTAAATATTTGCCGGATTTTTTGAAGGATGCTGAAGGGTGAAATCAGAATCCGACACTACGCGCTCTTCGCCTCTTCCCAAGCCTTCTTCACCACGGCAACCGATGGCCTGACCTCGCTATTGAAGTCCTGCCAGTTACACTCGATGGAGATGCGGGCATCCGGGCGTCCGGCATAACCCGCCTTTAATAACTCTTTGAACAGGGCGACATAATCGTACTTGTTAACGACCGGGGCATGGCGGTCCACATCGGCAGTGTGCGTGTGGGCGAGAACGTCGGCGTTTGCGGAGATGTCGGAAAGAGGCTCTTTCTCCACCTCCATGTGGTAGGTATCGGCGAGATTTTTGAGACCAGGGCGATTGACGAGGCGGGCGAGACGAGCGCCGTCCGCGACGCTGTTGATGATATTGCTCTCGCCCCGATTCAGCGGTTCGATCACCACCACCACCCCGTTCTTTTCGCCGGCATCCGCGCAGATGTGAAGAAAACGCAGGATCTGCTGCTCTGCTTCATCGTGCGAGAAGCCGTCGGGGACTTTGCGGGCGCCGCCACTGCCAAAGACCACCACTTTGCCGCCGACCTGGGCCGCTCGCTCCAGCGCGGTGTTCATATAGCGCTCCAAACGCTCAAAGTCTGCTTCCGGTCCGGTTATTTTCCCCTTACCGATCAGAAAGTTGAACGCTTCGGGGGGAAGGGGCATGGTCTCAATCGCGCGGCGCTTTTCCGCCCAGGTCGCCATATCCGCCTCCGGAACCAGATCTGTGGAAACGCCCAGTTCTATGTAGTCACACCCGGCTTCCGCCAGAAGAAACGCCTTATCAATTCCCGCACAGACGCCAAACCGCATCACAAAGCCCCCCGTTGCTCAAATCAGCTGATAACTGATGGTAACGGAGCAGTGGCCCTGCTGTCAATCGTCGACGGTCAATGAGCCAAGTGGCTAAAGGGCTTCCTGCGTCGTGTGCTCGATGACGACACGGCTGTGATGGGTCAGCTTATTTTTGGCGCGCCCGAAGTAGCTGCCGGAGTTCGGCATAATGTCATAGTAGTCCCGGCCCACGGCGACCGACACATAGCGCTCATGGACCCAGCGATCATGGGTAGGGTCGAGGGCATACCAGAAGAAGCGGCGCGAATTCGCATTTTCCGACACGGCGGGCAGAAGCACCTCGACCCACGCATGCATCGCCCCCTCGCCCGGAAGAAAGCCGGAGACATAACGCGCGGGAACGCCCGACAGTCGGCTCAAAACAAGAAAGACGTGGGCGAAATCCTGGCAGACTCCCTGCCGGGTGGTCCAGGCCTGAGACGCGGATGTCGAAACCCCGGTAGACCCGGAGAGATAGCGCATCTCCCGATAAGTGTAGTTACAGAGTGCTTTAGCAAATCCGAACGGGTCTGCGGTCGGGTCCGGCAGATCACGACGCACCGCTTCATAGGCTTCCCGAAGCGCATCATCCGGTTCCGTCAGCCGCGAGGGAGAAAGGAATGCGCTGTCGCCCCCCACATTTTCCGGAAGCGCTCCCTGCCGGTTCGGGACCGCCGTTGGAACCAGGATTCCGTTCTCGTCATAGGCGCAGGCATTTTCAATGCTCAGGGTAATGATCAGCGTCAGATGCTCCTTGACATACTCCTGATGGACCTCCAAAAAATGGTTTCCAAAGGCATCATCGAATTCCGGCACGGAGTGGGGAAGGGGAACGGCGCGCAGATCATAGGAGAGACGCCGCTGGTAGCCGCGCAGAACCGGAGGGACTAAACAGAGGCGCGTGACGATGTTCCGTACCGTGTCCGTGTAATGGTAGTTCTGAAGCTGCGTGACCTTGAGGGTACGCCGCGTGAGCGTCACCGGGACGCCCACGGTTTCCGAGGAGACGTGCGGAGACAGTACAGGGGCGGTTGTGGCAACGTCATTGGTGCTGCGCGCAAACCTGCCAGGCGATCCATTTTCGAGGCGTTCCGGAAACGCGCTCTCTTGCGAGGGAGGGGTCGCCATATTACGTGTCGTCAGTATAGCACAGGTTGTCACAGTTCACCTCTCCCGGATGGGGGTACCCCTTGCCCGGAATGCGTAAACATCGTGTTTGCCTGTTGGAAGGGGCGCGTTGCCCTTCTAAAAGAGCGGCTCCGGGCTTATCCGCGTTGCGGCTTCGTCGGTTCGTAAACCAGAGGGAGTACGTTGGTATGTTAGATCTATTGCCTCTCTAAGGTGTCTACGCAATTCGAATTCATCACCCGACTCAGCAGCAGATACAGCATTTGCCAGCGAAAGGGAGAGATCTGCTGGAATATCTTCGGTGCTTGATTGCAGTAGACTTTCGATCTCCGCTTTAGCCGCGTCGAAATCCCTTCCTTTTAAACACCAGCGTGCACTTTGGATACCAGCCCCGTACTTTCCTCGCCCCCACGATTCTTTTGCTTGAGCAGACAATCCGCCTATTTTTCGATTTTTATTTCTCATAAGGCTTCGCCTATCTTAATCTGCCTTTGATAGTAGTATTTAGCGCTTGCTTTTGACATACCCTCAAATAAAGACAAAGGCTATAGCCAAAAGAGCGAAGTCGCGTTTAGTCCCGGTTTAGGAGACCGCCTTGCTCGGCCTCCCATAAAACGCGGCGTGACTCTTTCGTGTCTAACGCCTTCAGCCCTTGTACTGCCCTGGAGCGAAAGCTTTCCTCAGTGCTTTGAAGATACGAGGTGAAGAATGGGATCAGAGCCTCTGAACGAGCGTCTCCCAATAATTCCAGCAGCCAGCATCGTAAACCGAAGTTGGATTCCGTATAAAACTCCTAGAGAAGTTCGTCAGCATAATTTGGAGCAATTTGCTGGAGCGCGCCAAATCCGTCTTCAGACAGTGCAGCGTCGCGACTTCGCATCAGGCGCAGCGCATCGTCGAATACTTTGGAACGCTTAACCTGCTTTTTCTGTGTCATCGTGTCCGCTACTCAAACAAATGCGCGGCGGTGGGAACGATATAGAGAAGAATACAAAGCGCGAAGCCGACAAGGAGAACGTAAGCGGTGCGGACGGCGGGCCACTTCGCGCCGACGCGGCCCCAGAGGTAGACGCCGTAGACGGCCCAGACGGCGTAGGCGAGCAGTATTTTCGGGTCCATCTGCCAGCCCGCAGCCATGCCGCCGGGGATGGCACGGACCAGACCGGAAAGTATTCCGATGGTCAGTAGCGGGAAGCCGATTGCCGCGAGGGTAAACGCCGCCGTTTCAACCGTCATTAGTGGGGGCAGGCGCTTCATCCAGACCAGTCCATGCTTGGATTTTAGGATGTGGTTCTCTATGAGATAGAGAGCGGCGCAGCAGAACGAAAGAGCGAACGTCGCGAGTGCGGTGATGATCGCGAGAATGTGCAGCGTGATGGCACGCTGCGACAGCAGGTGGGCGGACCCGGCACCCGCTCCGGAACGCGCAGTGTCGCCCCCGAGGGCCGCGCCGAGCAGCACGAGCAAAAATGACAGGCTGAGCGCGAACGGACCCGCTGCGGAAAGCTTCCAGAGAAGCTCCGTACCCAAATAGACCAGCGCGACAATCCACGAGAGCAGCGAGAGTGACTCCGCCGGGTTCGTAAACGGCGCTCGGTGCATTTCCATGCACCGCAGGCCGATAGCGACCCCGTGGAGAATCACGGCAAGAATCGCCGCCCCGCGTCCTGCGGCAAGGAAACCGGGCCGCCGAACGAAAAGATTTGCGCCCAGAAGCGCCGCGCCTACCAGATAGAGCGCCAGGGTAATGGTGAGTGTGGCGGCACTTCCCGTCATTTCACCGGCTCCCCGTCATCGGCGCCTGTCGTGACACCGAGGTTGAAGAGCTCCCGAACCGTCTCCATCTTCTGGGCGGCATCCCCGGCGGGCTCTGCTTCGTCAACGGCGGCGGCAGCGAACTCCTTGATCTTGACGGTCGGGTCGTGCGCTATCTTGTTCTCTATCGACTGAACCGTGGCGACGATCGCGCGCCATTCCTCATCGGACAGGTTCGGCAGACGCTGACGCAGACGGGCAAGCTCCTGTTCGGCGATAGTGTGGATCTTGGCCCGTACCTCGGTGACCAGGGGCGCAGCGGACTGCTGGGCGCGAAGGCGGGAAGCAAAGGCGAATGCCTCCTCGCGGACCATCGCCTCGGCATGGGCGGCACGGGCGCGGCGTTCGGCGATATCCTCAGCAACCACCTGCTGGAGATCGTCGATGTTGTAGAGGAAGACGCCGTCAAGATCACCGACACCGGTCTCAATATCTCGCGGAACGGCGATATCGATCAAAAACAGGGGACGCTGGCGGCGCTGACGCATGACGCCTTCGACCATATCCCGATGGACGACCGGCTGCGGGGCCGCGGTGGAGGCGATCACGATATCCGCACGCTGAAGGTGCGTGGGGAACTCCTCATAGGGAACCGCCCGCCCGTTCAGCAGCTCCGCGAGCCGTGCGGCGCGGTCAAAGGTGCGGTTGGAAACAAGGACCGAAGTCGCGCCCGCCGAGGCGAGGTGTCGGGCAGTCGTTTCGCTCATTTTGCCCGCGCCCAGCAGCAGAACCGTGTGGCCCGTCAGCGACCCGAAGATGGTCTCGGCAAGCTCCGCCGCCGCATGTCCGACAGAGAACGCGCCCCGGCCCAGGTCGTTCTCTGTGCGGGCCCGCTTGGCAACGCGAAACGCTTCATGGAATAGCTGTTTCAGCAATGTTCCAGACAGGCCCGCCTCATTCGCGCTGCTGTACGCGCTTCTGACCTGGCGCACGATGTCGCTTTCGCCGAGCACCATGCTCTCCAGCCCGGACGTAACGCGAAAAAGATGTTCGGTGACCGAGTGTCCGCCGCGCTTCTCGATCAGGTGCGGTGGAAATCCCGCCCCGCCGTTATGCAGGCCCGCGCCGTGAGCGCCGAGCAGCAGGTGCATACGGTCGTCGGTCGAAAGACTTTCCGGCGTTGCCAGATAAAGCTCCGTCCGGTTGCACGTGGAAAGAAGAACCGCTTCGGAACCGGTCCCGCGCAGCGTTTCCCTCAGGTACGCCAGAGCCTTCTCCAAATCACCCGGCGCGGTGAAAGCGATCTGCTCCCGCACCTCTACCGGAGCCGTGTGGTGAGAAAGACCTATCAGGGAAAGAGGCATCGCAGCGCCTCCATATAGGCGTCCGTGTCGCCCATGGCAACCGCGTTTCGCACGGTGTCGGAGGCTGCCAGGAGGCGGAGCGCTTTTGCCCGCTCTTCCGTATCCGGAATATCGCGTTTTGCGACCGTCCGCATGGTGCCGAGTAGCGAGACATACCGGTCCCAGTAAGCGCCGTACTGCGCTTCCATATCCTGCTTGATACGAGCGGTCAGGGCGGGACCCGCGCCGCCCGTCGTCACCCCGAGAACGAGATCACCACGCCGCACGGCAGCCATCGCTGCGAAATCCCCGGCCTCCGCCTCGCCTGCCTCGGCGGCAAGGTTCAGCAGAACCCCCCGCGCCCGCGCCGCATCGGCCACCGCCTGATTTACCTCGCCCCGGTCTGTCGCCGCAATCACCAGAAAAGCCTCTTCTAAATGCGCGGCGATAAACGGCTCCGCAAGGTACGTTACTCGTTCGTCTTCCGCCAGTGCCCCCAGCGCGGGGGACGCTGCAGGCGCGATTACCGTCACCTCAGCCCCCGCCGCAAGCAGCGCCATTGCCTTCCTTACACCCACGCTTCCGCCGCCCACAACGACGCAGCGCCGGTCGCGCACATTCAGCGCGACCGGATACAAAAACGGCGAGGGTTCGGGCTGGGAAAGCTCTGTGTCAAGAGAAGGAATAGGTGCCATAATCGGTGAAACCATTAAGCCACTTGCATTATATCGCTTGAGGCAAAGTGTGCTTCAGGGCTCTGGCGGGGGCGGGAACTCCTATTTATCGGGATGTTTCCAGTTGTCCCCATCGATCAGCATATCCGATTGGCTTTTGGGGTCCTTTGACCAGTTGGGCATGATGAAGGCGATATGCACGCTCCGCTGTCCGTCCCGTTCCATCGTCAGCAGCGGCCCATCGAGACGCCACCGCCCGATGCCCGCCTTGTTGCGGTTGCTGTATGTGGAGACATCGCCCCCGCTTTTGAAAGCTTCGCCCATACTGGCTGTGGTCGCACTGGCGAAGGACTTCTTTGCATCCGAGAACGAGCCGTCGGCTTGAAAGGTGCGGTTTCCCGAAGAGCCCGCTGCGACCATCGGCGTACCTCCCCCCATCCCTCCCATCGTCATCAGGCTCGACGACTTCCAGGAGCCGACAAGGTGCTTCTTCGTCGGGATGATGACCGGAAAATAGATGTCGTAGGCGCTGCTTTCTCGGGGGAGCTGTTTACCGTCATACCAGCCCTTCGGGTGCTTCAGAAGAACCCGCTGCGGCTCTTTCGTGTTAGCGGGGAAGCTCAGCACAATTTGGTTACCGTTTTGTTTCCATCTGCCCACATCGCGGGGTTTCAGCATCGACTTCAGCGTACCGGCGCTGAACTGAGGCATATCCTTGCTCGGAATATCATCAAAAGCGGTGCCGTCCGGAAAGAGAATGAGATGGTCGAAGTTTGTCGTCATTGCCGGGTAGTAAGACATACGGTACTTGATCAAGATGCGTGCTCCGCCGAGGGAAGCGGCAGGCAATGGCCCCTTTGACACAGCAGCCGTTCCGACTGATCCCGCTGTTGCCACAGACCCGGTCTTTGCGGATTTATCTGGTGCTGTTTTCGCCGAAGCGATACCTGCTGATTTTGCCGTGAACGCACCAGAGGCAAGACGCGTGATACCATCCGGGTCCAGCTTGAACAGGGTTTCTATCTGCTTGCGCGCCTGCTGGCGAACCGCCTCTTTCTTCCCTGGGTCACTCCCCGCCTGCTGTAGCTGTACCACAAGATGCCCCAGGAGGAAGGTGGCGGATTCGTAGGCGACCTGCTTGCTTGCGTCCGATAGGGATTTAAAGGCAGGAGCGCTGCCCAGTGCGTTCTGTATCTGGCGAACAGCGGCGCGCGTCTTTTGCTTGTCCTGTTCCGTTCCGTTGCCTATTTTATAGGTTCCCTGATCCATCTCATAGCAGGTCTCCAGCAAAGCGCCCAATGCGACCCCGATATCGTTTTTTTCGTACCCGTTGGCGGTATAAGCCTCCTCCACCATGGTCATTACCTGGCTGGCATACGTGCGAAACGCCGCCTTCTGCGGGGCGCCCAGTGTCAGCTTTGCCGTCATGCTGTCGAGGAACGGATGACCGTCTTCGGCAGGAACAAAGCGCGTGGAAGCAGGGTTCTTTTTCGAGGCGGGAGCGGTCACGGCATCGCGCAGAATCTCTCCCAGCCGGGGAGAGGTCTGGGCTCTTGCGGCAGAGGTTTGAGATGCCGTGAAGACGAGTGCGGATAGCAGCGAGATCGCGAAGATGGGTTTCAAAAGACAGGGTCCCTTCCAAATACATCGTTTCCGCCGCATCGCTTCGTCAGAAACGTCTATGCCTGCTTTACCCTGTTTGAAACCCGCTCTAAAAGCTCTGCCGCTACGGACGCGGCACGTCTTCTCTCGGGCTCGCTGAGATCTCCCAGCGATAGAGAGGGTAGATCTCCGTGGGAGGATTGGTCTCACTGAAAACCGCTTTCTGAAGCCGCTCATCGTCCTTCACCGATACCTCGCGGAGCGACTGCCAGTCGTCTCGCCGGGTTAAACGCATCGTGCTGGTGAACGCGGAGGTATGGGTTCGCTGCGGAGGTGGGCCACTGGAGGTAGCATGTCTGACGCCCAGAGTGGAACTGAGGGAGATGGTTCCATCCCCGTTCAGATGGGGCGCTACCGAGAAGCTCATCGAACGCTGCAGGCTCGAAACGAGACTGACGCGTGCGGAAACATTGTTTCTGGTGACAAGTGACGGGGCCTGCAGAAGCGTCTCTTTCCGCGTCCCATCCGGGGTAAGACGAATCTCTATTAGACGCATCTTAACCTCAAGGTATCGCGGTTTTACATCCAGAAGCCGGATCATCGCTGTGAGATCCGCAATCGCCTTGGCACTTCCCCGGACCGTAATCGATTTCCCTGCATTGTCCTGCGAAATCCGCACGATCCCTGCAGGGATTGCTGATTTTGGCTGGGCAGTACCGGGATCGAGAATATCCTGACGAAGCGTCTTGATGACCTCGCTCGGGACAGCATGGGTTAATCGAAGGGTCTCAGTGACGAGATCGTCCTTTACGGCAATCGCAGGGGCGGGAAGGGCGCAGGCGGACAGTACAATCAGAGAAGCGGCAGTGGCGGTGTTGAAGTGTCTCATGTTCTGGTATCTCCTGTATCTACTGATAACGGTAATGGACGGAAGACTATCGCGCGGTGATTCTCTCCCAGAGACTTTGCTTCCTGCTTCCCTGCGCGATCCGGCAAAGAAGCACAGTAATGTCATCGCTAAAAGAGCCTGAGCGGAGACGGGCGGCATTCAGCAGCGCGTCGGCGGCGGCTTCCCCGTCCGGAAGCCGGGCCGCATCGATAATACGCTCCTGTGAGGCGTATTTAAACAGGCCGTCGGTGGCGATAATCAGCGTGCCGCCGGAGACGGGAACCGGGAGCGTGAAGGGCACCGCCTGCGCATTTCCCGAACCCAGGAACGGTTTCTTTCGCTGTGCCTCCGTCAGATCAAAAAGCCCCTCGGGCGTCACGAACCACGCTTCACTATCGCCGACACTGGCACCCACGATCCTGCGCCCGTCGTCGGACACCTGAGCGATCACTGCGGTAGTCTCCCCGCCATCGGCATCATCGTGGACTATCAAGTCTGCCTCCATCAGGAACCGTGCCCAGGCGGGCGCATCGAGTCGGGTTACCTGCGGTGCGACATCCCCGGCCAGCTCCAGCACCAGCGAAGCGGCTTTCGCGCCACCGGCCCGACCGCCAACGCCGTCCGCCACTACCAGTACCTGTGACCGGACAGCGGGAATGATCTCCGCCCGGTCTTCGGTGGCCTCGCCCCGGTAGCTGTCCCGGCGGCAGGCCAGTGTAAGCGGCGGTTCCCCGGTGGTTTCGCTCATCGCTATGGCTTGGGATCTGCCTGCCCCGCTTTGCCCGAGGATAAGGCTGCCGGGGCGGATGGCAAAGTCGGGGTTACTTCCAGATAGTAGGTTTCGGGCGCGGCCTTTTCCGGAGCTTTTGCCCCCGTCACCTCGGGCTTAGTGGCCTTGTCGGCGGGCCTGGAAGCCGTGGAGATGCCGGTACCCAGCGAGGTGATCAGGCCGCGGACACCGACGCGCATCTGCCTTGTTCCCGAGGGATTCACCGGGAACGGAGCAAAGGTTCCGTCGGGTGCCGCCAGCAGGAGGTCCGCGGCGACCGAGACAGAAGCCTCATTGTTAATATGCGGAGTCAGACGCGCCCGAAAGGTATGTCGGTCTCCGTACGTCGTCAGTTCTACGGAGGTGTTACTGGACGTCTCAACAATACCCGACGCAACCTCCTCGACATCAGCGAGCGGGGCGGGACCCGCGTTCGCTCTCTGCTGCGCGGCGGCGGATCGGTACCGGATGATGCGTACCGCGAGCCGAACCGGCTGTGGCGGAACATCGAGCAGTAGGGCAACCTTCCGGATGGAGGCAATTGCCTCCGGAGCGCCCTGAATCGTCACCGTGTTGAAAACGTCATCGGGGACGACTGATTTTATGGTGTCAGCCAGTAAAAGCGAGGTCGTACGTGGGGTCACCGTGCCTGGTTTGGCGGAAGGGGATATCCCGTCACCCTGTGCCAGCAGGGAAACCAGCGCGGACGGCTTGAGGTATTTCAGGACGAACGTCTCCTCGATCACCGTCGCGGCAGAGGTATTCTGTCCCGCAGAGGCGGGGGCAAGGACCCCGCAGAAGTTTAGCGAAAGTGCCAGGGCAACGGCGGTTATCG
>JAZKEA010000755.1:0-8958 GCA_040387315.1 Armatimonadota bacterium | reverse complement strand
ACGCCAGATTTTCAGGCGCTCGAAACGTCAAACCGCGACGTGCGAAAAAAAGCCTTAGCCCAGGCGGAAGCATTAGCCGAGTCACTGCGGCGTGCGAATAGTAATCATCGCATCGACGTGGAACCGGTAGTGCTGGGCAATCCCGCGGTTGAAATAGTTCGGCTTGCGGACGAACAGAGTGCCGGGTTGATCGTCGTCGGGTCCCAGGGCAGGTCAGGAATCGAGCGGTTCCTTCTGGGCAGTGTCTCGGAGCGAGTTCTACGCCATTCTCCTTGTTCCGTACTCGTTGTGAAGTGAGTTACTAACAAAACGGCGGCGCGATATCAGTATTCGATCGGTGCAGGCAGGACACCAAGCGTGTAGCCGCACCGGGTGCAATAGATGAGGACAACCTCTGCTGCTTCGGTCCGGTTTGTCTTGCTGCTGAGAGCATACGGTGCGCCAACACCGGCTTTGCAGTAGGGACACAGCGGACCCATTTTCACCTCGCGGGCAGGGGAGTCCGCTGCCGGGGATGCGGAGGTTTTGGCGCTTCCGAAAGCTTTTGAAAAATCTTCTTCCAGTGGTGCAGGGCGTTTACGGGATTCGGGCATAGTGAGTCATCTCTCCGACAGGTTGTCTTCTCTTGCAGGTTTACCCATTGTAGAGGCATAACAGGTTCCAAACCAAGGGCAAAAATTCCGGTAAATTTTCTGCGTTACATGGCATAGATAACTTGTTCAGCTTTCTCTGGTTTTTCTGGTCTGCCTGAACCGACGAATCTATGGATACAGCAAATCTTATTTCTCTTTTTCTCAACTCCATCGTGCTGCTCACGCTAGTCGGGATTCTCATCGTCTGGATTAGAACTATGGGGAAAACCTGACGGCGTGATAACTGAGGAGACGTTCCACGGACAGGTGTTCCAGAGATTTGACCTGAATGTCCGCTCCGCCAAGATCGGTCGTGACGGTAATCCGGTTCGGAACGGCGATGCACAGAAGACCCGCAGCCTTTGCCGCCGCGATCCCATGCGCCGAATCCTCTAACGCGACTGCCTCTTCGGCACCAATACCAAGGGATCGCAGCGCCGCGAGATAAATATCCGGAGCGGGCTTTAAGCGCTGGACCTCATCTCCGCAGCAGATTACCGGGAAGAGGCTACCTAATTCTAGTCGCTCGATATAGCCCGTTACCCAGTCACGAGGCGAACTAGAAGCGACTGCCAGAAGAAGAGAGTTTCGCTGCGCATCCGCAATCAAAGCTTCGACGCCCCGCAAAACGGTCTCACACGCCATCAGGCGGTCGAAAACGGCCCTACGTTTTGCTCGGATGAGATTATGGTCAAGCGTACGCCCGACCTTGTTTTCAATATCCTCATAAGGGGTCCGAGCCAAAACCTCTGCTCCCTTACCGATCAGCGCGGACCATTCCGGCAGAGCAAGCGTAAGTCCGAAGCTCGCGTAAACCTCACGCCAGGAATCGAAATACGGATATTCCGTGTCCAGGATCAAACCGTCAAAATCAAAGATTATGGCTTTCAGTTTTGGCAGCATGGAATTCCTTATCGCGGGAAGCAGGCTGGCTGCTAAACAAACGCCATCGAACAGCTATCTGTAGCCTGCAACTCGAATTGAGACATAACACAGATTATCGGACGTTATTTCGGAATAAAATATACCGTGCTGGAATTCTCCGCACGGTATATTTTGTAGAGTTCTGAATGGAACGCTGCGATTAAATCGTCTTTAGCTCACCAAGGCGCTGCTCAATGCTCCGCACCTGTGCGTGACATCTCTCTAACAAATCCTGAACGGTTTCAACCTGCGGCGCTAGAGGATGCTGACGCTTCCAGAAGATGTACGCGGCAGTCGCCGCAGAAACGGCAGCGGCAACAACTCCTACAACAATATAGGTCTGCTTCGCCGCCAATAGATCGTTCTGTTTTCGGTCTTTATCCGCCATCCGTACCTCCCGTTTCTCTAAGTTAAGGATATCATTCTCGGGCGCACATCGTCAATTGCAGGCCGGATTAAGCGGCGAACGCGTCCTTGCTCATGCCGCTCATGCCGGCTGAAAAAAAGCGATCAGGGCATTGGCGTAAATTTCGTGCCCTTGGCGTGTCGGATGGGAAATGCGGTTTGAGAGCAAGTCTGCCGGGTTGTCTATTCCGGAGCGGAGCGCGCCCTGATAGATGGCGTTTACATCCGCCAGTCCTACGGCTTTGTCTCGTGCGAGCGCGCGGATCGCGCGAACGTACTCCGTTACGGTTCCGTCTTCCTGGAATTTGTCCCCGCGAATATTCGGCGTGATCAAAATGACGTCTGCGCTGCTCTCAGCCTGGAGACGATCCAGAATTGTGGCAAGGTTCTGCCGGAATTCTTCCAGGCCCGCGACACCTGACCGTGCATCATTCAGCCCGAGGCAAAGCGTGACCAGATGGGGTTCATGACGGATCACATCTCGCTCCAGCCGCGCCAGCGCGCCCGATGCGTTTTCGCCGCCCAACCCTGCATTGATAACGGAGATTACCGAATGTGGATAAAGAGACGCAAGCCGAGTGCGAAACAAGGCAGGATATGCGGCATCCGAGTCGAGGATTCCGTGTTCCAGCCAGCCGGCAGTCACGGAATCACCCAGCGCGACATAGCGAACACTTTCGCTGCCTGCCATTCCGTTCGACTTCCGCAGGGCAGCTATCGTTCGGGCGACTCGTTCGTTCTTTTCGTTCATGTTTCGGCGATCAGGACTCCCCTGCCCCGGCTTTACTCTCTATCGCGGCCTGAAGCACTGTTCTCTCCAGGGGCCCGAGCAGCGTATTCGCCTCTTCGACTGTTGCCAGACGCCGACCGATCACGCTGTCCGCCGGATCGTGATGCGGCTCATCGGACAGAGACGTCACCGCCCCCGCAACCCAGAGAAGATAGGTCGGATGGAACCGGTGAATGCGCCCCGGAACACGATTTAAATATTCGATTCGGGTTGCGGCCACCGGGCACCAGTCGGAAGCGACCGTCGCCCGCGCCTCTTCCCAAACTTCCCGGCTGAGGGCCTGAGCAAGAGTTTCTCGCGGTTCAAGGCGTCCACCGGGAAACGTAAAAGAGGTGTTCTTATTCTGGACGAGCAGCAGTTTGGCGGGCGTTGCGCGTTCCGTAACCGTGCCGACAATATGGATAGACCGAATGTGGGTGCCGTCCCCCACCAGGGACGGCGGTCCGGTGACGAGTCTGACCCGCTGCGAGCTCCCCCAAACGGCATCGAGAGCATGCCAGCAGCCGGGCGGTATTGCCGGACTGCCGGAGGGTCCGGAATTCGTTTTTTCGCGCCGTGTGGGAGCCGTCATGGGAAGATTATAGTCTATAATTATCGGAACGAAAAGGTGAATCGCTCCATGGAGGCTTCTCTCAGGAGAACAGATGGGCATCGTGATACAATTCCTGCGTTAAACAAACCGAGGTTTTCCCTGATCCATGCCCCCGCTACCACTCGCTGAAAAGTACGAAAATATCCCGTTCGATGACAGCCGCGTCGTAAAATACGGCGAACCCGGCTATGAAGTGCTGCGTGCGACCGCGGAACCGGTTCGCATGGTCGATTCCGCCATCCACACGCTTGTTGCCGAGATGGCCGACATCATGTACTCCGCCCACGGGGTCGGCCTGGCAGCGCCACAGGTAGCACATTCGATCCGCCTCCTGGTTTATGATTCGGGCGATGGCCTGAAGGTGCTGATTAATCCTGAGATTCTGAAGTCAAAGGGTGAGCAGTACGAGCCCGAGGAAGGGTGTCTTTCCATTCCCGGACTTCGCGGCGTGGTGAAGCGGGCCAAAGAGATTTCCGTGAAAGCGCTTGATGGCGACGGTCGTCCCGTACGCTTCCGAGCGATCGACTTTGAAGCTCGGGTAATTCTGCATGAAGTCGATCATTTGAACGGCGTCCTTTTCATTGATCATGCGGACCCCGCGACGCTCCATATGGTGGCGGCGGACAGCGAAGAGGCGGTTGAACCGACGGGCGAACCAGCGCCTCCCGCGGAATGACTGCGATAATCTGATGCGTGTCCTCTTTTTCGGCACCTCCGCCTTCGCGGTCCCTACCCTTGATGCCCTGCACGATGCGCGGGATCGCCATACCATACTTGGCGTCGTGACCCAGCCGGATCGGCCCAGTGGGCGAGGATTGAAGCTGCAATATTCGCCGGTTAAGCAGCGGGCTCTGGAGTTAGGCTATGTCGTCTATCAGCCGGAGCGTGTCCGGCGCAAGCCCTTCCCTTCCGAAGTAGCCGAAATAGCACCCGATGCGCTTGTCGTTGTCTCGTTCGGTCAGATCATACCGGGAAAGATGCTGGACCAGCCGCGCTTTGGCGGCATCAATGTCCATGCGTCCCTTCTCCCGCGCTGGCGGGGTGCGGCCCCTATCCATCACGCGATACTGGCCGGGGATTTAGAAACCGGGGTAGCGACCATGCAGATGGAGACGACACTCGATACCGGGGCTGTCTATCTGGAAGCACGTGAACCCATTCACCCGGACGATACCGTGATGAGCCTGGAAACGCGGCTTGCCGCCCTCGGTGGCCCACTGCTGGTCGAAACGCTCGACAGGCTGGAGCGCGGTGGCCTCACCCCTACCCCACAGACTGAGGAAGGGATGGTTTACGCATCCCCTGTAACGCGCGAAACAGGCTTTCTTGACCCGGTTTCCCGTTCGGCATCTGTTCTTGAGCGGCAGGTTCGTGGCACAGCACCGCGACCCGGCGCTTTCATAACGGTTCAGGGGCGTACACTAAAAGTGCTTGAGGTGTCTATTGAATCTGTGGCTGCAGATTCGCCTGTCGCACCAGGGACGGTATACCGTGTGGATAAGAGCGGAGTTGCCATAGCAACACCCTACGGCGGCCTTGTGCTGCGGCGGATTCAGCCGGAGAACAAGGCTGCAATGAACGCGTCGGATTGGGCGCGCGGGGCCCGGATCGTACCAGGCGATCCGGCCCGCACACCAAGCGCCTAGACCTTTTTGGCGTTTGCGAGGCGCTGATTTACGGCATTCCAGTTCACCACGTTCCACCACGCCTTTAGATAGTCAGCGCGTTTGTTCTGGTACTTCAAGTAATAGGCATGCTCCCAGACATCATTGCCCATAATCGGATAGCTCTTGTACTCCGACAGGAGTGGGCTGTCCTGATTGGGTGTCGATAAAATCTCCAATTTGCCGGCGTTGGTCCGAACCAGCCATACCCATCCGCTGCCAAACCGCTTTGTTCCGGCATCGTTGAAGGCAGTCTGAAAAGCGGCAAACGAACCAAATCGGGCTTTGATAGCGTCCGCGATCGGACCGGTTGGTTCTCCCCCACCTCCGGGCGCCATGATGGACCAGAACATGGTGTGGTTCAGGTGCCCCCCCGCATTGTTTCGGACTGCCGTCCGTATATTGGCGGGTACGGAGTTCAGTCCGCGAATCAGATCCTCCGGACTTTTTCCTTTTAGGCTCGGCACGTTTGCCACAGCGGTGTTGAGGTTCTTCACATAGGCCGCATGGTGCGCGTCGTGGTGAATCTCCATTGTCCGTGCGTCGATGTGCGGTTCCAGAGCATCGAACTTATAAGGAAGTGGCGGAAGCGTGTAGGGACCCGATCCCGCGGCAGGCGTCGAAGTCTGCAGGATCCCAGCATCTGCGGCGCTCCCGGCGATCAGGCTGCCGCCCGCGAGAAGCGTGGCGGGCGTCAGAAGCGCTCGGCGGATAAAGACGCGCCGGGACGCCGTGTTCGGGTCCTCGGGGCTTGTTTTCGAATTGGTGTTACTCATCGTGACTCTTGTTCTCCTATAGACGTACACTGCGTAGTTTACCCAGGCGTTACGGTAAACTGAACGCAGAGACGGCCCCTGAGCATAGATAGACCGGCCGTCCGACGGGAAAGACGTTATGGCAGAAGCAGAAGACCTTCGTATCGTAGAGGATATGTGGACCATCGCGCGAAACGAGCCGCTGACACTTGCGGCTTTGCAGCCTTTCGGTATTGTCGACAAAGAGCGTTACCGGCGACAGGTGGGTGAGGTGGTGCTGGAGCTGACCCTTGATGCGGACTCTAGAACGGGAATTTGGGCGTACGAGCTGGCGATTCTCGATGCAAGCGGCGGCGTTCTGGATGATTCCGTGGTTCAGTATTGGCTCCATGCCTTCTTTGGTCGGGAGGCGTTTTTCGCGGCACGACGTAACTTTCTAATGACGGGCGAGGCCCGTTTTACCTTCCCCTACTCCCAGGGACGCACCATTTAAACGTCGCGAAAACGAAAATAATTTACTGTGCCGTAAAAATTATAGTAATTATTGAAACTTTCACACACATGCTCTTGTCTGACTTCCCGGAACCACTGAAATAGCATCTAGGCGCGATTAATTTTATTAATCGATTGTTTAAAAGCTATAAAGTGTTGGGTATAAGCCCGCGGGACGTGCGAGAGCGACACTTTTGACCTTCAGAAGCGACGCTACAATCTTCCGAATCCACAACAGCGATTTCGCGGCAGATGCCGGTATCGGCTAGTGGAATATTTTCATAATTGTCACGGGTTCGATAATCTTTATCGATGCATCTTGTGGCGCGCTCTGATGGAGAGCCAAGTGTAAAGGCAACTGGGATACTTTGCATGAGGCCACAGTAAGAGTCGTGTTAACGCGATGCGACGCTACAGAGAGACAATCCCTGAATAATGTACGAAAATAGTTCATTACCTGGTTCCTGCGGATTCCGATGAAAGAGCGTCGTCATAGACCGCGAGTCGAGGAAGTGCAAGCTTGCCCAAACTCGCCCTGCTCTCTGGAGGAATTATCAGAATGAATAAAGCCAAGCTGCTCGCAGGCAGCGCTGCTACGGCCCTCGTAGCGGTGGCATCCGTTTCCCCTGTGTTCGCACAGGCAAGCGGCCCTTTCGCCGACGTGCCCACCGACCACTGGGCGTACCAGTCGGTCGACCGACTGCAGAAGGACGGTATTGTCATCGGTTATCCTGATGGCACCTACGGTGGCAAGCGCGCCATGACTCGTTACGAGTTTGCCGTCGCTATTGCCCGCCTGCTGGAGAAGATCCCGGCTGCCGTCGATCTTTCCAACTACTACACGAAGGCTGAGACGGACGAGGCGATTCGCGCCGCGACCGCAGGCTTCGCGACCAAGGAAGAAGTTGCTGAGCTTCGCCGACTGGTCAACGAGTTCCAGACGGAACTGACGACGCTTGGCGTCGACGTTGACGCGCTGAAGAAGCGGATGACCGCACTTGAAGGCCGCGTGACGGCTCTTGAGGCGGAAGTCAAGCGCGTTGTGGTTTACGGTACCGCCAGCGTCAACGCCATTGGAAGCAACACCCGTTCCAATAGCGTGCGGTTCCGCGACCAGGATGGTTACATCCGTCAGCGTGGCAGCGCCAACCCGAACGACCCTGCTGTGGGCAACGGCAACATCCTGGGTTCGACCCGTGTTCTGCACGACATCGACCTCGGCATCAAGGCTCGCATCAGCGAGACCGCTACCGCAGACGTTCTTTTGAACTTTGGTAACTACCTTAGCTACCTGGGTGGCGTCGGCTCCTACTCCAACTTCCCCAACGGACGCACGGGTGCAACCGGCGGCGGTTTCGGAAGCCAGGATCAGCAGCAGACCATCTACAAGGCAGTCATTGAGGCTCCTCTGCGACTCCCCGGTATCGGCGGAATCACTGCTACCATCGGTCGCGTGCCGCTGCAGCTGACCCCGTACACCCTGAAGCTAATTGACGTTGACCAGTACTTCTACAACGAGAAGACTGACCTCGGCAACATCCCGGTCGACGGTGGTAAGCTTACCTTCAACCTTGGCCCTCTCGGCATCACCGGTATCGCCGGTAAGACCGATCCGGTAAAGTACCTTAGCAACATCAACCGCGCGATCACTGGCGACAACGCCGCTGGTCTCTACGCTGGTGCAGGCTTCGGCGCATACTCCGGTATCCGTGGAACCGGTGGTCTTGCAGGTTCCGGTCGTCCTTCGGGCAACCGCCTGCAGAACAATGGCGGCATGCTGGTCGAGCAGCTCGCTGGAGCCCGTGTGGTTCTTGGTGGTTCCCGACTAGGCACCATCGGCGCCACCTACCTAGCCCTTGCGGGTCAGAAGCCTGGGTCCATCGAGGGTACTTCGACCCTGAACCCGCTTGCGTTCGGCGTGATCCCGGGCAACCCGGCTTCCTTCGGTGCAGGCAGCCCGTTTGATCGTGCAAACATCAACCGAGTCTACGTGTACGGCGCAGATATCAATACTCGAATCTTCGGTATCGGTGTCAACGGTTCCTACACTCAGTCTGACACGGCAGGTTCCCGAGTCACCGGTATCTCGACCGACAACCAGGGCAACTTCGTCACCTCCTTTGATCAGGACACGACAAGCAAGATCACGGATGACAACGAGGCATGGGACGTCGCGGCAAGCTATTCCATCGGCTCACTGAGCCTTGGTGGTGGCTACCGATATGTCGCTCCTTACTTCGCTGCTCCTGGTTCCTGGGGCCGGATGGGAACACTGACCAACCCGGTTGACATCAAGGGCCCGTATGGTCGAATCGGTTACCAGTTCGGTCGTGGTCTGGGTCTGAACGTTGAAGCCCAGGCGTACGAGGGTACCGGCGAGGCCGTGAACGACGGTGGCCTTTCCGAAGACGACGAGATCCGCAACATCCGCGGTGGACTGAAGTTCGGTCTTACCTCGGCCTCCAATGTTGACCTTGGCGTCGACTACACCGAGTACAAGATCGGTCTTGGCATCAACGCTGGTGAGAAGCCTCGCGAGATCTTCTACAACATCGGCTATGGCTACTCCTTCAGCCCGAACTCCTCGTTCAAGCTTCTGTATCAGATCGCCGATTTCGACGATAAGGGTACCGGCTTCGATCCGTCGGGTGCTGGCAAGGGCGGCGTTGCCGCAGCGCAGTTCCAGGTTAAGTTCTAACCTGAT
>JAZKEA010000754.1:14068-18189 GCA_040387315.1 Armatimonadota bacterium | reverse complement strand
GATTGCGAGCGGCGGGGACCGCGGCATTCTGGCGCTGAAGACAGATGGCACCGTTTGGGCGTGGGGCTGGAACACCCCGACACCGGTGCTCGTCCGAGACTCTGCGGGCGTTCCCCTGTCGGACGTCGTTCGCATCGCGAGCGGCGGGTTTGGCAGCCTGGCCGTGAAAGCCGACGGAACGGTTCGAGCCTGGTTCGGCACTACCCTCTTCAACTCCACACCCGTTCAGGACGCTTCCGGCGCTGCCCTTTCGGGCGTCGTTTCCGTTTCCGTGGGCTACTCCCAGAGCCTGGTGGTCACCGGTGACGGCATGGTCTGGGCCTGGGGCCAGAACAACTTTGGTCAGCTGGGTATCGGCACCATTGACAGCAGCCCTCACCCTGTTGCGCAACCGGTTCAGGACGCCGCAGGCGATACGCTTTCGGGTGTTATTGCGGTCGCGAGCGGGGGATTCAGCAACTTCGCCGTTAAGGGCGACGGAACGGTTTGGGCCTGGGGCGACAACAACACTGGCCAGCTGGGCGACGGCACCTCGGGTGCGCCCCGCCCGTATGCCGCGCCTGTTGAGGACGTTTTCGGTTCGCCGCTTTCCGGCTTCGGGTCGGTGGCAGCCTCGGCATTCCACAGCGTGGCGCTAAAGAAGAACAATGCGCCGGTCGCGGAGGACGATACCTATCGACTCAGCGAGGATACCCCCCTGCGCGTGAGCGCGCTGCAGGGTGTGCTTGCCAATGACTCCGACCCCGACACGATCTATTCGCTGCGGGCAATTCTCGTCACCGGACCGACCAACGGCCAGCTTATTCTGAAGCCGGACGGCTCTTTTGACTACACGCCTGCCGCAAACTTCTTCGGCTCAGATAGCTTCACCTACCGGGTAACCGACGGGACGAACACCTCGAACGTCGCGACGGTGACGCTTCCCGTTTCCTCGGTTCTTGATCCCGCCGTCGCAATGGGCCAGTCGGTGACAACGATGGAGGATACAACCGCAGACATCATTCTGACAGCAAGTAATCCGGACGCTCGCACGGTACGGTACAGCAACGTTCAACCACTGCATGGGACGCTGAGCGGGTTTACGCCCAACCTGACATACACCCCCAACGCGAATTACCACGGCCCGGACAGCTTTACCTTTACCGTGATTACCTTTAACAACGACCAGTCCACCAGCACCAGCCAGGCGACGGTGTCGATCACGGTCACGCCGATCAACGATGTTCCTGTGGCAGACAGCCAGGCAGTAACAACTGCGGAGGATACGCCGACAACGATTACCCTCTTCGGAGCCGATGTCGACGGAGATTCTCTGACCTACACGGTTGTCAGCGGGCCAGGCCATGGGACGTTGTCTGGTTCCGGGGCGACCCTCACCTACACCCCCAGAGACAACTTCCACGGTTCGGACACAGTCACGTTTAAGGTGGATGACAGTACGGACGACTCCAGCATCGCGACGGTAAACATTACGGTATCTGCTGTGAACGATGCACCGACGGCGAACGCTCTGGCAATCACGACGGCGGAAGACACCGCGGCCACCGTGACGCTGACGGGAGGCGACGTAGACGGCAATGCACTAACATATACCCTCGTGTCCGGTCCCAGTCACGGAACGCTGGGGGGCAATGGGGCGAACCGGACATACACCCCCGCTGCCAACTTCCAGGGGAGTGACAGCTTCACCTACAAAACCAATGATGGCACAGCCGATTCGGCTGTCGCGACAGTCGTTATTTCAGTGACTCCAGTCAACGACCCACCCGTTGCGGGGGACGATTCGAGTGCTTCGACGCCCGTCAATACGGCGGTAACTATAGCGGTGCTTGCCAACGATAAAGACGCCGACGGTGACTCCCTGACCCTCACGGGGGTAACGCAGCCGACAAACGGTACTGTGATTGTTTCGGCAGACGGCAAGAGCCTGATCTACACGCCGCGCAAGGGCTTCAGCGGCACAGACACCCTCACCTATACGGTCAGTGACGGCAGCCTGTCCGACACGGCGCTCGTATCTGTAACCGTCACGGCCCCCAGCAAGCCGGGCAAACCGAGCAAACCGGGGCGGTAGTCGGCAGAGACGGATCCCGTTCTGTGCGCAAGCAACACGCAGCCATCGCCCTGCAATCTTCGGCGATGGCTGCATGCCGCTTGCGCTATACGATTACGAAGTGGCCGATTTTCAACAAAAGGTTATCAACGTCTTTCCCAGCAGACGTATTCTAATACCGACAATTTGAGATCTATAACTTAACAGAGGTTGACGGCTTCCTCCAAAACCGTCACTTTAGTGGGCAAATGAGACGTTGATCACGGGTTTTGTGATCAACACTTAAAGAACAGAGGGATAGCCGCATCTGCCGTCGAAAACACGAGCATATGCCCCCTTTTCAACAGCGTCGAACTCGCCGAGCCCGCTCTCTCCTTCGCGTCAAAGCCCTAACGATAGCTGCCATAGGGGTTGCTACATTGACCTGCTTTGTTGGTCCTGGTCCAAGCGCGGCGACCGCCCCGTCAGGACGAACTGTACTAACTCTCCCAGCTGTACCGGAGACTAAATCCGCCTTTGCTCTGACGGTGGTCGTCCCGCCACCGACCGGTGCGGCAATCAAGCACGGCATGTACCGCGTCGTCGTCGGGATCACCGACAACGGAACCATTTTCTTTTTGAATGACGAGACCGCGAGCCGCACGCCGTCCCTCGTGAAGCGGCTTCCCAGCGGCGAGATTGTCACCGTCGTTGCGCCGGGGAACCCCCTGCCTGGCGGCGGTACCTGCCTTCGCATTGGATCAGCGACGCTTGGGGCCAGCGGCGATCTAGTGCTGAGCCTAGTCGTCGCCGGCGCCCCACCCGGCGCGAAGCTTCCCCCGCTTCTGCCACCCGCTCGCGACCCGCTGCCGCTGGATACACTTACCGGGGCGCCTTACCGCGAATGGCTCTACTTTCTGCCACGAGATTCGCCGGGGAAACCTTCGACTCTTGCGAGCTTGGTCCCGATCACTGCCCCAGACGAACCCGCGCCTGGCGGCGGGTGGTTCTACACCTGGAAAAGTTCGCCGCAGATCGCCGCCGACGGGACCGTCCTGCTCGCAGCAATTATCCACGCGCCTCCCGCCCGGTTCGATGCGTATTACGTGTTCCGCCCCGCGGGTAAGGACTGTCCTGCCGGGGCACTTGCCGGCCCGATCGTGTCGCAGGGCGACAAGCCGCTCTACGAAGGCACGGGCACCACAGGGTTCTTTACGCTGGGCGCCCCTGCTCTGGATGAGGTGGGAAACCTCGTTTTCCCCGCCGAGCCGGCGGCCGAGGTGCCAACAGCAGCACCAGAGTTCGCGCTCTACCGCCTCGCACGATCCTCCTGGGAGCCAATTCTCCCAAGTCTTTCAACTATCGCCGCCACCAACATGCCCACGTTTCCCCTTCCCGCTCCGATACGCCTGGTGGGTACCAGAGAGATCGATCTCCTTGTCCACCCCTTCCTGCAGATCGAGGCCACGGACATCGGACCCTCGGTAGACAGCAGCGGAAACAGCGTCATCGTACGGACGAAGATAAAGAGCGAGCGGTCACAGCGGTTCCATGAGGTGATGCTCGGCCCATCCGGCGGTGCACCGAAGGTGAGACTGCTGGCGGGCGGTCTTGCGGAGGGAGCCGCCGGCGGCCGGTGGGACTACCTCGAATCGCCTATCGTGCGGGCACCGGCGGGTGGCCTGTTCTTCGCGGGACGCACGGAGAGCGAAGCCTCGAACGGCACTCCCGTGTGGAACTGGCGTCCCGGCAGCGGCTTTTCCATCGTTGTTCGCCCATCGATGCTGCTCGGCGGCGAGCGGGTGGACCGGATCGATTTTCCTCAGGGCCGCACGGTCAACCGCTCCGGAGTACTGGCGTTTGCGTACACCACAATGTCAAAGACGGGCGCAATTTCCTACGGAATCGCCACGGCAGCTCCTCTTTAGAAGCAGATTTCCATGTTATAATTTCCCGTCATGCCCTTTCTTCTCCTGCCCGCGCCCCCGGCTCTCTCAGTCCCGGCGGCTCCTACTTCCGTCACAGTCCCGCAGCGTCCGACGCTTCCCCCTTGGGTCGAGGCAATGCCGACCTATCCTTCCGACCCATT
>JAZKEA010000754.1:7447-14058 GCA_040387315.1 Armatimonadota bacterium | reverse complement strand
GGCTTCGGGGGACTGCCGCTGCTCCGGGAGCCAACCTTTGGACCCGCGTCGGGGCTGCTGGTGAGTTTGGCAACGGGAGACGAGACCTATCTGCCCGAGCCGGACCGGATCGCCAAAAACGGTCAGGGCAGCGATGCGGTCTTTGGCCGCAGTTACCGCAGCGACTTGGCCCGCAAGGGCTATGGCTCCCCGGGCCTCTCCTCCGGCTGGGTTCATAACCTCGACCTCGCAATCATTGCTCCGGCGGGCAGGTGGGGACCGATCTACATGGTGTACCCCAACGGGGCGAACGATCGGTTCCTACCAGAGCTTTCGAGTACAGGAGTGCCGACCGGGAAGTTTAAAACAATCGGAGGTATAGCGGCACTAATCACCGGCACGCCATCGTCTGAGGTGATGGGTCAGTGGCAGAGCATCACCGTTCGCTGGCGGAACAGCCTGTGGGTCTTCGAGCCGCAGGCGGCGACACTCGGCGGTAAAGCTCCCGCCAACGCCTTCACCCGACTTTCCTCTGTTCCTGACGCAAGAGGCGGAAATCTGTACCTGCTGACGCGGCTGCAGGAACTGCGCATCGAGTGGGACGAGCGGCGGCGCGTCCGCACCATCCGGCGCGGTTCCGCCCGGCCGGATGAAGTCGATACCCTGCTCACCTTCGACTACAGTCCGACGACCGGGCTGCTCACCCATGTCACGGATTTTGGCCGGCGGCGCACGGACTACAATTTCAAGCCAAGACCCTTAGCGGCCGGAGCGAAAAAAGCAGAGGGAAGTATTGGTCAGCCGGTCCTTGCCTCGGTTTCGCAGCTGTACCTCCTGGGCACCAAGCCAGCGGCGCCGAACCGGGTCGGGTACGACTATATAGCCTCTCCCACGGACGGGGCGCCGCTTCTTTCAACAGTTCGCGTCCCACACCCCGGCGCAGCGCAGGGCAGCCTATCCGTGGTTTCGGCGAGCATTCGCTATGACGGAAATGGTAGGGATAATCGGGATCGGGTTGGCGCGCACGTGGATGCTAACGGCGTTCAGCACCGGTTCACCTACAAACCGGCCGGGACACAACTGGACATCGGGGACGCGTCGGGCAATACGGTGAGTTCGACCGCCTTCACGATTGACACGCTGGGACGGCTGCGAGCGGTCAAGGACGTCCGGGGCGGCACGACCTCGTTCCGCTATGGCGAGACGGAAGCGGAACACGCCGCCGTGCGGGAGGGGGCACTGTCGGTCGTTCCAGTTTTTCCGGTCGCTCCCGCCCCTCGCGTTGCCCCTACAGTCAATCCCGCCGTACCCGCCGTACCGGAGCGCTCCACTGCCGTGCCAGGGAACCCTACCCTTTCCCGACAATATACCTTCACGCCCATTGTCGAGATGGCGACGCCGGAGATGCCATGGAATACGGCATTATCCGGGCCGAAGCCTGCCCCCGCAGGGAAAGTCGATCCCAACGCCCTCGTTTCCATCGAAGGGTACCGCCTCAACAATGCCGGGCTTGTCGCGATCCTGGGGACGGTCCTGCGGCCCGGGACGGTCGCCGAGGGTGGTGGCCCGGTCAACGTGATCCTCACGACAAACGGCAAAAAGGTGAACCGGCTCCTCACCGTCGGCGGCGGTATCCCCAGCAAGCCGCCCGAGGGCCCAATCACCCAGCTTCACGGCGACTCGGCCTTTGCGCTGGGTGACGATGGCAGCGTAGTGTTCGGTGCCATGCACGAGAAGATTCGGGTCGGGATGTTCCGCTCCGCGCCAGGCAAGCCGATCATTCCTGTGGCGGGGCAGTACAGCGTTGCCCCAATCAAGGTTTCCGGGTTCAACTCAATTCTGGTGAACGGTGTGGGCGATATCTGCTTCGATGGGGGACTGATGCGCAGTGACTACGATAAGACGCCCTTTGGTCCCGTTCCAGACGCCCCGCCCTGGTCGCCGCCTGCGGGCATGGGCGACAGTGGGGTTTATGTGATTCATGGGGGGCAGCTGCGCAATATCAGTGACGCCGTCATGGCCGTTGCGCCGGGCGGAGATGTTTCCACCAGTTACTATCAGATGAACGACAGCGGCGCGGTCCTGGTTCTCTGGAATACGACCATGGCATTTACGGATCGGCTGTATCTCTCGGATGCGGGTGGCGTTCGGCTGGTGGCAAAGTCAGACAACACGTTCTCGAATGTTTTCCCAGTCGCGCTCTCGCCCGACGGGACAGTGACCTTTCGGGCTACTCTGCGGGGGGACACAAAGGGGATCAACACCACGGGGAGCGGGGCGGATCCGCGCGGCGTCACCAGTGGGACGGCGCTGTTTCAGTGGCGCGATGGTCAGACGCGAAAGCTGATGGACGAGGACTCCCGCCTGATTCGCGATCGAAGAGCCGTTGTCGGCCCATGGGGCGAGCTTTTGTTTATGGGGAACCGGACAATTATGGCAAACGGGGCTCGGCAGGATCAGCTCTGCCTGTTCACCGGTCCTGATCCGGTCAAGGACCGCCTGCTCGGTCCCGGCGACTCGCTTCTTGGTGCGAAGATAATCGGCCTGCAGTCTCTGTCCCGCCTCAACAAAAAGGGCCAGTTCGCTTTCCTGACGTTGTTGGACAACAACAAAACCGTGCTCGTGCGCGCGGACCCCGCCGGGATGGCCCCGGAACCGTCTGTTGAAGGGCAGGAATCGCTAGCCGCGCCTGCTGCGAACAAACCGGGCGTCATTAAGCGGAAATCAACAGGAACCCCGAAGACGAAAAGCAAAAAACGTTGACGCGGTTGGGTAAGGCGAACGGATGACCAACTATGCCGGTGCCTGGACTGTGGGAGCTAGTGGCTCTCTAAGCAGGAGGCATTCGAATTTTTCTCATCCCGTCCATCCCAAGCCCCGGCTCCTAGGGTACTTCTTATTGCGAGCAAAAATAATAAAGCCTCACGAGGGAAAACAGCTCTTCTAGGGGTCTAACGAAAACGATGATGTTGTTGGCGAATTCGGTAGGGACTTCAGCACGTGACGTAGAATTTCTACTTCCAAAACGGCGCCCGCGCTCGAAAGTGCATTTGACCGAAACTTGCAATGAGGAAACTCCGCACCTCATTGCACGCGTTCAGACGACGCCGGGAACGCAGCAGGACTGCGACGTTACCGCAGATATTCATGCGAATCTTGCCAAGATGGACTTGTTTCCAAGATAGCATTTTGTGGACGAAGGATATACGGATGCCCCGCTTCTGGTCGAGAGCCAAGAGAAGTATGGAATCAATCTCTTTGGTCCTGTAGCTCGCAATGGTAGTTCAGGCACAACTTGTTATGCTGGGGCAGGCGGTTGCAAACCAGGGCTTTGACCAGTCGCAGTTCACCGTAGATTGGGAAGCCAAACAGGTCACCTGCCCGCAGGGAAAAGTCAGCCACAAATAGGTTCCTATCCGCGATGTCTGGAAGAACGAGATGGTCCATGTCGAGTTCCGGCGCTCGGACTGTAAATCCTGACCGGTGCAAGCCCTGTGTACTCGTTCCGAATCTGGTTCTCGTAAGATGGGTTTTCGTCCAAAGGAGCAGTATCTGGCCCTGCAAGCCGCCCGAGAGCGTCAGAAAACGCCAGAGTTCAAGGAAAAGTACCACATGCGAGCAGGCGTTGAAGGAACCCTGTCACAGGGAATCGTTATCGGCGGGCTGTGTCGAAGTCGCTACATTGGTCTGTCCAAAACGCATTTGCAGACCGTGGTAATTGCGACCTCGCGCAATGTCTTGCGAATGGTGTCCTGGCTGATGGAGGTTCCACTGGCGAAAACACACAGGTCACGTTTCGCCCGGTTCTGTACTCAGCCAGTGCCTATAGCATCTAGCCTTGCGTGAATAATTCGCCAACAACATCAATGATTGTCAAACCCCGCTCCCGATGACCTTTTCGGATGAACAGGCGTTTGAAACCTTCAAGATGGACCTATTTTCAGGGAATGTATCAGGACGGCTGGTGTAACGTCAACTCCACGAAAGTGCTGACCAACATTCACAGTGGCGGGATGAATATCAACTCCGTGGACGGTCACGCGAAGTGGATCAAGGGAAGTGTCGCTCGACAGGGTGCGGACGCCAACGCCTGTCCTGGCAACGGCACCACGACGCGCAACTCAAACTGTATCTATAACCCCTGCCGCCAGTGAAACGGCAAGCAGTTGATTTGAAGGTCGGCACAGTCGACACAGTCCGCGGCGTCCGGTATTATTACTTCTGGCATAGCGGCGTGACCGGCAAGTAAACATGAAAGTAAAGACGCTGGAAAGAGATACGATGCCTGTTCGTGTCAAAACATACCCTCTTGCTGCCGCTTTCACCATCGCAGCCTCAACAGTTATGACCACCATCAGCACTGTAAGGTCTGTACATGCCCAGAGCATTCGTCCGCTTCCCTCGTTCGATCAACTTAGCGGCACACACGATATTGCTCTCAGTCCGTGGGGACCGTATTCCAAAAGGTACGCCGGTATCTCGCATATTCCGGATATGCGCTCCGGTTTTCGTTTCGATGTCTCCGTCGCTCCGGGCATTGTCGGCAGCAAGCCGGTCGTGCCCAATGTGCTGAAACCGTCCGGCTATATCCCCTGGGACATCGATTCGCGCATGACGCATTTCACGTACCGCTATGAACTGCAGTGGAAGGATCAGGTCTTTGTGGACGTGACCTATACCATCGTGGATGCGAAGACCGTCCTGATGGAAATGCGCTGCGTCAATCACACAGCCCAGCCACAAAATCTTGCCCTGAACGTGTTTGCGAACATGGTCTATCCAACCGTGTATCCAAGGACGCAGATTCAGACGTCGGGAAATGCGTTCTGGGTCAATGCGGCGCAGTACACATCTCTTGAACTCAGCAAAAGGTCCCCCACCTACAATCTCCAGACGGATGGCGCGTTGCGCGGCGAAGTTCGGGGCAAGGAATTTATTGATGGCAGGGCTGTGGGTCGTGGGTTCGGCGCGAATGCGGGTGATACCGTCACTTACGATCTCCCAATCCGCGACCGAACACCGCGACAGGGGGTTTTACGACTTCGTTATCGGATGAAGGAGGGAACGCAATGTACGCTGCACGCGACCGGATTGGTCACCGCCGACATACTGCTCAAGGGGACGGGCAGTTTCGAGACAGTCTCCGTGCCCTATACGCGAAGTGATCCGAAAGGATCGAATCGCCTGAATCGCCTTGCCCTAACTTCCGGTGGAGGAGATGCTATTGACCTGAACGGGCTGATCGTCGTGCCGCAAGGAGAGTCCGAACCGCAGATCCGCGACGCAGCACCGATCAACAATCAGCCGACAACCACGACCACGGAAAATGATGCCACACGAACGATACGACTGAAATATGATGCCGTTCCAAATGCCGTTTACGGTCTGGCATGGGACGCGTCCGTCGCGACCGTCTCGAATCTGCAAGGCAAGGCAGGCGAGGATTTCGATTCAACCCTCACAAGCCTCGACAAAGCGCAGGGTGCGGGCACGGTCGGAAAATACTCGGGAGCAGGAGACGCGAACTACACCAATCTCTCGATCCGGTCCATTGCACTGTCGGCGAACAGCGAGCAAACGGTACGTGCGGTCGTTGTGGCAGCAGGTTCCGACGATCAGGCAGCGGCGCGCCTGGCACAAATCGATGTTCTCCAGAGGCGGGCATCCGCCCTGAAAAGCTCGGCAGGCGATCCGTTCGCAGGCATTTTGCCACAGGGTCAGAAATATACACAGAGCCAGAGACTGATGCGGTCCACGGTCCTTTCGGATATTGTCTACCCCGTTTATACGCAGGGCACAAATATCCGGCACTTCACCCCCGGCAAAAAATGGGACAGTCTTTACACCTGGGATGCCGGATTTATCGCCCTCGGACTCGCCGAAATAAACCGCGACCTGGCGATCCAATGCGTCAATGCCTATACCACTCCCGTCGGGAGCCAGTCCGCCTTCATTCATCACGGTTCCCCGGTCCCTACCCAGATGTTCGCGTTTCTCGAACTCTGGCAGCGAACTCAATCGCCGGAACTCCTCCAGTATTTCTACCCGCGCTTGGTGCAGTATTACCGGTTCCTGTCCGGAAGCGCACCGACATCCACCACGCGAAATTTGAAGTCGTCCCTGGTTAGGACCTGGGATTATTTCTATAACTCCGGCGGCTGGGACGATTACCCCCCTCAGGTCGCCGCGCACAAACAGCATCTTGAGCAAAGTATCGCCCCGGTCGTCAGCACCGCGCACTGCATCCGAGTGGCGAAAATCCTGCGAATGGCCGCGAAACAGCTAGGGCGACTGGAGGACATCGCCGGTTACGACCGGGACATCGCCGTCTTCTCCGATTCGCTGCAGAAAAATTCCTGGGATGAAAACGCCGGTTATTTCAGCTACGTCCTCCACGACCGGGAGTCAAACCCTACGGGCCATTTTCAGTACACCAACGCCGGAACCAGTGCAGGAACGGTTACCGACCCCGTGAACTACAACATGGGATTGGACGGCGTGTATCCCCTTTTCGCCGGGATCTGTACGCCTCATCAGCAGGAGGTTCTGCTGGAGAAGATCTTCTCCTCTAAACACTTGTGGACACCTGCGGGTATCGGCGCGGTCGATCAGTCGGCTCCGTACTACCGGCC
>JAZKEA010000754.1:0-7430 GCA_040387315.1 Armatimonadota bacterium | reverse complement strand
ATGGTACGGTATGGATGCCGCACCAGTGGTTCCTGTGGAAATCGATGCTCGACCTTGGACGCGCCGATCTCGCCTTCAAAATAGCGGAACGCGGACTGAACGTTTACAGTGCGGCAACCGACGATACCTATCAGACCTGGGAGAACTTTCGGTCCGCGACGGGAAGTGGGGATGGCTGGCCGCAGTTTTCCGGATTATCGACACCGGTACTCTCCTGGTTCTCAGCGTATTATCGGCCCGGTACGATCACGACCGGCTACGAAATCTGGATACAGAAGCAGTCCTTCGGGTTGGATAATTCACGCTATGAGGCCAGGATCGCCTTTGATGAGGCGACGGCCTCCCATTCCCGCGACCTTGTTGCCTGCTTAAATCGCTCGTACACCTACAAAGCCACCTTTAATGGGCAGGCAATCAAGGCGACGGTTCTTTATCCCGGTTTGCTGAACGTTCACCTTCCCGCCACCAACAAAGCGGGCACCCTTCTGATTCAGCGTGTGTCCTCTGCCGGGTCGCCAGTGTCGAACTGAAGGCTTATTATTAAATTTGGTAGATAAGCGAGATTCTCTGGGACGGAAATCTGACAGAAATCTTTGGGACAACACTGACGCGGCGGTCACAGTGTCCGAGGGCTGGAATGCCGTGGTATACCGATTTTTACCCTCGACCCTGCCACCGGAATGACCACCGAAAACTGCATTGATGCGGCACTAAGCGGACTCGATGCAAAAACTCTCATCCCCATACCCTTACTGTAGGATGACAGCATCAATGATTGTCAGACCCCTCTTCGAGCAATGAATGCCTGGTCGTGTAGTCTTGGCTAGGGGCAATAGGGGCAGCGCTGTTTGCGTTACGAGGTACGACGGCGAGGTGCGACGTCCGTGCCTAGAAGTTCAATCGAGCGTCGCATGGCGACCGGCTCCAGCATCGCGGTACTCATCTGGAACGTCAAACGCGATACTCCGCCAAGCACCGCACTTGCGGCTTGAATTTTACGGGCCACGGTGTCAGGAGCGCCAATTCGGTGGGTCGCTCCAAGACGGATCAGGAAGGGCAGGGACGGTCCATCGGTATCCCCCAGGGAGTAAAAGGCGACCTGCCCTGTGCGGGCGTACCTGGCGTGGATCGCTGTAATCAAAGTGGCGGGCATCAAGAGTTGGCCCCTCTTCCGTTCCATTGATCGACATGGCAATGTCAGTTCGCGCCGCCTTACCGGCGAGAGCGCAGCGGCTGTGGTGAAGAAGGCAGTGACAGCGATCGGGCTGGACGCCGATCCGTATGCCGGTCACAGCTTGCGGGCGGGGCTTGTGACGGAGGCAGCGCGGCAGGGTGATACCGGACCACAAGATTATGGCACAGACCGGGAACAAGTCCCGCAAGATGCTCGACCGATACTTTCGGGACAGTCAAGTTTTCCGCAATAATGCAGCGGGTGGCGTGGGGTTATAAACCAATCCACAACTGTGCTGTACTCCACTACTCCCCGGTAAGGGAGGGACCGGAGGGTGGGAAAAGACGAAGCGTTTGCCGGACGGCGGGGTGTTCGATGGTCGTGGACGCGCCGCCGGGCCAGACGATGTGGACCGATTCTACCGCAGTCTCACTGCCGAGCCCGAAGTGCGCGACCGGTTCCATCTGACACAGGTAGCCGCTTCCGGCGTCGATTGCCCGCCGCTGGATGCGTGACCGGGTCTGCAAAGTCACCACCGCGCCCCGCGCCGGTGCCCCGCTTGCGGTCAGCGGCTGGACCCGGAGATATGCGTTCTCGTTCGCCACGGGTTTGTAAAAAGAAAGGGGCTGCTCGCCCGATTCGCCATGGGAAATCAGCAGTTCCAGGCGGCCATCGCCATCGATATCCGCGACCGCCGCGCCGGTGCCGAGTTCCAGCGCCTCTTCGGCATCCCCCAGCGGGGCGCGCCGCCATGCGCCGTCGCGATAGGCAAAGAGCCGGTTCGGCTGCCCGATGGCGTTGAAGAACAGTTCCTCTACGCCGTCGTTGTCGAAGTCGGCCGCGATCACGGTGCGAACGGTCAACGGGCGGGCCAAATCTGACGACGCCGTATCCAGAAAGCCCCCGACCAGCGACTGCAGGTACAAACGCTGCTCGCCCTCCCAGTTGCCGATACAGAGATCGAATCGCCCGTTGGCGTCGGCATCCAGAACCGCAATACCGCGCCCGTTCTCATACGGGTCGGCGACACCGAGTTCTTCCGCTCGATCCGTGTAGGTCCCGTCGCCGTTGCTCACGAAGAGGAAGTTCGGGCCGTTCTCGTTCGCGGCGAAAATGTCCATCGTTCCCGGCGCGGATACCAGCGGCAAGGACACCAGCGAACGGCCCCCGGTGACCCGCGCGATTCCGGCATCGGGGGCGGAATCCTGAAGTTCGTAGCTGCCATTGCTGCCATTGCTGCCATTGCTGCCATTGCTGCCGTTGGTTTCGTAGAGTCGGATCGGCCCGCCATAGTTCGCGATGACAAATCCGTATCGTCCGGCTCCAAATCGGTCCGTCGCACAGACCGAGCGCCCGGCGACCCTGTTTACAATACTCTGGTTCTTACTCGTCGTAAACAGGTCTGCCCACTGCCCTTCACGGAACGCGAAGAGATGGTCTCCGAACCGCTTTGCGCCGCCGAAGGTATCCGTGTTCAGGACATAGATCTCCTCGCGTCCATCGCCGTCTATATCTCCGGCAGCGACCCCAATGGCCTGCCGCTCCGACGCCGCCAGAGTTGCGTCAAACCGATCCACCAGCCGCTCCCCGTCCCAGATCAGAACCCGATTCGAGCAGCCAAACCCGGCGACAAAAAACGCAAACCGCCCGTTGCCCTCGATATCCAGAACCGCAATTCCATAACCGAGCATCGGCGGGTTATAGATCAGGGCATCGCTGTGGTTGATAAACATGCCTACTCCCGAATCACTTTCCCATTTCACTTTCCCATGGATGGCAATGACAGCCGACCGAATCACAGAACCGTCGGGCAAAATCGTCCCGGTTCTAATGGGATATTTCCCAGTGCATTCAATCACGGATACCGGGAGCGGCATCCGTCAGGAGGATCTGCCCCTTCTCTTCAAGCTCTTCAAGCGTTTTTACCGCGTTCGCGTTCCGAATCAGACGGAAAAACCGGGTTGCGCAGGGCTTGGACCGGCCCTCTGCCGGTTCAAAACGCGGGGAACGCCAAAGCCTGCCCCAAGCCTTGACCCCAAGCCTTTCCGTTTCGTAAGCGGACCACTGTTGCTCCGTGTGTCCAGCAGGTTTGGAAAGAATCCTAAAACAAAAAGAAAACAAATGTTTCTATTTCAGGGCGGACTGCCGGTACAATTTTCACCATGAGGCTGTCTGACACGATCAAATCCCTTCACACCACCACTACCAATACCAATACGGACCCCACTGATAATACAAACCCCAGTTCCGGCGCTGTCCTCTTCCTCCGCGCCCCCGGCCTTCTTGCCCGGACCGCGCGACAGCAGGCCGCCGCGCCCGATACCGTTCCCGTTGTCATCACCGCAGGGCGACAGGTCCGCGATACCTGCCCACTCTCTCGCTCCCACGGCATCGAGAGTGGTCTGCTCGTCACCCATGCCCGGCGTCTCTGCCCCTGGCTTCTTGCCATACCGCAGGAAGACATCGACGCCCGCCGCATTGAATCCCTCGCCCGGCACCTACTGCTCGATCCCCTCGCTGATGTCACACCCACCATCGAACCGGCGGGCGACGACAGCGCCTGGGCGGATCTGTCCGGATGCCCGCCGGATCCCGCCCGGTCGCTTCCGTCCCGCCTGACAGAGGCAATTTCGGCAGAGCTAGGTATCCCGCCTCTCATCGGCATCGGTCCGTCGCGTCTCGCCGCCCGTGCCCTCGCGGAATGCGGCCTCCCGCCGGACCGACTGCACGAAGCGGATGCCGCCCGCTGGCTCTGGCCCGAAGACCCGCTTGTCAGCGCCCGTCTCGCCCGCCTCGGTCTTCCCACCTTCGCCGATGTCGCCGCAGCAGGCGAAGGCGCTCTCGTCCACGTCTTCGGGGCCAAGCAGGGACGACTCCTATATTGCCGCGCCGCCGGTGGTCAGGACTTCGCCGCTCCGATCCGCGCTGTGTATCCGCCGCCCGTCGTCACGGTCACCCGGCGCTTCGGGGAGGAGCCTCTGGCGGACCGTCAGGCCCTCGATGCGGCCCTTGCCGGTATGATCGAAAGCGCGGCCATTGAGCTTCGACAGACCGGACTCTACGCCCGGCGTGTGATGCTCTCGCTCCAGTGCGAAGACGACAGTAATGATAAAAACCATGTGACCGACTGGATGGTCCCGCTCCCGGTGCAGACCAGTCGCGATCTTGCCATCGTCGTACCCGTCCTTATTCGGCGACTGCTGCCCGGTGTCCGAAGTCCTGTCACGTCTCTTTCGCTTACCGCCGATCACCTGACACTTCCCACGGCGGCATCCGGAGATCTATTCGCCGCCCGCCGCGCCCGACACAAGGAGCAGATCGCCTTCACGCGCCGCCTGCTTGCCGAACGGCACGGGCCACGCGCCCTGCGCCGCCTGTCCGAGCTTCCTGTCGATACCCGCGACGTTCGCCGTGCCCTCGTCCGCCAAGGCTATCTTCAGCCATGAGCCGCATCTCGAACCGGCTTGTCTCCGTGGAAACCGATCCCGTCACCGGAGAGCCGCTTCGTGTCGAGGGCGTCCCTGTTCGCCGGGTCCTCGACCACTGGCGCGAGTGGATCGGCATCCTGCAGGGGGAATCCGAGCGCGACCTGTGGCGGCTGGAAACGCCGCTCGGCATCTGCGAGGTCCATCTCCTTCGGCCCAGTCACTGGCTGCTTGCCCGGTGGGAAGATTGACCCCGCGAATGTCTTCTCTTTCGGCTTTTCCGCACCTGCACGTTCATTCCGCCTTCTCATTCGGCGATGGCGCTTCGTCCGTGTCTGCCCTCGTGCTCCGTGCCGCCGAAGCCGGGGTCCCCGCTCTTGCCCTGACAGACACGATGAGCCTGTCGGGTATCCCTTCCCTTGTGCGCCGCTGTACCCAGGCAAGCATCAAGCCTGTCGGCGGCTGCGATATCCTCCTCGAAGGCGGACACCGCTTGCCCCTTCTCGCCGATGGTCCCGCAGGCTTCGCGTCTCTGTGCCGGATTCTGTCGCTTGCCGGGATGCGCGACATCCACCGCGCCGGTTCCCGTGCACGGTGGGAAGACCTTGAAGCGAACGCCGCCGGGATTGTCTGCCTGACCGGTTCACCCGAGCACAGCGCAATACCTCGTCTTCTACGTCGGGGTCGATACACCGATGCCGAGGAGTACACCCGCCGCCTCTGCGACATCTTTGGAGCAGGCTGCGTCTTCGTCGAAGTCACGCGCTCGCTTGCCGAAGGAGAACACGCGCTGTCAAACCGGCTGTTCGAGCTTGCGGATCACCTTCACCTTCCCGCCGTCGCCACAAACGCCGCCCACTACGCAACCAAGCCTGAGATGGCAGGGCATGAGGCTCTGCGGCGCGTCTCGCTCGGACTCACCATCGAGCAGGAGCATGGCGACCTGCCCCTCAACGCCGAACGGTACCTCAAACCCCCGGACGACATCGCCCTCCTCTTCCCAGACCGACCCGATGCCCTGCGCAACGCTGTTACCCTTGCCGAACGCCTGGCGTCACCTCTTGACCCCGACATCCGGCACCTGCCCACGTTCCCCAAGCTGCCGCGTGGCGAGACCGCCTTCTCCTACCTCTCCGCCCTCGTCTGGGCCGGAGCCGAGAAGCGCTGGCGACACTTCGGCATAGAGGAGCAGACCCGCCTGATCCATGAACTGGAGACCATCAAGGATCTCGGCTACAGCGACTACTTCCTCGTCTGCTGGGATGTCTGCGGGGAAGCGCGCCGCCGGGGCATCGGGCACGGACTCCGAGGTTCTGCGGTCGGATCCGCCGTCGCCTTCTGCCTGCAGATGAGTCCCCACGACCCCATCACCCGCCGCGTCTCGTTTGAGCGCTTCCTGTCGAAAGCCCGCAAAAAGCCGCCGGACATCGACATCGATTTCCGTCATGACCTCCGAGACGAGATGATGGATTACACAAGGAAGACGTATGGCGAGGACCGGGTCGCAAACGTCGCCAACTATGTCACCTACCGGGGAAGGTCTCTGCTCCGGGATCTTGGCAAAGTGCTGGGTCACGACACCAGCGAGATAGACCGGCTGCGCGAACTCCTCCACTTCGGAAGCCGCGGCGATGACATAGCCGCAGATATCGCGGCAAAGACCGAACTGCGCGCCCTCGGCATCGATCCCAGCCATTACACCGATTTGTTCGCCCTCTGCGGGCATCTTGCCGGTCTGCCCCGCCATCTCGGTACGCACTCATCGGGGATCGTCGTCTCCGATGTTCCGCTCTGCGGTGTCGTGCCGCTCCAGTGGGCGGGGAAAGGCGTGCCTATCGCCTGCTTCGACAAGGACGATGTCGAGTCACCGGGCATCGGCCTTCTCAAGATGGACCAGCTCAGCCTCCGTGCTCTCACTGCCGTGGACATCGCCACGAACAAGCTTGCCGTTCAGGACCCCGCCTTCGACTACCCGAACCGGAACCGCGAGGACGGCGACACGCTCGCGCTCATCCGTGCCGCGCAGACCGTGGGCGTGTTTCAGCTGGAATCCCCCGCCCAGATGGCGCTGCAGTGGCGCCTGCAGGCCGACAAGTTCGATGACCTCGTGGCAAGCGTCGCCCTCATCCGGCCCGGCCCCCTGCTCGGCGGGTCGGTCACCCGCTTCATCAAAAGGCGCAAGGGCTGGGAGAAGGTCACCTACCCGCATCCGGATCTAGAGCCGGTCCTTGCCGAGACCTACGGACGTATCCTATTCCAGGACCAGGTGCTCGATGTGGTCCGCGTTGTCGGCGGCTTCGAGCACGCCGAGGCGGACGCCTGGCTGAAGACCATGACCCACGCGAGGGACCGGGACGAAATGCTGCGGCTCGGCCTTGAACTCGGCGAACGAGCGGTCGCCCGTGGCATGGCTAAGAAGGGCTTCTCCCGACTGTGGAAGCAGATCGAGGGTTTCAGCCGGTACGGCTTCTGCCACGGACACGCACTTGCCTTCGCGGACCATGCCCAGGGGACGGCCTGGCTTCTCGCCCGCTACCCCGCTCAGTTCTACGCGGCCATCCTGTCCGTCGAGCCGTGCGGCTTCTGGCCGGTCTCTACCGTGGTCGGCGAGGCGAAGCGGCGAGGCATCGCCTCCCTTGCTCCCTGCCTGAACCGATCCCACGCCAGCGAATGGCTTGTCGAGAAGGAAGGTGATTTGGAATTCCTGCGCTGCTCCCTGAACTTTGTGGACGGCGTCTCGCTTGCTCTTGCCGATGCCATCACCCGGGAACGATTAGAGAATGGGCCGTTCACCGATCTTGCTGATGCCTGTGCGCGCCTCTGGTTCTGCT
>JAZKEA010000753.1:26943-27391 GCA_040387315.1 Armatimonadota bacterium | reverse complement strand
GCCAGAGCCGCGTTTGATTCGGATGGTTTTGGAGGGCACACCGCCCTGTTTGGCTGCGTGGTTTCGCAGACCTATCGGACCAACCGCCGGAAGGACGACGCCTTCGCCCGCCTACTCCTGGAAAGCGGAGCGGATACCGGAGTGCGAGCTTCGCTGCGGAAAGAGCTTCGTTTTGTCGCCGACGAGACAATGCACGAATACCGGAACGTTACTCCGTTCGAGTGGGGGAAGCAGTTCCATGACCAGGACTGGGTGAACAAGTCCGTCATGGCTTTACTTGCCCCAAGGAACGAACACAGCGCCGCGTGACCTGACGCCGCCGAGACGTGCTATCATGAGGGGCGTTATGTCAGATGTTAACGCCCCTACTTTTGCTGCTTATGTCCATGATCGTCTCCGCACGGAGGCGACGGATATTCTTACCGCTACCGGACTCGTCTCTCGCGAG
>JAZKEA010000753.1:14459-26933 GCA_040387315.1 Armatimonadota bacterium | reverse complement strand
ATATTCCCGCTGACCTCGCGTTTCCGGTCTTTGCGGCTGCCAAGACGGCGGGCGAGAACCCGAATGAGTTCGCCCAGCGTCTCGCCGAAGCCGCCGTCATACCGGACGACACCCTGATCGGCACTGTCGCCGCGATGGGCGGGTTCGTCAACTTCGCCGTCCGCGCGGACGCTCTCGCCGCTGCGGTGATCGATGAAGTCCAGGCTCTTGGTGGAGCCTACGGGGACGACAAAACCGTCGGTGCGGGGCAGAAGACGATTGTTGAATACTCGTCGCCTAACATCGCCAAAAAGCTGCACGTCGGCAGCCTGCGAACCACGGTAATTGGGCACTCGATCTACCTGATAATGGAAGCCCTCGGCTACGAGACTATCGGTGACAACCATCTTGGTGACTGGGGAACACAGTTCGGGTACATCCTCGCCGCGATCCACGACGGCGAGCTGACGCCATGGAACGATCCGGACCCGGTCGCCTCGCTGATGCAGATCTACACGGACTATTACGGCGCATCTGAGCAGGACCCGACGCGCAAGGATAATGCGCGTGCGTGGTTCAAAAAGCTAGAGGACGGCGATTCCTGGGCGCGGCAGACCTGGCAGCGACTGATCGACCTTTCCCTGGTCGAGTTCGACAGGGCCTACCGCCGCCTTAACATTGAGTTCGACACGCAGCTTGGAGAGAGCTACTTCGAGCCGATGCTGAACGATGTTGTGCAGGAGGCCTTAGACAAAAAAGTTGCGCACATCGAGCCGGGCGGCGCGGTCGTCGTTGATTTCGGCGAGGAGAGCACATTGCCCTCCTGCCTCTTGCGCAAGACGGATGGCGCAACGCTCTATCAAACACGCGACGCCGCGACGTGCATCTACCGGTGGCGCGAGTATGCTCCCGTACGTAACATCTACGTTGTTGGCGCGGAGCAGAAACTTCACTTCCAGCAGGTCTTCGAGATCGTGCGGCGCATGGGCTACAGTGAGATTGCCGACCGCAGTATCCATATTCCCTTCGGTATGGTCACCAGTGTCACCGGGGAGCGGTTCCGCACCCGTAAGGGCAATGTCATCTTTGCTGAGGAGATTCTGGAGGAGGCTGTCACCCGCGCCCGCGCCATCATGGAAGCAAATATCGCCGAGGGCCGTACCGAGATTACCGCCGAGGAGGTAGGCACCGTCTCCGAGATGCTGGGCATCGGTGCGGTTATCTACGCCGATCTCTACCAGGGACCGGAGCGCGGCATCAAGTTCGACTGGGACAAAATCCTTGCCAACGAGGGAAACACCGGGGCATACCTGCAGTACACCCATGCCCGCTGCCGGTCGATCCTGCGAAAAGCCGGAGCCTCCTCTACGCTCGCCGCAAACGCAAAACTGCTTATCGAGCCCTCGGAGCAGGCCGTTCTGAAGCACCTATCGCGTCTCCCGCAGGCCGTCCGCGAAGCGGGAGCGAACTTTGCCCCGTCCACTGTTGCGGACTGGACCTACAACCTCGCCAAGAACTTCAACGACTTTTACCATAACCACCAGGTACTGAAAGCTGACACACCCGAACTGCGGGATGCCCGCCTCGCTCTGGTGGAAGCGGTCGCTCAGGGAATCAAAAAGGGCCTCGGCCTTCTCGGTATCGGAGCACCGGAGCGGATGTAGTCTTGGAGCACGCTTCTCTGACGGAAACAACGGACGCAGCAGACACAGTGAACCGTCCCCTTTCCAGGGGGCGGTTCTTTCTCGTCTGGCTGATGCTGGGTATTCAGTCGTTCGGCGGCGGTTCGGTCGTCCTGGCAATGATCCGCCGTGCCGCAGTCGAGCAGTACGGCTGGCTGACTGAGGCGCAGTTCACACGGGATTGGGCGCTCATCCAGGTCGCGCCAGGCATCAACCTGATCGCCCTGACTATTTTGCTCGGGCGGCGGGTCGCGGGTAAGGCCGGGGTATTCCTAGCGCTGGCGGGACTGCTTCTGCCCAGCGCTCTTATCACCGTGCTTATCACCCTTCTCTACTCCCACTTTGCCGAACGACCGGAGGTGCGAGCCGCCCTGCGTGGTATCCTCCCCGTCACGGTCGGGCTTGGGCTGCGAACCTCGTGGCAGATGGCGCTTCCGCTTCTGAGGGAAAGCTCGCGAGAAGGTCGTGTCAGCTTCCTTCTGAGCATCCTGCTTATCGCCGGCTGCGGTGCGATTGCCGCCTTGTGGGGCCGACTGCCTGTGGTGCTTCTGCTCTGTGGGTCGGGCTTAATTGCCGCTCTATACAACCTTTATCGCGCTATCCGTACCGGCAGCCACCCACCTCTTTTCCCACCCTCAGTCAAGGCGGAGTAATGATTAATCCCTTCCTCTACTTCTGGATTTTTCTGAAAGCCTCGCTGTTCTCATCCGGGGGGACGGGCAACCTGCCGAGCCTTCACGCGGACCTGATTCCCGCGCACCTTGCCACCGAGACCCAGTTCGCCGAGGCATTAACTATCGGTCAGCTTGCCCCCGGTCCGAACGGCCTCTGGTCCGTCAGCCTGGGCTTCCTGACAGGCGGCTGGACCGGCGCAATCCTCGCCCTCCTTGCCGTCACCCTGCCACCGTTTTTTATTCTCGCGGTCGAGCGCCTCTATAGACGTATCGAATCTCATCCTGCGGTTGAAGGCTTCGTCCGGGGCCTCAGTCTTGCGATCATCGGCATCTCGCTCGTGGTTATGGGGAAACTGCTGATCGGAGCCAGCGAAGGCATAGACTACCGCAGTCTGCTGCTGGTCCTTGCCGCTATTGGCGCGGGAGCCGTTCGCCGAATCCCGGTCTTCGTGATTATCGCGGTCGCAGGGGTGATCGGTGTCATACTTTACCGAAATTAGGGCAGCCAAGAGCGTATGTTTTTCCCGATCTGTGCGAGACATAAGAGGAGACAAGACCTGAGATGAACGACAACCGTCGTACTCGACCAGCCGCCGCGTTTACCCTTGTTGAAATTCTGGCTGTGATTGTGATTATCGGCCTGCTCGCGGCTCTTCTTTTTCCGGTGCTGACCAGCACCAAAGGAAATGCCCGTCGCGTGGTCTGCGTTTCTAATCTGAGGCAGTTAGGCGCGGCAGTTACGCTGTATGTTCAGGATTCGGATGGTGTTTTTCTTCCAACCGCACAAAAGAGCGAAAAAACTATCTTCTGGTTTGATCTGCTGCAGCCCTACCTCAAAGACAAAAAGATCATTGAGTGCCCGGAGGATACGACAGAGTCGTTTGTAAAATACGGGCGTTCCAGTTATGGCTACAATGCGCACCTTGGTGGCGTCGCATTTCCGCAGAGTAACTCGGCGAAATTAGATATCAGTCAAAAAGATACCGCACAGGTGATACGTCCCGCGTCAACCGTGCTGATGACCGATTCCGGAACGATTCCGCTCCAAGGCACAACCCCCAACCACTGGCCCGCCGTCATTCCTTGTCCGCAGGAGATAGGAGATTCCGCAGTGATGAGCAATCACGAGGAAAAGGAGGACGTTACTCCAATCCAGAATGGCTTGCTGCCTGCCCCACGAGCGCGGCACTCCGGTAAGACAAACGTGCTATGGGCAGACAGTCATGTTACGACACAGGCGATTTCGGCTTTTTATGTCTCTCCCGGTGTAACGGCTCCCGGCGAGACCGTGCCTGGCTACTCGCCCTGTCTGCGTCCGGAAAAAGGCTGCCCCTAGCTCATGAAATTTTGGCTTTTTCTTTTCGGACGAGTGTTATCAGGCGCGTTTGCAGGTTCGCTCGTTCTGGAGAATTTGACGCGTGGCGCAGTTTTTCAGTTTGTCCCTAAAATTCACGATGTAGAGTTTGTCATAGTTACTACCATTGTTTCTATTCTTGGCGGTATCTTTGGCGCCGTCTCTGTCGTTTCTTTCCTTGCGGCAAAGGTTCAGCAGAACCGGCTAGCAGGATGGCTCGCGCTGATCTTCGGCGGATTGGGTTTGGTCCTTCCACTGATGAGCATTACAAAGGCGCTGCAGGCTTTTGATAATAATAGCCAGCCGTTGTTTGATACAGCGGCTTACTTCGGTTTCAGTCTAATCTGGTCATCAGGCCTGGTGATATGGGGAATATCTTTAGTTTTCAACCGTCAACTACGAGAGATTCGATAGGGATATCAATCGGTCCGAAATGTTAATTCCAATCTAACATTACCTCCGCCGACCTGCGACTGAATCCAATCAATGCTTATCCCCGGTTCTGCAGGAAGTGCGCGGCATCGGTGAAGTAGCGGTGCATAACATCGGCGTACGGGGCAAAGGCGGAAACGGATTCGAGGGCGGCGGTCATGTGGGTGAGCCAGGCATCACGAGCAGCTTCGTCGATGGCGAAGGGGACGTGACGCATGCGGAGGCGCGGGTGTCCGCGCTTCATGGCATAGATCGCGGGACCGCCAAAGTACTGGATCAGGAACAGCGCCAGGTTTTCCTTCGCTTCAGCGAGATCTTCGAGCGGATACATCGGGCGCAGTATCGGGTCCCTCTCGACCCCCTCGTAGAACCGGTCCACCAGTTCCCCGAAGGCTTCCGGACCGCCGTTATCGTCGCCGCCGACCAATGCATAGATCTCCTGAGGCGATGCTTTTGGAATCCCAGTTTCCTCATGACTCATGCCCCTATTGTACGCCGCCGAGGTCAGCAGGAAAAGGGGGGCTGTTTGGCGAACAGGCAGCTATTCATCGCTGCTTGCTCGGATTGGTAAACCGGGAGATCATCAATAATGACTCAGACTCCGTATTCTCCACCACCGTATGTGGCCCCGCCCGCCCGACGGCGTGGAATGCCCGGATGGGGATGGGCTCTCCTGGCAGGATGTCCCCTCCTGTTCATTTTCTTTACGGCGATTATTGCCGCCATTCTGTTTCCCGTCTTCGCCCAGGCACGCGAGAAGGCACGGCAGTCGACCTGTGCCTCAAATCTCAAACAAATCAGTATTCAGATGCTGGGTTATACCCAGGACTATGATGATAAATTTCCACCCGACGCCCGCTGGATGGATTCCCTGGAACCCTTCCGGGGAAATTCGGGAGAGCTTCCTTATCATTGTCCCTCTGTAACGGCAGCCAGCGCTCCCGATATCTACGGCTACGCCTACAACCGTAATGCGGCCGCGAAACCGAATTCTAAGACAGCGGACCCCAGAGTCAAAATGCTGGTCTATGATTCCTCCACGCTGACACGCAGCGCCTCAGACCCTGGGACAAGCCGTCCCACAGAGGGGCGACACTCTAAGGGAAGTAATGTCGCTTTCTTCGATGGGCATGTAAAATGGTTCCGTGTCGGAGAGGATAAAGACCAGAACGGGAAGCCGATCGTGATCCCATGAGGCAAGGGATTGGCTGTATAATGACATCAGATTGCGTTATATTGCCGGTTCATAACGCTTATTGCTGTGTGTTTGTAAAGGAAAAACTATGAAGCATATTGCTGCCGCTACTATTGCACTGTCTCTGCTTGCCTCCGCGGCCTTCGCAGGCTCTGATCCTGGCGACAAGCCCACGCCGAAGTCCCCTGCCAAGAAAGTGGCCGCCAAGCAGTACTGCGCTGTGACCGGCGAGACGCTGGGATCGATGGGCGCGACAGGCGGGTCCAGCGTTTACAAGGGTAAGAAGTACCTCTTCTGCTGCCAGGGCTGCAAGCCGCAGTTCGACAAGAACCCGGAGAAGTACGTCAAGACGGCAAAGACGGCAATCCCGGTCGCGCCCGCTGCCAAGCCTGCTAAGAAAGCCTAGTATCGGTTTTAACGAACCAAACAGGGCGTGATGCACTCGCGAGTGCATCACGCCCTGTTTTTTTATGGGAAACTTACTTCTGCGGCGGCGCTGAGAATGGCCCAACGAAGCGAACAGCATCCGCGACGAGAGTTCCGGGAGCCTGACCCGACAGGCGCACGATAGCGGAGGGGCTCTTTGTGCTCGCGCTGCCGAAGGTATGGCGGCCCAGCAGATGCCATCCTGCAATCTTTTTACTCTGATCCACCGTAACGGTCTGTGTTCCTTCGGTGCCAACTATCTCGTATGTGGCTTTGGTCGTACGCCCTTTAGCGCCGGGCCAGCGCACGTAAACATCCCACGATCCGCCGATGGGCAGCGCCGTCGTCCACTGGGCAGCAGCAGTGGTAGGGCTTGTGGTGGGCAGCACCTTGGTCCAGGAAATCGCTCCTTTTCGATTCCACCCCGCCCCGACAGCGAAGGTATTTTCCGCACTGCCTGCCCCTGCCGGGTTAATCATCTCCCAGGGCTTGATCTGAACACTGACGGGAACCGTGGGTCCGAAAGCGACCATCTGTCGGGGAGCCGCCGGGACACGCATCAGACGGAACTGCTGGCTGAGGGAAGTCACGTCCGCAACCGGGGGCGCCTGCAGCGTAAAGGAGAACTGGGCGGGGCTGCCGGGGGCGATATCCGCCGGTCCCGTCGGCAATCCGACAAGACGCGGACTGGTCCATGCTGAATTCCGAAGCGCGATAGGAGAACTCAGCATCGGGGGAGGAGGCCAGACGCCGAGATAGACCGGCTCACGCCGTGTCAGCGCAATCCGGTCGGAGTCGCCCGGCGACGCTGCCGCCCGGGATGCCGCCGCGGCTGCCGTGATGGGCCACGGGTCATCGCTCAGGTTTACGGCCTGAAGCGTCACCGCGGCCTTCTCGCCGGGACGCATCACCGTGGGCAGTATCGGCAGAGCGTCGAACCGCGCATCATTTCGCACCAGCGACATGAAGCTGTCCCAATCCCAGTAGGGACCGGGGTCGGTATGATGGCTGCGTCCCCCGAACTGACCGGGGTTCGCCGGGTCGGGAACCTCGAAGTGCCCTATGATATGCGTTCGGTCCCGCGGAATACTATAGCGATCCGTGATCTGTCGAACCAGACGGGCGGACGCCTCATACAGCGTCGTATCGTAAAATCCGGGGCGGTAGGCGAAACCCTGGTGCTCGATACCGACCGAGCGGCCATTGGTTTCCGAATCACCGGCATGGTAGGCAATATCGCGCTCCTTCACCATTTGCCATATCTGCCCCGTCTCGCCGCTGATGACATAGTGAGAGCTCGCCCGCGCCTGCGGGTTCTGGAACCAGTTGACGGCGGAGGTAGCGCTCCCTTCAATGTCATGGATAACCACCATATCGACAGGGCGTGATGTGGGGCGGTCCGCACGACGGAAATTCACCGAAGCGGCGGGAGCCCAGGTGGCTCCCGGAAAATCGGGGATCTCCGGAACGGGGGCAGGTGGAGTCGGCGGTGCGGGAGGCGGCACTGCGGGCGGAGTCGGTGGCTGGGCGATTACCGGGGCACAGAGCGGGATGGTCACGGCAAGCGCCGAAAAAAGAACAGGGAAGCGAAAATGCATATAAACTAGAACTCCGCCTTGATCTTAATTGGAAGATGGTCTGAGGGATACCGCTGCGCCCAGCTATCCGGCAGGACAGCGTATCGGAGCACTTTCACCTGGGGGCTGACAAAGATATAGTCAATGGGCGTGTCCAGCCGGGTTTGTAAATTAAATCCATTGAAGGTTCCCGACGGTCCGTACGGTTTCGCTTCTGTCACGACACTGGCGTTACGCAGCGCCCCAGAGAGCCGCTTGATAGGTGCAGTTTCAGGCGTGAGGTTAAAGTCACCGGTGAGGAAAAAAGGGTTGTTTCCCGCGATAGTGGTAATCTTCTGAAGGATGATTTCCGCCGCTTTCTCGCGGGCGACATTTCCTTTATGGTCGAAATGGGTGTTGAAGTGGTAGAACTCTTTCTTCGCAGCCCGATTTCGCAGACGCACCCAGGTACAGACGCGGTTCAGGCTGGAATCCCAGCTTTTTGACGGAATATCCGGCGTTTCGGAGAGCCAGAATGTCCCGCTGTCTTTCTTCTCGAAGCGGTTCTTGTCGAAGAGAATAGCGGAGAATTCTCCCGCTTTTTTTCCGTCGTCTCTGCCGACCCCCACATAATCAAAGCGTTGCTCGGCAAGAAACTCAAGCTGATGTACAAGTGCCTCCTGAATGCCCACGATGTCGAACTCGTGGTAATCCATCAGATCCCGCACCCATTCGCGCCGATTCGGCCAGGCATTGATTCCATCAGAGGCGGTGTCGTAGCGAATATTAAAGGTCGCCACATTCAAAATGCTGTCGGTATTTTTCATAGGTCCTCTATAGAGGTACGCGATACGTCCCTGTTTTCCTGCTCAGGATCAGGAATCGTTTAGTATGCGCTATCCACTGACCGATATAATTGCAGCTAAGCAAGAAAACACAGAACAGGACACACGAATCCCATGGCTCGCTTGAACCAGATAATCGCCATCGAAAAAGGCGTTAAAACCTCCTCTTTCCAGGAACTTACGGAATCTCATCAGCTTTTGCAGAAACCCGCGCTGCTCAGCGGTATTTCGCGCACGTATCGCCCCAAAGACGAGGAAGGCGAACAGCTTCCCCCGGAATCCACAAAGGTGCAGGTGCGCGCCGAAGAGGTTATCCGGCAGACATCACAGACACTGACACGTCTTTTCGATGTTACCGCGACCAAAGAGTGGGCGAACTGCAAGGCGAAGGGTGATGTCATCGTGGACGGCAATACGCTTCTCAAAGATATTCCCGCCACCTATCTGCTTTTTCTGGAAAAGCAGCTGGTGGATATGCACACCTTTATCAAAAAACTGCCGACGCTCGATAACTCCGAGACCTGGGAGATGGATGCATCTGCGGACGCCTTCGCGACCGAACCCGTGCAGACAGTAAAGACCAAAAAGATACCGCGTAATCATGTCAAAGCCGAGGCGACGGAACACCACCCGGCCCAGGTCGAGGTTTATTTCGAGGATGTGGTCGTGGGGACGTGGCGCACCGTCAAGTTTTCCGGCTCGCTTCCCGCCCGCCGTGTCAATGAGCTTTTGGAGCGGGTTGAAAAGCTGCAGCAGGCTGTCAAGTTCGCCCGCGAGGAAGCCAATAACACGGAGGTCGAAGATCAGAAAATCGGCGGCAAGGTCTTTCAGTATCTGTTTGGATAAAACGATATAGTGGTGTTGGAGTTACAGACTGAGATTCAGACTCCTTTTGACGGTTTGTCCGTTCATAGTGCAGGTTCGAGTCCTGCCCCCGCCATCAGAGGGCTTCGAGATGCGGCGGGGTAGCCCAAGGGCAGAGGCATACGGCGACCACACCAGATTCAGGTTATTGCTCCAGTCTCAGCATTCCCGCTGATCGCCAGATCAAAGGTGCGCACCGGTTTCGTTGGGTGGGGGTTCAAATCCCTCCCGGCCCGTTTTTCGTGGGCTGGTGGTTCAACGGTAGAACACGACGAAGTAAGAGATGAGTGTCGGACTTAAACGTGCTGGCGTGCCGAATGAGCGGAAACCGAGGGCCGGGGGATGGCTATTCCCCCGGCCTTCATCATTTTAAGCCGGGGAACTAGGAAAAGAACGCGCAGACCGTCTCAGCGACATAATCGCGCTGAGCCGCTGTCAGTTCCGGCATGACGGGGATAGAGAGCACTTCATCCGAGGCCCGCTCCGCATGGGGGCAGTCACCGGGCTTGCCGCCGTAGTGCAGGTACGCCTCCTGCAGATGAAGAGCGCCGGGATAGTAAATTCCAGAGGCAACCTCATGATCGGCAAGAAACTGACGGAGGGCGTCACGCCTGCCATCGGCGACGCGAAGCGTGTACTGATGGTAGGTGTGAACATTGCCGGGAAGTGTCCTAGGTGTCGTTAGCCCCGAAAGGTTCGCGAACGCCCTGTCGTAAAACGCGGCGTTTGTACGCCGGGCTGTGTTCCAGCGGTCGAGGTGCGGGAGTTTGACGGCAAGAACGGCGGTCTGCAGCGCATCAAGGCGGGAGCAGACACCCACGTACTTATAGTGGTAGGTCCCCTTTGAGCCGTGAAAACGCAGGTACCGCAGTTTTTCGTCCAGGGAGTCGTCGTCGGTCAGGATCATGCCGCCATCCCCTGCCGCCCCCAGGTTCTTGGTGGGGAAGAAAGAGAGCGTGGTGAGCTGCGACCATTCGGCGACCCCTTTGCCCTGATGCTCGCAGCCTATCGCCTGAGCGGCATCCCCTATCAGTGGCAGGTTATGCGCCTTCGCCAGGTCCGACAGAGCCGTCATATCCGCCATCTGTCCGAAGAGGTGGACCGGCAGGATGGCTCGGGTACGCGGCGTGATTTTGCGCTCCACCTCAGCGACGTCTATATTGAAGGTATCGGGATCAATGTCGGCGAAGACGGGTGTCACGCCGAGAAGCGCGATCATCTCCGCCGTTGCGACAAAAGTAAACGGGGTAGTGATGACTTCGTCGCCGGGCTTTATGTCCAGCGCCATCAGGGCAAGAAGCAGAGCATCGGTCCCGCTATTCAGACCGATGCCGTGCCGAACGCCCGATTTTTGCGCGACCGTCGCTTCAAATTCAGCCGTCGCCGCCGTCAGGCCATACTGCCCGCTTGCGAGTACCTGAAGTACCGCATCGTCTGTTTCATTTTTCAGGCCCGCGTACTGCGCGGGCAGATCCGCCATTGCAACCTTCATACTGCCATTAACACCGGAGAACCTGCTTAGTTTCTATATTCTGCTTTATTCAGACACCGCATTTTCGGAAGTGATGCGCGTTCCTTTGGCAAGAAGGCTGCCGGAGGCGAAAACAGCGGGAACCGTGACCACGCAGTCGGCCTCGACTTTGACGCCATCATCGAGAATGACACCACTCAGAGTCGAGCCATTGCCGATCACGACACCATCCTCCAGAATACAGTCCTTCAGCGTTACGTTGGTCCCGACCACGCAGTGCGGCCCTATTACCGTTTTGCCCGTCACCGAGGTTCCTGCTCCGATGCGCGCACGACGGCCTATATGGACGGTCGGGGCGAGATGCGCGGTCGGATCGACCTCCGCGCCCTCTTCCGCCCAGTATCCGGCGGGCTGCCACGTTCCAGGCACCTCGACACTGATTTTACGCGACAGAATCGCCTCGGTCGCCTGACGATACTGTTCCGCCCGTCCGATATCCAGCCAGTAGCTGTTTTGCGAGACAGCGTACACCGGTGCGCCTTCCGCCAGGAACTTCGGGTAGGTCTCCCGCTCAACGGAGACGGGACGCCCGGACGGTATCGCGTTCAGCGCTTCGGGCTGCATGATGTAGATACCGGCGTTGATATAGTCAACTTCACCCGTCGGCTCCGGATTCGGGTTCGCGGCAAGCGCCTTCTTCTGGGCCTCGGAGGGTTCGCGAAATTCGCGGACGCGCCCGGTCTCATCGGTAATGATAACGCCGTAGGGGCTGGGCGAAGGGACCTCTTTGAGAGCCAGCGTCACCAGCGCGTTCTTTTTCTGATGAAAATCAACGATGGCGGAGAGGTCGAAGTCGGTCAGCACGTCTCCGTTGAGCACCACCAGGGTCTCAGTGCCGCCCGCGACGTTCTGGGCGTTCTTGATCGCGCCCGCGGTACCGAGCGGCTGCTCCTCGATAGCATACTTCATCGTGACACCGAACCGTGTGCCGTCGCCGAAGTGCCCCTGTATCTTATCCGCCATATAGTTGGTGGCGAAGATGATCTCACGGATACCATGCCGCTTCAGCAGCGCCACCTGATATTCGAGGAACGGTCGGTTGACTACCGGAATCAACGGCTTGGGGCGGGTGTAGGTCAGGGGACGCAGACGGGTACCAGGTCCCCCGGCAATGATGATTCCCTTCATGCCTGGGTATCTTCCTTTCGAGTGCGGAGAGAGTCTTCTCTATAGCCGAGGCGCTCTTCCAGGTAGGCACGCAGCGATGCGCCGTAGTCGGGATCAGCGAGAGCAAAGGCGGCAAACGCCTTGAAATAAGATTCCAGTCCCCCGAGATCGTGTCGCGCTTCGTCGGGCTGCAGGGGCACGGCGACCCCTGTTCGTCCGGCAGCCAGCAGCGACCGCATTGCATCGGTGAACTGTATCTCGCCTCCCTTTCCTGGTTTGGTCTCACGCAGCACTGCGAAGACATCGGGGGAGACGACATACCGTGCCGTCGCCGCATAATCACTGGGGGCATCTTCCGGAGCGGGTTTCTCCACGATATCGGTGATACGGAAAGAAGCCCCGCTGCTGTCTGTACCGGATGCCGGTTTAACGACACCGTATTTAGAGATCCGTTCACGCGGTACGCGCTGCACCGTGAGCCCGACGGCAGCATCGGCTTCGGCGGCGGCAGTCACAAGGCGTCGTGTTAATCCGCCGATCTGCGGCTCCTCGAAGACGGCATCCCCGAGCGCGACCACAAAAGGACGATCTGAGGGAACGTCGCCCTCTGCCTGAAGAATGGCATCTCCGAGGCCCTTCATCTCGTGCTGAAGTACATAGGCGAACGTGGTTCCGGCTTCTTTGTCGAAGTCACCGAAGCGCCCCCGGATCAGCGGTTCCTTGACCGGCGAGAGAATAAAGACGATCTTGGTTATCCCGGCCGCCTGCATCTCCGTGACGATCTGCTCCAGCGCCATGCTTTCGAATTCGGTTCCCTTTTGCAGGTTGT
>JAZKEA010000753.1:10891-14449 GCA_040387315.1 Armatimonadota bacterium | reverse complement strand
GCGACCGACGGGCAGCATCTCTTTGGGCAGAGTATTGGTGAGAGGACGAAGGCGAGTACCAAACCCGGCTGCGGGAATCACAGCGGTGGTGGGCAGGGAGCCCGAGGAGAGCGGAGAGGAATCAGAATGAGACATTCGTTACTGCAGTTAGTCCTGAGAGTTGACCTCGCGTCGGCGGCGCGGGAAGTGAAACCTTTACAGAGCGACCCCGCCGGGCAGGAAACACCGTCCCTGGCTTGTTTCTAATAATGCGCTGTTCTCAGATAATGACAGTCAAATCATCAGGAGAAAAACGCTTTACCTCTGCAGTTCTCGGCATACGATAGCACAGTTTTAAAGGCCTGTCAAAAGGCCGTGCCGGAGACAGCAAGATGCCGCCGTGCCCGTTCGGAGACGGCATAGATTGCGGTGTCTCCCCTCTGGAGCAGGACGGGGTATGCCTGACGGAACCAGACCTGATTCGGGTGAAAAGCTCTGGTTTCCGAGGGACCGATCACTACATAGTCAATGGGATTCGCGGCGAGCCTTTCCGCCGCCTCGGGTCCACCGGCGTAGATAGCTTTGATATCCTGCTCTCGCTGATTATGGACGAAACCGAAGTTCGGCATCCAGCCGGTAAATCCGAGATAGATAGGACGCGCTCCCCACACCATTACCCAGTGCCCGATATCGGTGCCGGTAAGAAACACCGAGTCGGGGGAGGTCAAATCACGAACGGATTCGCCGAGCCGCAGATCCGTTGTGTTCAGGAGCTGCTGCTGATTGCGATCTATCCGCTGAAGACTTATGAGCTCCAGAGCGCCGGTCAGCATCAGGCAGCCGGCGAAAACGATTGTCCCGGTCCGGGCTAAGACCGTTCGACGGTTCCATAACTGCGCCATCAGGTTCGCCAGCAGACCGGAAAGCGCAAGGTACACCCATAGAAACAGCTTGGAATTATCCCACGGTATAGGCTGGAAACGGACCAGATTTGCCACCACAAATAAGACGGCAGTACCTACAAAGAAACCCGGACGCCAGCAATACGGCTTCTCCTGACGCACTATCAGAACAAAACCTATCAGCGACACCGGCAGCGCGATTCCCCAGAACTGCCACCACATGGTGAGCCAGTCAAGCAGACCAGCTTTCGCGTTCAGACCGGGCATCCACGCGACAAAATCTGGGTACGAGCGAACCGGCGCGATAAAGGCTCGGTACATGCCGCCCGCGAGCAGCAGACCGGGCAGAACAAAATAGACCAGCAGAGACCGCCAGCGATGCCAGGAGCGTCCGGCAAACGGGACCAGAACCCCAAGGCAGATCAGGGACAGCGCAAGAAGGCTGTGCATGTGAACCACAGGCATCAATCCGCCCATCAGTGCGCAGGTGCCGAGCAGCCATTCCCGTTTGTCCCGCCGCAATCGGTCCCAGAAGGTAAGCGTGAACAGCAGCAGCACGAGTACCCATACGGCGGTCGTCAGACCGAGCAGGAACGCCCGCTGGGGCAGAAGCATCGCGGAAAGGAAGTTCGAGGAGTACCACTCGTACTTTGGAGCGGCGCTGTACTCCTTTGGGGGGAACAGCAGCAGGCCGAGGGAGGGCTTGTCCAGCCATTCGCCAATCCAGGTGAGAAAACCCGGTCCGGCGGCGCAAAAGAACAGGTAGATCGCCAGCAGGGGCCGATACGTCCCGCCGATCAGCAGGCGGAACAGTGCGTACATCCCCGGCAAGAGCAGGGCGAAGGCTGCAAGTGTCGGGAATATTATCGCGGAGGGCAGCGAGAAACCAAGGCGCATCAGCATGCCTGAGATAAGTGATGTGGCGAAGGGGTAACGCAAGGGCTCCCCCCCGATCATTGGATGCGCGGCGAGCCACTGGGTTGGCGGGCAGGAGGCAAACCGCTGGATCATGGCAATATGAAAAGGCCAGTCCCCCCAGAGATGAAGATGCCCTGCCACCAGACCCTCGTTTTCGTTAAGCCATATCAAACGCGGGACTAAGATTGCCAGATAAAGGCCAAGGGTCAGCGCGAGAATCAGCAGCGGACGCCGGGGAAGAAGAGTTCTAAAGAGCGGCCAGATGCGGGAGTCCCTCTGTTCAGTTTCGCTGACTGTCGCAGAGGCAAAGGCGGATGACGGCTGCACAGTCTGTGTTACGGATTCGCGCATAAATTAACAGTATTAACCGATTGCTCTTTGTCGTGCAACTCGTCGATGTTGGCACACCGGGACGCTTTCAGCGAGGAGCCAAATCGGGCTCATCTCGTCGGGCCGGGAATCCTATGCTCAATCGCTTTTCTCTAGAGAACGCGATATACTGATTACGTCTGTTTGCAGAACCGACGTTTTTTCTGCGCGGACGTATCCACTAAACAGCTTACAAATACAATCTCCTCCAATGCCACCTGCGCACCATGCGCGGTGCCGAATCTTCGGTTGTGGATATTGCGTCTCCTGTTTCCTGAATACTGACTCGCGGACTACCGCTCGCGGCGCTCCGCGTGCGAACAATGCCTCAGGCGTTATGTCGGTTTTATCGCTTTTACGTTTTACAGCCCGATAGGGCAAGCTTTATAGGAATTAAATAACGGAGCAGGGGCTTTTGTCGGCAATTCGGCTGCGGTTCCTGCTCTTTTTGCTTCTTTATTATTTAAGAAGAGATTTACCGGAGATGTGTATTTGAGATCTTCCTTCCCAAGTGGCGGCGGACGCCGTGAAATCGTTATCGTGTGCCCTTTCTGCCAGTTTCAGTCGATGATCCCGCCCGCGGCGATCGCGCGAAACTCCTACTTTTGTTCCAGTTGCGGCAAAGCAGTCGATCTTTTGACTCAGTCCTTCCGTCCCACGGGAGATGGTTCCGGTTCCACGTTCAGCCCCCCTCGCGATAAGGGCACCTCCAAGTATAAGAGCGCTCGTAAAGGGCGGCGTTGATCCCCCGACAACTACTGTAGATACTGCTCTCGTCAGCCCTATTTTCCCTCAGGGTAGAGGGCGGCGGAGCCGGCGTGCGGAACATCCGCAGCAAGGAGTATAGCGGCGAAATGGCTGCGATGAAACTGTACCTTCCTTACGGGACACTGGGCAGTGTGAGCGTTCAGAAGCAAATCACGTTCCACTGGTTCAGGATTGAGCGAACAGAGCCCCTGGCGCCTTATGAGACCCTCCTGTTAGGCTACAAAAACCTGACACCGGAAGTTCGTTCTCGTGCGGAAGCGATGGTGGATGAGTTCTTCTCGGAATCGGAGTTCCATCAGCTTCGCGACTACCTGCGTCAGCGGCACGGGGAAGACCTGCGGACCACGGTACTTATGGCGCCGGTCAGTGCGGTAAAGCCGGACCTTGGCACGCGCGCGGGCAGCCTTCGTCCGTTCGCGCAGGTCGGCCGCAACGGTGACAATGGCAGCGGCTTTTGTCGTCTCTCCGATGAGGAGAATTATGGACTTCCGTTCCCTGTTTGGGGCTATTACGCCGCCGCGATAGCGCCCGCCCATCTCACCGCAGCCCCCATAGCGGAAAAAGAGGAAGAAGAGGCGGAAGTAGCCTGAGTCGATCCGTTTCCGTAACGCCGCGCGCCGCC
>JAZKEA010000753.1:7109-10881 GCA_040387315.1 Armatimonadota bacterium | reverse complement strand
CGCCCTGGGCGGCGCAGAGCCCCCCAAGCAGACAACACGCTTTACTCTCATCTGGCAGCAGCTTGTGGTGTCGGTCATGGTTTCTGCCGCTGCAAAAGTACAGTCCATGTCCCTGCCTGCCTCCCTGAGGCTTGGGGACCGGCTTGGTACCATCGGCTATCACATTGCTGCTAAGAAGCGAAAGCTCGCCGACAGCAACCTCAGACTGGCTTTTGGCACTGAGCTGAGCAGCAGTGAGCGGGACAGCCTTATACGCGGCGTCTTCCGGCACTTTGGACGCTCCACAGTCGCCTTTTTGCGTGCCCCCATGTTCTCTAAGGAAGATATTGCCCGGCAGGTGAAAGTGGAGGGCTGGGAGCACCTGGAGAAAGCGTGTCGTGACGGCAAAGGGGTCATTGTCACCACGGGCCACATCGGAAACTGGGAGATGTTGGGGCGTTGGCTGGCTCAGGTTCAGCAGCTTCCAGTAAGCGTCGTTGCCAAAGACCCCAAAGGCGCGGTCCTCGCGGACTACCTGCGCAAGATGCGTGAGAGCGCCGGTTTTGCCGTGCTCAGCAAGGGAGAGTCGGCACGTTCCCTGCTCCGTGTTTTACAGCGGGGCGAGGTGATTATTATTCTTCCCGACCAGAATAGCGGCGATGTATTTGTGCCCTTTTTTGGCGTTCCCGCAGGCACCGTAGCGGGTCCTGCATCCCTCGCGATGCATACGGGGGCCACGCTGCTTCCCGTCTTTTTCCTGGCTAAGCCTGACGGAACGTTCGACGTCATCATTCGGCCACCGATCCCCACTATCAGTACCGGCAGCCGTGAGGACGATGTCAAACGGATCATGACGCAGTTCAACGGGGTGCTGGAATCCGTGATTCGGCAGTACCCTTCTCAGTGGCTGTGGCTGCATAACCGCTGGAAGTCCGTCTTCGAGGAAAAGAATCTGGTCCGCGCCTGGGAGGGTCAGGAGGCGCAGCGAGACGACGCCTTTGCTCGGTGGCAGAGCAAGCAGGATTGAACGGCTAAACCGTCAGCGCGTTCTTTACAGCAGCAACCGCCTGCGCCTCCCGTTCCTCCCAGCTTCCCTGGAGACAGACATACGAAAAACCGTTCTGCTTCAGACGGCGGATACATAAGTCCTCGAACGCTTTGCGCGCGGCATAGTCCGGCTGAACTCGCTGACTGCTGTCGTTGACCCAGAATTCGGACGCGGTCTGGACGAGATAAAGATCGTACTTCTGCTGACGGATAAACTGCTCGGCGATATCCGGAACGAAGCCCAGCAGAACCTGTGACCAGCAGGCCGTCACAATCGCTTCCGTATCACTGAAGACAATACCGTTTTCACTTTGGCGCGCGACCGCTTCCACGGACGCCCGCTGTCCGCGCAGTATCGTGACAAGGGCCGCCTCATTGAAGCCGTTCGTGCCGCCCTCATCGATCCAATGGGCGGGTACCGTTTCCAGATACCCTCTTGCGTATTCAGGGGCATAGCCGCTCCCGAAATGCGCGGCCAGCCGTGCGGTCAGCGTGGACTTCCCGCTGGATTCGGGGCCAACCAGGGCGATACGCCGCGCGAAGTGCGGACGCGCAGGCGGCAGGAGGTACTGCCAGTGATGCAGGGGATCGGTGCGGAGCAGCGTCCCGGAGACGGGCACGATCTCCCGCGCATGGTCTACCGGTATGTAGCGTGCCCCGAGTGTCTCCGCAAGCCGAAAGCCGTATGGCTCGGAAGCGAAGATAAAATCCGGCGCGTGTTCCATTCGGCTGAGCAGGCATTTGCGCCATATCTCACAGAAGTTTTCCGGATCGTCTTCGGGCACCTGAGGGTTCGGGTCGTCGCAGTAAACGACGGTCACGTTCGCGCAGCCTCCCCACTGCTCCCGCATCCACTGAAAGCGCAGATCGCCGGGAATCGGTTCGCTGGGAATCGCGCAGACATGCACGGTCAGGTGATCCACATACTGACGCGCGAAATCGATCAGGTACTGGTGTGCCCGGTGCGGCGGCAAGAACTTGCCCAGCAGGAGGCCGTATTTACGACCGCTGACGTCAGGCATAAGGACGAGCGGGTTCTGTTTCAGTCTCGGAGGCGGGGACATCAGTCACTTTCGCGAGCACCTGTTCGCGCATAATCTTGACCCAGCTTATCGCCCCAACGATGGCAAGCGCGGTGAAGATAACGTACAGACCCGCCGATACATAAAGCTGCTGGACCGGGAAGACGTAACCCGCATAGATCACATCGACCGCGATCCAGAGCCACCAGTTCTCGAACTTTTTATGGACCTGCAGATACTGGGCGACGATGCTCATCGCGGTTGTGATGCCGTCGAAGAAGGGCAGCGGGTCGTTGGTAAAGCGCAGGACAACGTAGAGAATGCCGGTGAGAATAACGGTTACCCCGGCCCAGCCCAGACGAGCCTGTGTGGTCAGCCGGGTGACCGGAAGGTCATCGTCCTGGTTTGGGCCTTTGCGCTTCCAGACATACCACCCGATGAACTGAATCGGCAGAAAGTAGAGAATCTGCAGTCCGGCATTCGCGTAGTTCTTGTAGTTCAAGAAGATGTAGCCGTACAGAATAACGCCGATAAAGCCCCAGAACCAGTTCCAGATGTTGTTCCGGACGGTCAGCCAGACACAAAGCAGACTCGTGACAGCCGCCACCCACTCAACGGCGCTCTGGCTCTTGACGATGGTTTCCCAAATTTGCTGCATAGGGTCTTATTGTACGCCGCGAGGAAAAGACCCTGCCGCAGCGGTAAAGTCCGTAGCGTCAGAGGCGCAGAAAGCGGCGCACGACTACCTGTTTCCGGGGCCAGATAGACGCTTTGCGGACACCCGCCTCGGTCATCGCCTCGGATGTCCAGCCGTTGCCCATGTAAATCGCGCAGTGACCGGGAAAAACAAGGACATCTCCGTATTTCAGCTCGTCCCGGACTCGCGGGCCGCCGGGACAGGTGGGAAGTTCGGCGGTGGAGCGAGGAAGCGAGACGCCAAGTCCCTTGTAGACCGCGGACACATATCCGGAGCAGTCGATTCCGGCCTTATCATTTCCGCCCCATTTGTACGGGGTCCCTTCCCACTCCTGCGTAGTTCGCGCCAGTTTCTGCGGGAGAGCGGCAGCAGGCGTTTTTCCCGCGGCCTCGCCGAGCGGAGCGCGGACATAGCCGCCGTAACCGTCTTTGGCGGATACCAGAGCCGGTGTGATCCGGCGAACTCCCGCGCCAGTCGCGACCCATGCCCCACTGTCGTCGGCGAGCAGAGCCGTGATCTTGTCGCCGCCTTTACCCGGCAGATTCCAGGGAAGATAAACCTCGCTTTTCGCCTCGGCCCCGCCCCCGCCAGGCTTCGCGTGGAAGACGGTCCCCCCAAAGGTCCACCAGAGGCCGCTTTTGCCTCGTGCCACTCGGTCCGGCGCGGCCCAGAGTCCGAAGACACCTTTCGGGAGGGTGCCGGACGGCTGCAGGTCTATCCTGCCGGTCCCCGCAGTCCATAGCTGACAGTCCGCCAGTGTCTCCCCGCCCGCAGGTCGAGCGAGCAGGGCGACCCCGGAGCTGTTCAGATCCACGGCGGCCCGTCCAATGTCTTTGATGCGAAGCGTGCTGAAGGCGGGTGCGGTGTCTATATTCGTTTCCTGTGACACCCAGGAATCCGGTTTGCGTGTATTGGGTGTCGTCCAGAGAGTGATACGTGCGGGCTGACCGGGCGCGACACCGCTGCCGCTGATAACGAGCAGCGACGCCTGTGTGCCGCCCGCGTCACCGGCAAAGTAAAGCGAGGT
>JAZKEA010000753.1:0-7099 GCA_040387315.1 Armatimonadota bacterium | reverse complement strand
GGGCTGGCTAATCGCCTCCGCTGCCTCCAGGGGAAGGATTTCGGCGGGTTCTCGCAGTCGCCCTGTATCGCCGTCAAAGAATCGTGCCGCGGCAGTACCGCCGCCCAGGACCGCAACAGTTCCCCCATCGTCTCCCGGCAGAACGGAAACAGCCTCCGCCGGTCCGCCGGAGGGTAGCGCGATAGAGCGCAGCGTCTTCGGTTTCCGGTCATAGCTGTAGACCAGGCTGTCACCGGCAAGCCACCAGACCCTTCCGCCGTCCGGGCTTATCGCGACCGAGCGGACGGGCCCTGCGGGTTTAGGAAGAGGCACCACGATACCTGCAATGCCTTTGCTGCCGTCACGAATCGCGATGCCTCCATCGGCAAGTCCCATGCAGAGCAGGCTCCCCTTCTGGCAAAGCGCGGTAGCGGAAGCGAGCAGTGGGTTTGGAGATGGTCGCACCGCTGTCTTCAGGGTCGTCACCACCGCCATTACCGGAGGAGCTTCGGCGGCGGGGTCAGGAGACGCAGAAGCGGCAGGTGGCTCGAGAGTCGCTTCTGTAGACGGCGATGGTTCCGGCGCAGATACGGGCGGCACGGAGGGGGGTGACGGTGCTGCGACAGGAACGACAGGCGTTTCCGTAGGGCGTGGGTCCGGCTTCAAGGTCGAGGAGAGTACGGTTCCCGACAGCCACCGCTGCAGGGGAGCAGGCAGTTTCCGGGCCGCGCCGGGGAGCGGGATGTCCGGCAGCCCCAGGGGATGTTTCGAAGCGGCATTCCATTTATGGATGCCCCAGAGCAGGACGACCAGAAGTACGATCAGACCGATTAAATCGGCGAACCATCCGGCATACCCGAACCGTCGGCGGCGACCTGAAGCCATAGAACTCATCCTCCCGCTTTCCTGCGTCCTGATCTATAGGACGCGCGAGTCGACCAACGGTTACATCCAACCTCAACGTCTTTTTGTTACGACTGTTTTCCGGTTTTTTGGTATAGTGATGCAGTGTCCTGGTGGCGGTGGATTGAAGAGTGATCTGACATCCGCACCGCCCGGTTTGGAGAGTGGTGTTGGTACGTTAGCATTTCGGACGGCTTGTCCGCTCCGAAGCTGCGGTGTTTCGCCGCGGCAGCCGTAAAGCGCGCTTTACACCACCGGACGCCATCGCAAATCAGCGCCAGCACGGGGTACCCCCTGCTGAGCCAAGCGCTGAGGAGGCGGTGGCCCACGTCGTCCCAGCAGGGGGTACCCCGTGCTGGCGCCTACAGTGGCCGTCGCCGGTCCCTGAAAGGTACGTAGCGTCACGCCACTCTCCAACAACCCTATTCACGCCAGAGATTCGAAAGACTGACGGGCGGCTTCTTTCACCGTCGCGAAGTTCTCCGGGGTCAGTGCGGCGGACACGAACGCGGCCTCGAACTGCGATGGCGGCAGATAAACGCCCCGCTCCAGCATCGCCCAGAAGAAGCGTGCGTACTTACCGGCATCGCTGGTCTTTGCCGATGTGTAGTCCGTGACAGGCTGATCCGTGAAGAATACCGTGATCATGGAGCCGATCTGGTTGACCGTGACCGTTACCCCGGCAGCCGCGGCGCTCTCCCGCAGGCTGTGGGCAAGGTCCGTCGTCTGCTCTTCCAGATACGCGTAGGGGGGCGTCTCGCGCAGACGCTTCAGCATGGCGCGGCCCGCCGCGACGGCAAGCGGATTCCCCGAAAGCGTTCCCGCCTGATAGACCGGGCCGACGGGCGCGACGACATCCATGATCTCGCGTCTGCCGCCGTAGGCAGCGAGCGGCAGTCCGCCGCCAATGATCTTGCCCATCGCGGTCAGATCTGGGGTGATACCAAACCGCTCCTGTGCGCCGCCGAAGGCCAGACGGAAGCCGGTCATTACCTCATCGAACAGGAGCAGAGCCCCGTTCTTAGTCGTTATCTCCCGCAGTCCTTCAAGGAACCCCGGCGCGGGCGGAACGCACCCCATGTTGCCCACCACAGGTTCGAGAACGACGGCGGCTATGTCGTTCTCCTCTTTCGTGAACGCGGCCTGTACGGCAGGCAGATCGTTGTAAGGGACAGTCAGGGTAGCCGCCGTTATCTGGGCCGGGACGCCCGCGCTGTCGGGAAGACCGAGCGTCGCGATACCGCTTCCCGCTTTGGCCAGAAGTGCATCGCTGTGCCCGTGGTAACAGCCCTCGAACTTGATGATCTTTGTTCGCCCGGTAAAGCCGCGCGCCACCCGGATAAAGCTCATCGTGGCCTCGGTTCCGGAAGAGACGAGGCGTACCTTCTCCACGCTCGGCACCGCGGCGATGATCTCCTCCGCGAAGCGGACCTCTCCCTCTGTACTCGCGCCAAACGAGGTGCCCCGCGAGGCAGCATCTGTGATCGCGGCGATGACACCAGGGTCCGCATGTCCGAAAATAAGCGGTCCCCAGGAGCCGACGAGATCAAGATAGCGGTTCCCGTCGACGTCGAACAGGTAGGGGCCCTCGCCTCGCTCGATAAAGATCGGCCCGCCACCGACGCTTTTGAATGCGCGTACCGGTGAGTTGACGCCGCCGGGAATCACGGTCTGCGCTTCGGTAAAGAGGGCCTGGCTTTTGCTGTGGGAAAGGGATGCGGAGACTGTCCGCGAAGTCGGGTTTACGATAGACATAACAGTGCTATTGTACCCGCTGACACCTCTCCGAATCCGGCAGTGTGTTCAGCGAGAGACGGCGGCCTCTGTCGGCTGACTATTGAGGACGAAGACACGTTTTCGGGTAGTGGCGAGAACATCACCACTCGGGTTCAGGGCTTCGGTTTGAATCAGGTATTCGCCATCCGCGACAGAGCGGGTGTCCCAGGAGAGCGAGAAGGGCGGGGCATTGGAGAATCCGCGCGGCTCCCCTTCGATAGAGAAGCGGGCGGAGACGGCTCCCGTCGCCCCGGTCGGGTTCGCGCTGAAGGTATAGAGCCCCTTCACCAGCGGCATCTTCCCGGACCGCGCCTGCGCCATCTGCTGCGTTCGGTAGGTATCGGCGACCGCACGGGCAACCCTCCGAGCCTCGGCGACGTTCCGCTGCGGCAGAATCAGACGAAAGGCGGTCACGCCGCGAGCGCTGGTACGTTTGCTGCCCTGGGCCTTCCAGAAGCGGGTCAACCCCGGTCCAGTGAAAACATCCGGCCGCGATCCGACCAGGGTCGGCAGGGGTTCCCATGGTCCGCCATCGACGGGCCTTTCCCTCCAGTACCGAACGACGCGGCTTCCCAAACTCGCCGAGGATCAGCACCATAGGGGCGCCCGCCTCTTCGGTGCGGGCGTTGTGCCACGCGGGCGAGATCTGGAAACCGCCGCGCCGCTCCTTGCCCTGTCCTTCCGGAAGCGCCCCATTGATGGGAGCCGTGGAGACCGTAATGACCCCGGTGTGCGCGGTATTCAGACGCCCGACCCCGGTGTAGGCCGTCCCGTCGAAGCGCCCCACTCCCTGCACCGGCTGAACCGTTTCTGTGATCTGGCGCGTGGTTCCATCGGCGAAGGTTCCCTCGACCTTGCCGCCGCCGCGATTCTCGATGGTGACGGAAGTAAGGGCGTTCCGGGCGGCGCGGACGGGAATAACGATCACTTCGCCAGTTCCTGCGGGCCGGAAGGACGAGGTGATGGGGAAAAGGCGTCCGCTGTTCGCGCTTTCCAGAAAGACATCGCTCCCATTGATCGGCGAGAGTTCGCGGAACAGCGAGGTACCGGCGGGGATATCGGTGTAGATTCCGGAAGCGCCGGGACGGTGCCCACCGTAGCTGGTCGGCAGCGCCTGCTTGACATACTCCTTCGGATCGATTGAGATTAAACGCGGGGCATGCAGTGAGGGGTCCGCCTCGCTGATTCGGATGCGGTGCCCGTGGACCGCGGTCGCGGCGACCGTGCCGGGTTTTGCGTACTCAGCGGCGATATATCCCTCTTTGGTTCCCGACGCGGGAACCACAACGCGCCCGATCAGACGGTAGCTGGCTCCCTCATCCGTGGATACCTGAATCGCGCCGTCCGCCTGGTTGGCGATCCGAATGCGGTATAGCTCGATGGTGTCGATGGGCTCTTCATTCGGAATAATGCTGACAGCGCTTCCTGTCGTGCCCTGGGAAGCCGCCTGCAAGGCGGCGCTCTGTGCAGCAGCCGCAAGGACTCCTGAACCAAGCAGGGCGGCAAAAGGAAGGGAGAAGAGGAGGACGCGCCGAGAAAAAGTCATCGACCGCGCACCGCGGGTGATCGTCACGATTTGTATGGTATCCGGAAGAACATAGTGTTACAAGCATCGCACGATTCGCGCGCGATACACTAAAGACGAGTTTAACGATCCATTGGTTCAGGAGTCCTTCCGTGCTAAATGTCGCGCGTCTTGTTTTTTTTGCCTATGCGGTTCTCATGATTGTGGGTGGTATCGCGGGATACGTCGAGGCGAAATCGATCATTTCCCTGATTGCCGGTGTCGTCTGCGGACTGCTTGCCCTGGCAGGGGGAATCTACATCACCACGAACCCCACGGTGGGGTTGGTTCTCGGCATCGTCGCGGCGGTTCTCGCGGGCGGCGGTATGGGTCCCCGTTATATGAAATCCACGGAGAAGAAACTGTGGCCCTCAGGAATCGTCCTCCTTGCCAGCGCTTTGACCCTCGTGGTCGGCGTCGCGGCCATTGCGGCCCCAAAGGGTACCGGCACTCCCGCCCCGCCCACCGGCAGCCGTTAGGGGGATATCAATATTGTCCGAGGTAACCGCGAGTGGCGACGACGAACGCGCTTACGTGGCGCTGATCGCGCATGACGGTAAGAAAGATGTCATGGCGTCTTTTGTGCAGCGACATCGGGAGCGGCTTGCGAAGCTTCCGATTGTCGCGACGCGCACCACCGGGGGCGTCATCGAGGCGGCAACGGGAATAACTGTGCGCAAGGTGCTTTCCGGCCCGCTCGGCGGGGATATGCAGATCGGAGCATTGATCGCCGAGGAGCGGATTCAGGCGGTTATCTTTCTGCGTGACCCGCTGACGCCGCACCCACACGAACCCGACATTTCCGCCCTGATGAAGATCTGCGACACGCACAACGTCCCGCTTGCCACCAACCTCGCCACCGCTGAGATGCTTCTCGATAATCTTGTCAGCCGTTGAGGAATCAACGGCTCCAAAGAGTGAGCGCCTAAGGCATCACGAGAGCCACGTTCGGAATAGTTGATACAGCGAAAACAAAATTACCGGTGTTAACAGAGCGGTAATGCTTTCCGCTTTATGCCGAAAATTCATCGGAATAGCGGCAATCATCAGAGACATTACCAGGGGGGCACTCAAAGCCCATCCGGCAATTATCCCAAACCATTCCGTAGGAAATGGGGCACCGGCGGTGACCATTGCAAACTGACCCCACACGACTCCCGACCATAAGCTGCCTATCAACAAACCAATGGTCATAATACGTAGATGAACGATGAGTTCTTTTTGCATGTCAAGCTCTTTTTGCTTCAGCTTGGATTCCTCAGCCTATAATATGGGCTGTTCACCCTCACTGTCATGGGTACTTTTGCCTATTCTACGCAGCCTGTTACTGCAACAAAAAGAACTCCGAAATGCTCCTCGATAACTTGGCAGCAAGATAGCCTTAGTTAGACGCCTTTGTGTCCATTCATCTTCTCTGCAATCACATCGCGCATGTGGATTGGACGCCGCCCAAGCAGCCTCTCCAGAGTTGGATCAACGGTCGCGAACTCACCGTTGCGGCTTGCAGCATAGAAGCCCAGTGCGATGCTCACGGCGCTCTCAGGCACCCCGCGCGCCGCCATCTTCGCCCTTAGTTCCTCGTCCGTGAGAATTTCCCGGCGAATGGGAGTGCCCAGCAGATCTGATCCAATGTCCGCGAGGTCCCCTAGATCAAGCGCCTCCGCTCCCGTGAGCGGCGGTGTCGGTCCGTTGTACTGCCCCTCGCTCGCCAGGAGGATCGCGGCAGCTTCAGCCAGATCGGCGTGCGCCGTCCACGCAACCTTTCCGTCCGCGGGCGCCGCCAGCACACCCGTCTCCAGCGCAGCCCCCATAAACAGTATGCCGCTCGACGCGTAGAAACCGTGGCGAAGTGCGGTCCACGCCAGTCCGGACTGACGTAACATGTCTTCGGTCGCAGCATGATCGAGCATGGGGGGAAAAGCGGACGAGGCGCTCACGGCACTATGACTTGTGTAGACGATCCGCCGAGCACCCACAGCGCCCGCCGCCTCGATAGCCGCACGGTGCTGGGCAAGCGTATCGCCTCCATAGGACCGGGCGTTGGACGAGACAATAAGCACCTGTGTAGCACCCTCGAACGCATGGCGCAGGCTCTCCCCGTTCTCGAAGTTACCGTGGCGGACCCGCACACCGAGCGCTGTCAGATCAGCGGCTTTCTCCGGATCGCGAACGCTGACACCGACTTGACTTGCGGGAACCCGCTTGACGAGATTTTCGGTGATGGCATGACCGAGTTGCCCGGTGGCTCCAGTGATAATGATCATAGACGACCCCTTTGGTAACGTTTTTGCGTTATCAGTGATAAACAGCGGTACCATGAAGAGATTATCTGTTATTATCACAGATAGCAAGTTTTTGTTATCGTTGGAAATATTTATTTTTAGTCATGGGCGGCTTCAATTCTTTGATCGATGATGACACACCTGAGGAGGACGTTCGCACGCGCATCGTGACCGCCGCCGCCGAGCTAATCGCTGCCGGGGGCCGTGATGCGGCGACGACGCGCGCGGTGGCCACCGCCGCCGCCGTGCAGGCACCGACGATCTACCGCCTGTTCGGCGACAAACGTGGGCTCCTCGATGCGGTCGCTGAGCATGGCTTGGCCTCTTACATGGCGGAGAAATTCCTACGCGAACCGCATTCGGATCCCGTGCAAGACATCCGCGACGGCTGGGACACGCATATCGCGTTCGGTCTTGCCCATCCAGGTCTGTTCGCGATTATGAGCGGTGATCCCCAGCCGCGCGCTCTCTCGCCTGCGGTCGCATCTGGGCTGAATGTCCTGCGGCGGCGAATCCGAAACATCGCGCTGGCGGGGCGTCTGCGGATCAGCGAGGAGCGGGCTTTAGCTCTGGTACAGTCCGTCGGTGTCGGTAC
>JAZKEA010000752.1:0-6762 GCA_040387315.1 Armatimonadota bacterium | reverse complement strand
TCATCCGAGAGCGCACACGGGCCGGGCTGTCGACGGTTCGGGCCACGGCATCCCGAGCATCTGCAAGACGCTCGGGATATCCCGCACCACGTTTTATCGCTACACGCAGGGCGGCACCGCATAGACTGGCGACGCGGAGCCGAAACCGGGGCTGGCTAAAGAGTCCAACTGATGCCGGATAATCCGCCAGAGCTACTTTTTCGCTTTTAAGTAGCCGTGCATGCCGATCCACTTGCTGAAGGCGTCGAACCAGCCGGTGCTGGTGGTTTCCTTGGGGTACATGCCGAAGCCGTGTCCTCCCTGTTCGTAGTAGTGCAGCTCGACGGGACGGTTGGCCTTGCGCCAGGCTTCGATCAAGCCGAAGCCCACGGGAAACAACGGATCGTCGGCGGCGATCGCCGCGAACAGAGGCGGCGCGTCCGGCGGGACATCCACCGCCGACAAGCCGCCGTAGATACTGCCGATGAAGGCCGGTTTGGCCTCACGGCTGTTCAGGGTGGTCGCCATGGTGAGCATCGCGCCCGCGGAGAACCCGATCATGCCGATGCGGTCAGGGTCGACATGCCACTTCGTCGCATTGGCGCGGATGAGAGCGAAGGCGGCGTTGGCATCAGCTATTTGGGGTGCGATGCGGGCTGCCATATCTCCGGGAGAAGGGCGCGGCGCCGGGGGAGCACCCGCCGGGCTGCCTGCGGGGCGCGGTGCCGGGGCGGGCGGACGCGCGAAGGCTTCAAAGTCTGCCGGGGTCTGGTTGAGACGGTACTTGAGCACGAAGGCGGCGACGCCCTTGTCGGCGAGTGCACGGGCGACGTTCCATCCCTCATTCTCCATCGACAGCGTGCGGAAGCCGCCGCCGGGCGCGACGATCACCGCGGCACCGGTCGCCTTCGACGGGTCTGGCAGGAAGGGCCTGAGGGTGGCGACGGTGACGTTGCGCGCAAACAGGCTGCCGTACTGCCGGTGCCATGCCTCCGTCGCGGTCGCACCCGGCAGCGGACCGGTGCCGAGCTCTATCGCATCGGGCTGCGCGGGGATATCGATTGCCACCATCCTGTCGGTCGAAGCCGGTGGAGTCGGGGGTTGGTTGGGAGTCTGTGCCATGATTGGTTGTGCTTTCAGGAAAACCGTTAAAAGTGCGACGGAGGCCAGGGGCTTCACGAAGCTGCGGATGAGTTGGGCGCGTGTCATTTCTACACTCCTTGTAATGTTGACAGTAGTACCTCAGTGATTTATGGGGCGCTTTCGGGGAACATGATCTGTGCGGTCTGCCACAGGTAGCGGCGCCAGTTGTCCCACTCGTGCCCACCGGAGCTGAGGACCCAGAAGTTGCGCAGGCCGTACCGGTTGAAGATCGCAAGTGTTGCCTGTCCGTTCTTTAGAGCGATGTCCGTTTCGCCCTCCGCCATATAGAGCGGCACGCGCAGCAGGGACTCGTTGGTCTTCGGGTCCTCGAGGACCGCCTTGAAGCTTTCCTCGACAGCCGCCAGCTGATCGGGGAAGTAGCCGGAACTGTAGACGTAGAGTTCGCCGAAGGTGTCGAGGTGGGAGAGTCCGGTGTTCATAACAACGAAGCCGCCCATGGAGAGCCCGGCGAGAGCCCGGCTCTCGCGGGTCGCTTTCGTACGGTAATGGCTGTCCACATACGGGATGATGTCCTGGAGGAACTCTCGCGAGCAGTCGTCCAGCGTGCCTGGAGTCGGCGGGGTCCGAGAGGCGAGCTCTCTTGTATTAGGCATGACAATGATCATCGGTTTCGCCGTCTTCGCGGTGATCAGGTTGTCCAGGATACGGTGTGCGTGTCCGCCGCCTTTGTCTGGGTCGATGGCGGTCCACTTGGAGTCGTCTTCGCCGCCGCCGTGGTTCAGGTACAGCACGGGGTAGCGGGCCCCGGTGTTGGTATCGTAATCCGGCGGCAGGTAGACGTGCAGACGCTTTTCCTTGCCAGCGTAATTCTTGTAGGTAACCTGAACGACCTTTCCGTGCGGCACGTTGGTCTCGGCGTAGAAGGAAGTATCGTCGTAACGCGGCAGGGCAGGCAGGATCGGCAGCGGGACGGGTCCTGGTCTGGGGATCGCCCGTCGCGGCGGCAGGGTTGGCGTGGAGGAATTGTTCTGCGCAGCCGCAGCAATGCAGGGCAGACCCAGCAGCAGCAGTGCGACGGCGAGAATGACTTCAGTTCGCAGGACAAACGACATAATTTTCACCTCTTTTCCAATGTGCATACCGATGCATTAATATCTCAACACCCGTGCCATCCTCTTCGCGGAACACGCCGCTTTAAAGCCGGGTTGGTTTTGCCAGGGATCATACCGCTGGTGGAGCAATACCCTGCCAGAGCGTCTCGACTAGATCCGTGGTGAACCGTTCGATCTCTTCGGGAGTGAGTGGCTGCTTGTTCACGACACTGTCGAGTACAAGATTGAGAGATGGCCCCATAAGCAGGCGTGCCACCATATCAACGCGACAGGGACGCAACCGCCCACGGTCCATCTCCTTCTGGAGGAACAGTGCGAGGCGGCGGCTATCTCGCGCGACGGCTGACGCACCCTCATCCGCGGAGACGGAGTCGGACGAAGCGGGCTTATGGCTCCACCGAAGCATCGCGAACGGTATTCTCTCCTGCGCGAAGCGGACGATCTCGCGGACGAGCCGCATCAGGTTGTCACGCATATCCCCTTGCCCCGAGAGATTGTCAAGTTCTCGCACCCACGAAGGGACTGCAGGCGGTTTTAAGGCGGCCTGGAAGAGTCCTTCCTTGGTGGCGAAGCGGCGAAAGAGGGTTCCTTCCGCCACGCCCGCCAGACGCGCGATCTCTATGGTGGACGCGTTGAAGCCGTCCTTCAGGAAGACGGCGCGGGCCGCGTCCAAGATCCGCTCGTCGGTGATAGTGATCGGTCGTGCCACGTATTTACTGAGTTTACACTCAGTAACCTGAGGAAGTCAAGACGGGAGCACTAGAGCCCGCCGTTTTTAAACGGAACTATCGCCGGAATTCTTCGGGGGGTTAAGGTGAGCGTCGGCTATAAGGTGGGGCTGTCGGCGGCGCGGGCGCGAGGACGGTCGTGTCGTCGCCCGAAACCTCCGGTCGACAACGCGTCGAGAACATGACCCGGATAACGCTTCAGGGGGTGTTCCCACCCAAAGGCGTCGTGGAGCGCGGCCCGACCTCGCTTCAGGATTATCTGAGCGAGGTCAAATAAACGGGCGACCTCGTGCGAATCCCGGCGCGTGGGTACATTTGAGGTATGCGCACTGTTAGTAGTTCAAAGAGTTCAAAGAGTTCAAAGAGTTCAAGCAGCACGTTTCCCTACGACTTGGACTTCCGTAACACGGACTTCCGCGCCCAGCCGGAACTGTATCGTGTGGGGAAGGGCGAGCAGGGGGTTCTGCTTGTCGAGCCCTACAAAAGCGAGATCCTGCCCCACTGGCGGTTCGCCACACCGGAAGCTGCTAAAGAGTCTTCGGAGAAGATCTTCCAGCTTTTTGAAGACTATCTAAAGCAGGGCGACTTCGTGGGCGCGGATATGGCCCGCAAGTTTCTGCAGATGGGCTACACCCGCTCGCGTCGCTATGCCAACCACAAAGGCGGCAAAAAGTACGACGGTCCGGTACCCGATGATAAGAAGGGCCAGAGCGGAGCGCATGGGCGTGCGGAACTACCCCGCACTCCTGAGGACCCGGTAAAAGCGGAGTCGGCGCGTATCTTCTATGCCCGCTGGCAGGAAGCGCGTAACAACCCTGATTATCAGGTGCTGCGAGAACGATTCAAGGCCCGGTACGAGAATGAAAAAATAGCGCCTTGAGAAATTTTCCTGTGGTATGCTTTCGAGCATTACTGAAGCACAACTCGCTAGAGTCAGTACCTTCGTCAGATCCGATTAGATCAGATCCGATTAGAAATGAGAAAACGAAATGCTGGTGCGTCTTTCGGAGATTGAGATTCACCCAAACCACCTCGCAGAGTATAACGCTCTCCTGAAAGAGGAAGCGGAAGCATCGGTCCGGTTAGAGCCGGGCGTTGTCTGCATCTTCCCGATGCAGGAGAAAGAAAATCCGACGCAGATCCGGATTCTGGAAATCTACGCCAGCCGCGGCGCGTACGAGGCGCACCTCAAAACTCCGCACTTCCAAAAGTACAAGACCACAACGCTGAAAATGGTCAAAGCATTGAGGCTGGTGGATATGGAGTCACTGGATGCGAAGACAATGACGCTTATCTTTAGAAAAGTGAACAAAGGTTAGACGAGTGCCGTGCCATCAAGGAGCGACTTGAGCTGGCAGTCGTCCGTCTAAAACTTCCTGGGGTTGACTGTGGCCGCGTCAGGTATTGAGATCGTCATACCGGTGAGGCGTTCCGAAATTTCCCACAGATGGGATGCGGCTTGTTTGTCCAATGCCTGTTTTGGGACAGCAGCCTCCGCGGGCACGCCACGGGTCTCCGCAAATCCCGCAGGACCGTAGTAGCCGCCTCCCTTCGCTTCGGGCGAGGTCGCGGCAAAGAGGGTCGAGAGTGCGCCCTGAGACGCGGGCTGGAACAGGAACCACAGGAAAGTCCGCGCCATGCCCATCGCGCTCCAGCGGCCGGGAGCATTGTGCAGAAGATCGGTGCGGGAAATACCGGGATGCGCTGCAATGCTGGTAATACCCCAACGACCTGCCTCGCTGCGACGCTGCAGCTCGAAGGCAAATAGCAGGCAGGCAAGCTTGGACTGGCTGTAGACTCGCATCGGATGGTAACTGCGCTCCGCCTGCAGGTCGTCGAAGTTAATCGCGCCGTCCCGGGCAGCGACGCTCGACAGCGTGACCACGCGTGCGTTCTTCCCTTCGCTCAAAAGCGGTATCAGCTGAGCAGTAAGGAAAAAGTGGCCCAGATAGTTGGTGCCCAACTGCAGCTCGAAGCCGTCCGAAGTTACCTGCCGCCGGGGCGGCACCATCACACCGGCGTTGTTGATAAGCAGGTCAAGACTGTTTCTTTGACTCCGCATCCGTGCGCCGAAATCCGCGATGGACGCAAGACTGGCAAGATCGACCTGCTCGAATTGGACGTTTGCCGACGGCACACTGGCGCGTATTTTCGCAACCGCATCCGCGCCTTTCTGGGGATTTCGGCCCGCGATGATGACCTCGGCACCCGCCCGCGCCAGGGCGAGAGCATCTTCAAATCCAAGTCCTCCCGTGCCGGTGATAACCGCCAATCGGCCCTGCTGAGAGGGAATGTCCGAGGTTGTCCAGTTCGCCGTCGTCTTAGCCATCGTTTTGTCCTTTTAAACTGAATTGATCTTTTTAGTGCTTGTCTAGTCAGTCATTTTTGGGGCGAAAAAAATTTACGCGCTGCCCATAATGCGCCAAAGCGCTTCAAAACCTGTTCTTGAGTGGGCCTCGGCATTGTCCGGATCGCCCAGGATATAGTTTTCGGTCGCCGTTACAAGGGCATCCATCATTTGCGCAACCAGTCCCATCGGCGCTTCCGACATCGGGCCGTAAGCACGAACCTGCTCCAGGAGCTCACCGATTCTTGCCATACTTTTACCGGCGGCAATTCGGGTCTCCGGCGTTATCTCCTCGGAAACGGTGAGCTGCGCCATAACGCGTCGCTTTTCCGGGTTGGACGTTGCCCATCGCATCCAGTTAGACCAGAAGTGAAACATCTGATCGCGGATCGCAGCATCGGGGGGGAGCCCCGCGAGAGCCGCGGTTCCCATTTCTGTTTTCAGTTCAAGATAGAGCTGGTTGAGCAGGTCCGCTTTTGTCTTAAAGTACGTGAACAGAGAGCCGTTCGCCACGCCCGCCTCATGAGCAATGGTCGCTGTCGGCGCACTCAGTCCCTGCGTCACGATCACTCGTATCGCCGCCGCAAGGATCGCGTTTCGTTTGTCTTCGCTCTTAGGTCGGGCCATGCTTTACACTATATCCCGTAAATAAGCGTCTGGTCAATCATTTATTTCTAAAAACTTGAGCGGTTATCGGCATCGCTTCTGTCGAATGAAAAACGTGGAATCGGCGTGGCGGGTGCGAGGAGGCTGGCCCGCCACGAAGCAGGAAGAACCGCTTACCGGGCTATTCGGATTTTACCCTTTGTTGCCTCACACAGCGAAGCTGTGTTATAGCTCCCTTTTTCCCTCTCTAGCTTACGAGAGAGGGAAAGAACGCGTGCGCCGGGGGCGAAGGCTGAGCGCCGAATGGGGTAAGCGGTATCCCTAGATCTAACTAGATCTCCCTAGATCTGCGCCATACCACCATCAACAAAAAGCTCGATGCCGTTCACGAATGAACTGTCATCAGAGGCGAGAAAGACGACCGCTTTGGCGATCTCATCCGGCGTACCGACGCGCCCGAGGGGAATGGCATTTACCTGAGCGGCGATAAAGCCCTGTATTTGCTCCACGGTCAAACCCAGGTGATCGTAACCGGGTGTCGGCACCACGCCGGGACTGACAGCATTGACGCGAATGCCACGTCCCTTGAGGTCCAGCGTCCAGCTGCGGGCAAAGGAGCGCAGCGCCGCTTTGGTCGCACTGTACACGCTGAACGCCGGAGCACCCTTGATCGACGCAATGGAAGCGTTCAGGATAATAGAAGCGCCCTCGGAAAGCAGCGGCAGGGCTTTCTGCACCGTAAAGAGGACCCCCTTGACATTGGTCGAAAAAATGGAGTCGTAGTGCTCCTCGGTGATCTCGCCGAGCGGCAGGAAAGCGCCGCTGCCCGCGTTCGCGAACAAAATATCGAGATGACCTTTTTCGGCTTTGATCTGGGCGTACAGCC